>JAEZRB010000272.1 GCA_023412975.1 Bacteroidota bacterium | reverse complement strand
ACAACAGGTTATTAAATTTCATCATTCCCGCCTTCCCGTCTCCCCGGAAAAAATCAAGCATCGTAGATCTAACTTGGATACGAAACCTGCGGTAATATCTCTTAATAAAACTAAAGCCGGATATTTAATTTTTTCTTTCCCGCCTTCCCGTCTCCCCGGCAAAAAATCAAGCATCGTTGATCTAACTGGGATACGAAACCTGGGGTAATATCTCTTAATAAAACTAAACCCGGGTATTTAAATTTTTTCTTTCCCGCCTTCCCGTCTCCCCGGCAAAAAATCAATTCTAATTTAACTGAGGATCCGTAGGAAAATGGATCATCATTTCATAGTCACCACCCAGGTGTTTGAGCGACTCTTTCCAGATGTCTCCCGCATCGGTCTGAAAAATTAACTTACGGTTAGCCTGCACGGTGAGCCAGGATTTTTCTTTTATCTCATCAGCCAGCTGACCATTGCTCCAACCCGAATAACCAATATAAAAACGGATCTTATTAAAGTCAACATCACCACTCTGGATCAGTTCAACGGTTTTGCTGAAGTCACCTCCCCAGTAGATGCCTTTCATGACTTCTTCACCACCCGGGATATCTACAGGATATTGGTGAAGGAAGTGGATCGTATCTCGCTGAACCGGTCCACCATAGTAAACCGGGAATTTAAAACCTTCCAGGTCAGGGATCAGTTCATCGAGCGTGTTTTCAAATTGGCGATTGAGAACAAAACCAAAACTACCTTCTTCGCGATGTTCGCAAAGTAGTACGACCGTCCTGAGAAAATTGGGGTCTTTCAGGAACGGGTCAGCTATTAATAATATGCCAGGTCCGGGGTCAACCATACTTCAAGTTAGGATTTTTAATTTTTTTGAAAAAAACGGGACTATTTTATTGCCGGGGAGGCGGGAAGACGGTAAGGGAAATAAATAAGTAAAATGATACTTCCCGCCTCCCCGTCTTACCGGCCACTTTCAGGAGCATGTACCTTTAAAGTACAGTTAAAAAAGGAGTAGTGACTTGCAAAGATTCAGCATCTGACTGGCTGTGTAGTATTTTTGCCGGATTGCCATGGTTAACAAAAACCTTTTATCTTTCCGTAAAATCCAGCAATCTAAAATTTCGTGAAACGGACCTTTACAATCATCACAGTACTGATTACGCTTTCTTTGCTCGGCATTATTTTTATCCAGATATCCTGGCTCAAAAATATGATCCTTTTAAAAGAGGAGCAGATCAAGGGCAAAGTAGAAAGGGCGGTGATGATGGTAGGCGATGAGCTGGCGCAATACAAGGGAAATTATCTCAGTAGCAAGATCAGCTCGCCCAACGCTATCTTTCACGATGATTTCACCATGGAATTTTTGAGACCTGTCACCATTGGTCGCCGTTTTACCGCCGCTGAACTTCGTGAGAAAATTGAAAAGGCGTTTCATACCATGGAACTGGATAAAGTGAGGTTTGAGTTTATGCTGGCGACCATCAGCCCCAGAACACAGGGCGTTGAGAAGATCGAGCTGCAATCCCGGAACTTTGCCGTCGAATACGACGACACACTTAATAATTATTCACGTGGCTTTCCTTTGTTTGCTCCCAGTGGCTCGGCAGCGGAAAATCTTGCGCTTGATGAAACTCTTGTCGTGGTAGCACTCGACTGGAGAGATGCTGCGTTAAAAGAGCTTCGCGTACGCATACTTTCATCCATTCTTTTCACCATCATCATTATCACCGCATTTTATCTCACGGTGCGGACCATGTTGCGTCAGAAAAAACTGGGTGAGATCAAGAATGATTTCATCAATAATATGACGCATGAATTTAAAACGCCCATCGCGACGATATCACTTGCCGTGGATGCACTAAAGAATGAAAAGGTTATGCAGGACCGGGAAAAGATGGGTTATTTCAGCGCGATTATCAAGGAAGAAAATCAAAGGATGAACCGCCAGGTGGAGACTATTTTGAAGGCATCACAGTTGGATAAACAGGAAGTAGAGCTGAATATGCAGCCTCTTCATGCGCATGAGGTGATCAGGGATGTGGTGGACAATTTTGCTTTGCAACTGCAGGAAAAAAATGGCAAGGCTGAACTTACACTTAACGCAGAAACGGATCTTGTAATGGCCGATGAAGTGCATTTCACCAATATGATCAATAACCTGATTGATAACGCAATCAAGTACTCCAGGGAGAATACTCCTTTACAGGTAAAAATATCCACACAATCGAATGGAAAAAATTTGGTGATAAAAGTAGAGGACAACGGTATTGGCATGAACAAGGAAACAGTCAAGCGTGTGTTTGAAAAATTTTACCGGGCGCATACCGGAAACCTGCACAACGTAAAAGGATTTGGACTGGGTCTGAGTTATGTGAAATCGGTGGTTGAAGCACAGGGTGGTGAAATTAAAGTAGACAGTGTACTGGGTAAAGGAAGTTCGTTTGTGTTGAATTTTCCATTGAAGAAAGCATAGCATTGTATTCTTCAAACCTTTTTACAAAGAATACCTTTTCGATTTATTTCCTGAAGTTCAAAAAGCAGCCATCTCCATAACTGAGGAAGCGATAGTCATTTTGCAAAGCGTGTTCATAAATTCTTTTCCAGTCGTCACCAACGAGCGCCGCGACCAGTAAAAGCAGGGTGGATTGCGGTTGATGAAAGTTGGTGATCAGTCCATCCGCAATTTTTGGTGTATAGCCAGGGGCAATAATAATTTTTGTTTTGGTGACCAGCTTCTCCAATGAATTTGATTCTATCCACGTACGCAAATTTTCCAGGGCCTGTTGAACCGTAAGATCCTGTACAGGCAGATCATAAGGATCCCACTGTTGCAGTTCAGGTATTGACTGGTTTTTTTCGATGGATAGTTTTACGCCCAGCCAGTAAAGACTTTCTATCGTTCGAAGGGAAGTAGTGCCGACAGCAATGATCCTATTGTCAAGGTTGGCAAGAATATCGTTGATGGTTTCTTTTGAAACATCAATATACTCCGCATGCATATCATGCTGTTCCATCGTTTCCGATTTAACAGGCTTGAATGTCCCGGCGCCTACATGAAGCGTTACAAATTTTCGCTGTATGTTTTTTTTAGCAAACTCCCCGAATAATTCGTCGGTAAAATGCAGGCCGGCCGTTGGAGCGGCAACTGAACCATCGAGACTGGCATAAATGGTTTGATACCTTTCTGCATCGCTGCTTTCAGCTTTTCTTTTGATATAAGGAGGAAGGGGGATTGCTCCTGCGTGATGTAACAACTCTGCGAAACTCATTTCCGGATCCGACCAGGAGAGTTCAATGACAAAGCTTCCCATTCTTTTTTCTACATACACAGCCTGCAAAATGATCTCCTTTCCGTAAGCAGTGATTATTTTTTTTAATACTTGTCCGTGTTTCCATTTGGAAGCACCACCTACCAGGCATTGCCACCACACTTTTCCTTTCTCCGACATTGCTGAGCTGATATCAGCATATTGCTCGTGTGGCTCCAGGCAAAATATCTCCACGGTGCCGCCGGTTGGTTTTTGAAAAAGTAGTCTTGCCTCCACCACTTTGGTATTATTAAAGATCAGCACGGAGCCAGGCGCGATATAAGAGGTAATGTTTTTATAGTTATCATCCCTGATAATTCCACTATCATATACAAGCAGTTTGGAAGCGTCACGTACGGGGAGCGGGTAGTTCGCAATTCGATGTTCGGGAAGCTGGTACGTGTAGTCGGAGATGGAAAGCTGTTTGGGATGCATTTTTGCAAAGATTCAAATTAAGATTGAGATTGAGGTTAAGGTTGAGATTAAGGTTGAGATTAAGATTAAAGTTGAGATTTAGATTGAGCTCCCACCTCCACCTTAAGCTATGTCTTAACCTTAACCTCAGCCTCAACCTTAACCTTAGCCTCAAGGATAACCAACTCCGCTAGCGCTTTTCCACTCCTTATCCACCGCAATGCACATGATATTAACAGGTAAAATCTGATAACACCGACGCTGATCTGGCGAAACCCAATAGGGTATTGGCTTACCTGTAAAAAAAGTTTGTGGACAAAATAAAAATGCCAAAATTTGGATAGAAAGTGGGAAAAAGTGTTATTTTGTGTGAATTAGTACAAAATTGATCCAAGCACCTGATAATGATAGATATCCTTGGCGAATACCAGGCGACTTTAGACTCAAAAGGTCGCTTCCTCTTACCGGCTGCCTTCAAAAAGCAGTTGTCGGAGGAGGAGGGTACCCGCTTTGTTTTCAACAGGGGTCTGGACAATTGCGTCACCTTATTCACATTGAAGAATTGGGAGGCATTTGCGGCGAAGATCAGGACATTGAACGATTTTAATGAGGAAGAAAGGCCGGTTCGCCGCTTTTTTTTAAACGGCGCCGCCTACGTGGAACCGGACACTGCAGGCCGACTACTGGTGCCGCAACACCTGAAAGAGCATGCTGGGTTACAAAAAGACCTGGTCATGCACTGGGCCGATGACAAACTTGAAATCTGGGATAGTAATAAGTACAAACAGCTCTTTGATTCGATCTCACCGGAAGCATTAAGCAAAATGGTGCACAAGGTATTGGGAGGTGGCAATAGTCCGGGTAGCTGACCGGGGCAAGGTTTAAAAGTTAATTGACTGACATGGGGAAGAAGTCAAATAAAGGCGAAAAATTAACTGACCAACCAGGCATGTCACCAGGACAAACCTATCACGTACCCGTTCTGCTGCAGGAAACGATAGCCGGGTTAGCTATCAAACCTCGCGGAATATATGTGGATTGCACTTTTGGCGGAGGTGGTCATTCCAAAGCCATTTTGGAAAAACTCGGTTCTGAGGGAAAATTGTTTGCCTTCGACCAGGATGAAGCCGCCAGGCAAAACCTGCCTGCCGACGATCGCCTGGTTTTTATTCCCCACAATTTCCGACATATTGGGAGACTTCTTCGTTTGCACCAGGTATCGGCGGTTGATGGCATCATGGCCGACCTCGGCGTAAGCAGCCACCAGTTCAACGAGGCCGATCGTGGATTCTCAACTCGCTTCAATGCCAACCTCGATATGCGCATGGACCAGCGGCAGACCCTGACAGCTTATGATGTTATCAGCACTTACAGCGAATTGCAGTTGCATAAGATGTTTGAGCAATATGGCGAAGTGACCAATGCGAAGACATTGGCGAAGGCCATCGTGGATACGCGAAGTCATGTTTCATTAAAAACCATTGACAGCTTTAAACAAGCACTCCGGGAGATCGTGAAAGGAAACCCAAACAGATACTTTGCCCAGGTTTTCCAGGCGTTGCGCATTGAAGTGAATGATGAATTGGGAGCATTGAAAGAAATGCTGCAGCAAATCCCAAAACTGCTGAAACCCGGAGGCCGGGTTGCCATCATCACATTCCATTCTTTAGAGGACAGGCTGGTTAAAGTATTTTTTAAGCGCGGCTCATTTGAAGAGTCGGTGGAGAATCCTTTTATCAATACTGAAACGATAAACGAATTAAAACTGGTTACAAAAAAACCAATCGAACCTTCGGAAGAAGAGATAAAAAATAACCCGAGATCGAGGAGTGCGAGACTGAGAGTTGCAGAGAGAATTTGAAAATTTGAGGATTTGAAAATGCGGAGGGAGAATGTGAAAATGTGGTGATGTGGAAAAGTGAAAATGGAATACTGTAATAAGAGATTATGGACGGAAAAGAAATAAAACAAGGAAAGGGACCGGTGCGCGGTTGGAAGAAATTGTTGAATTACCAGTCGGTAGTAAAACAGGTTCCTTTCTTTTTATTTCTTACGCTATTAGCCGTCATCTACATATATAATGGTCATATGGCTGATAAGACAGCGAGAAAAATAAGCCGGACAACACGGGAAGTGAGAGAACTACAGCATGAATATAAGACGGTAAAGGCTGAAGTGATGTTTCGAAGCAAACAAAGCGAACTGGTAAAAGCTGTTGAGCCCCTGGGTTTGAAAGAATTGATAGCATCGCCGGTGGTGTTGGCAGGGAAGGTGGCGGAGGGGGCTCAATAGGAATTAGGGATTTGGATTTAGGAATTTGGTGGCAATGGGTGAGGGTTTTAATGAAGAAAAACAACTGTTAAACGAAAAATGGAAGTAAGGCGCGACATATTGTGGAGGGTGTACCTGTGCTTTATCGGCATGGCAGTCCTTTGCGTCTTCATTCTTGGGAAAGCGTTTTATATCCAGCGTTTCGAGGGTGAGCACTGGCGCAGTATGAGCGACAGTATGCACCAGCGCATCGTAGAACTGGATGCCGACCGGGGAACCATCTATAGTGAAGATGGCCAGATGCTGAGTACCTCGCTCCCGGAATTTGATATCTATCTCGACTTCCAGGCTGATGGTTTACGTGATAAAAACGGGAAAGTGTTTCATGAAAACATCGACTCGTTTGCTATTTCGCTTTCACGTTATTTCGGAGACAAAACAACGGCTCAGTATAAAAAGGAGTTACTGGCAGGCTACAAAAAGAAAAGCCGTTACTACCCACTGAAAAAGAAATTATCTTTTGAGCAATATAAAAACTTCCGGCAGTTTCCACTGGTTAGATTAGGGCGCAACAAAAGTGGCGTGATCGTAGAAGAAAACAGCCGGCGGCTTTCACCCTTCGGATTACTCGCCAACCGCACTATCGGTCTTTCGCGTGAACATATTGCCAGCAACGGCAAAGTGAAAAAGCAAAATGTAGGTCTTGAAAAAACCTATGATTCACTACTCACGGGCCAGAAAGGTCAACGCCTGGTCAGGTATGCCTCAGGTGGAGCGATCCCGGTAGAAGGATTCCAGATAGAACCCGAAAATGGTAAGGACATATTTACCACGCTCGATGTGAATATCCAGGATATTACCGAGACCGCTTTGCTCAAACAAATGGAGGCGACTGAATCTTTATATGGTACATGTATAGTCATGGAAACCAAAACGGGAAAGATTAAAGCGATCGCCAACCTGGGCCGCAGACCCGATGGCAGTTACTGGGAAGATGATAACTACGCCTTACGTGTTACAGAACCTGGTTCCACCATTAAACTGGTGACATTGTTAGCCGTGCTGGAAAAAGGTAGTTCAAAGATGACCGACCTGGTGGAAGTGGGCAGCGCGGGTCGGATGGTTGTGGGTCCAAGAAACGTAAATGATGCAGAGCGCTCTCCCAAACCTGTCCTGACAGTAAAAGAATGTTTTGCACACAGTTCGAATGTGGGTATGAGCAAACTGGCCTACAAAGCCTTCGGACAAAATCCAAAAGAATTCCGGGATTACCTGCATCGCTATCATATGGATACTCCCTCACCTGTAGATCTTTCAAATATTCCCAGTCCCCGTTTTGCTTCACTTGATAAAAACAGGGGCGGTGTGATGAATATGATCACGATGAGTTTCGGCTATGCGGCACAGGTGAGCCCCCTTCATACGCTGACACTGTTCAATGCTGTGGCCAACAACGGCAAGATGATGAAACCTTATCTGGTCAATAGCGTGCAGCAGGATGGGATTGTACTAAAGCAGTTTGAGCCAACTGTCATGGACGACGCAATCGCGAGACCCGATGTGATCAATGCTGCTAAAGAAAGTATGGAAGCTGTTGTGACAGAAGGTACCGGACGATACGCATTTAAAGATATGCCCTTCACCATAGGTGGAAAAACAGGAACGGCGCATGTGGCGGATGGTAGTATAAAATATAGCGCAGGTGTGTACCAGGCCTCCTTCGTAGGTTATTTCCCAGCCAACGATCCGCAGTATTCCTGCATTGTTGTTATTCGCTCTAAACCGTATGCGGCCCAACACTATGGTGGTACATTGGCCGGTCCTGTGTTTAAAGACGTAGCGACTAAGATCTATGCTATGTATGTAGATAAGAAAGCGCCACATCTCTATGCCGCAAAAAAAGATAGCGCAGCCTTCTTTTATGCGGGCACCACCGCAGATATCAGGAACGTATACCAATCGCTGAATATCGCATATAACGACTCATCAAGTAAAGCGCAATATGGCAATGTGATCGCAGTAAACTACCAGCCAGTCGTGAAGGAAGTGCCGGTGCAGGAAAACATAATGCCCGATGTTAAAGGAATGGGTTTGAAGGACGCTTTATTTCTATTGGAAAACCTTGGAGTAAAAGTGACGATAAAAGGAAAAGGAAAAGTTTCGGGTCAGTCGGTTGATCCCGGAACAATGCTGAAAAAAGGAATGGACGTTGTACTGAACCTGACATAAATAAGAATCTGTGCTATTACAGGATGTTTTATATAAAGTTTCGATCAGGTCCGTTACGGGTAGTACGGCAATAAACATCCAGGATGTACAACTTGATTCGAGAAATGTGAAACCTGGGGCATTGTTTGTGGCAGTGAAGGGAGGCCAGTCCGACGGACACCAGTTTATTGACAAGGCGGTTGAGAATGGTGCGCAGGCCGTGATTTGCGAAGCGATGCCGGTCGAATTGAAACAGGGTGTGGTGTATGTGCAGGTGGAAAACAGTGCAGCGGCGGCAGGTTGGATTGCGCATAATTTTTTTGATCAGCCATCGGAGCGTTTGAAACTGGTAGGCGTCACCGGTACGAATGGGAAAACAACGATTGCCACATTATTATTTAAGCTCTTTACATCATTGGGATATAAGTGCGGGTTGTTAAGTACGGTTGAGAACCATATTGGCAATACGGTCTTACCGGCTACTCATACAACTCCCGACGCGGTCAGTTTGAACCGGCTACTAAAGCAAATGGTGGATGCGTCCTGTACACATGTGTTTATGGAAGTGAGCTCACATGCGATACAT
>JAEZRB010000250.1 GCA_023412975.1 Bacteroidota bacterium | reverse complement strand
CGTCTACACAAGCCGTTCTTTAAAGGACAATACCTTCCAGCAATTGTTCAACTTTATTTTTCTGCCCTACGAAGTGTATGTCAACCTGGAAGCGATCATTCTAACCCTGTGGCGGGTTTATCTTTCGAGGAGAAACCTTTTGCAGTGGCAACCTTTTCATAGTGCCATAACGGGGAGAAAAACGGTTCCCGGCGCTTACCAGGCCATGTGGATCTCGCCGTTTGTCGCGTCTGTGGTATTTATTTTCCTGGCGGTGTATTCGCCGATCACCATGGCTAAGGTATTTCCTATTCTCATTACCTGGGCAGCTTCACCATTTATTGCCTGGTTTATCAGCAGACCAGTCGTTGACAAGAAAATAGAGCTAAGTAATGAACAGGTGATCAACCTGCGTCGTCTGGCCAGGAAGATCTGGGCATTTTTTGAAACTTATGTAGGGAGGGAAGACAACTGGCTGCCTCCCGACAATTACCAGGAAGAACCTGTGGAACGTATCGCACATCGCACGTCACCCACAAATATTGGATTATCCCTTTTGTCGAATTTAACAGCTTATGATTTCGGATACATCACAGCGGGTGAGCTCGTTGAATTGACAACCAATACACTCAGTACGGTTGAAAGTATGGAAAAATACCGTGGGCACCTTTATAACTGGTACGACACACAATCACTCACGCCGCTCAAGCCAAAATACATTTCAACGGTCGACAATGGAAATTTTATTGGTCACCTGGTTGCGTTAAAACAGGGATTGATCTCGGTACCTGATGACAGGATCATTTCTGAGAGAATGTTTGAAGGTCTGATCGATGAAACCCGGATACTGCAGGAAAAGCTAAAAATTCCTGCGTTAAAGAAATTTCAACAACAACTGGTTTCCAGCTATCGCGAGCATGCAGGATCGACTGATAAAATCAAATCTTATCTCGACGGTTTGGAGCAGCAACTGACCCAGATCCTGGTCAACCTCGATATCGATCCGCAAACCGATGCGGACTGGTGGATTCAAAAAATATTTACACATATCAGGAGTATTAAAAATGATATCGGTGTGTACCTGCCCTGGATATTGATGGAGGAGCCGCCGGGGCGTTTTAAAGAATTGGTACCTTCCCTGCCTGGTATTCCCAGTTACAGGCAGTTGTCAAAGATTGAAAGAATCCTGCTCAGTAAGATCAGCGAACTCTATTCTCCCGATAATACAGAAGAGGAAAATGACTGGCTTACGCAATACCGCACCGGAATTACAGAATCAGGTCGTCGTGCCAAAGCCATGATGCTGACGATTGAACAGATCGTACAGAAATGCACACAACTATCCCATGTTGATTTTGAGTTCCTGTATGATCGTTCACAGCACCTGCTTACCATTGGCTATAACGCAGAGGAACATCGCCGTGATAACAGCTATTACGATCTGCTCGCTTCTGAGGCCAGGCTGACAACATTCGTCGCGATCGCACAGGGAAGATTACCGCAACAATCATGGTTTGCCCTGGGACGACAACTCACCAATATCGGTGCGACACCTATCCTGCTTTCATGGAGCGGTTCCATGTTTGAATACCTGATGCCGTTGCTGGTGATGCCCACTTATCGCAACACCCTGCTGGATCAAACCAGCAAAGCGGTGGTACAAAAACAAATGGAATATGGGAGAAAGCGAGGGGTTCCCTGGGGTATTTCGGAATCGGGTTATAATATGGTAGACGCTAACCTTAACTACCAGTATCATCCGTTCGGCGTACCAGGATTAGGTTTTAAACGGGGCCTGGGTGAAGACCTGGTCATTTCCCCCTACTCCACCATACTTAGCCTGATGGTTTATCCAAAAGAAGCGTATGAGAATCTCCAGGTGATGAGAGACGAAGGTTTTGAAGGAAGGTTTGGATTTTACGAGGCTGTCGACTATACACCTTCCCGACTTTCGCGAAAACAGAATTATGCAATTGTGAAATCGTTTATGGCGCATCACCAGGGTATGAGTTTTCTTGCCATCAGTCAATTACTACACCAGCAGCCGATGCAGCAGCGATTTGAATCGGATATCGAAGTGAAGTCGGCCCTGCTCCTGCTCCAGGAAAGAATTCCGAGAGTGACTACGTTTTATTCGCCCAGTGTGCATGAAGCCGATACCAGCATTACTCCCGGCGGTGAAGGTTTTATTCGTGTACTGAATACGCCCAATACTACTATTCCCGAAGTACAACTTTTATCGAACGGCCGCTATCATGTTATGGTCACCAATGCGGGTGGTGGATACAGCCGTTGGAAAAATCTTGCGATCAATCGCTGGCGCGAAGACTGTACCCGCGATAACTGGGGCACGTTTTGTTATATCAGGGATCTTGATAACAACAGTTCATGGTCATCAGCATTTCAACCCACGCTTAAAGATGGTGACAGTTATGAGGCTGTGTTCTCACAGGGCCGCGCAGAATTTCGTCGCCGTGAATTTTATCTTGAAACACATACTGAGATCGTAGTCTCACCTGAAGACGATATTGAATTGCGTCGCGTTCATATCGTTAACCGTTCACGTAAAAAGAGGACCATCGAAGTCACCAGTTATGCTGAAGTAGTACTGACCTCTCCCATTGCCGACGAACTACATCCTGCGTTCAGCAATCTATTTGTACAAACCGAACTCAACGAACCACGCAACGCAATCATTTGTACACGAAGGCCGAGGTCGATACATGAGAATAATCCCTGGATGTTTCACCTGATGAAAGTGCATGACGCGAAGATACAGCATGTGTCATACGAGACAGACCGTGATAAATTTATTGGCAGGGGACATACTATTCATGAACCGCAGGTGATCAATCGTTCCTCGCCACTTTCAAATAGCAGCGGTTCGGTACTCGACCCGGTTGTGTCCATCCAGTACCGTTTTGTATTGGAGCCATACGAGTCGGCCACTATCGATATGATCTTCGGGATTGCCGATACCCGGGAAACCTGTAATTTCCTGATTGAAAAATACCAGGATCGTCACCTGATCAACCGCGTACTGGAACTGGCCTGGACACATGCACAGGTTATATTAAGACAGATCAACGCGGTTGAATCCGACGCGCAGCTCTATTCTCGCCTGGCCAGTTCGATTATTTATGCCAACCCTTCCTTGCGAACCAGTCCTTCGATGATCATGAAAAATCATCGGGGTCAATCTGGTTTATGGGGTTATTCGATTTCGGGTGATCTGCCCATTGTATTGTTGCGAATTGAAGATTCAGCGAATATTGAATTAGTCAAACAGTTGATCCAGGCGCATGCCTACTGGCGGCTGAAAGGATTGCTGGTAGACCTGGTGATCTGGAACGAAGATCATGGTGGTTACCGTCAATTATTGCATAACCAGATACAGGGTCTTGTTTCACCTGGAATCACCATTGATGCCAAGGATCAGTTGGGTGGTATTTTTATCCGTTCCGCCGACCAGATTTCAAATGAAGACAGGATCCTGTTTCAGTCAGTAGCCCATGTGGTGATATCCGACAGGTTGGGAACGCTGGAGGAACAGATCAGTGGACGGACGAAATTGAAAACCAACATTCCTTATTTCAGTCCCAGCAAATTCCCATCTTCAACTAAGTCATCTATTGCTCCAAGAACCGACCTGATATTCTTTAATGGTCATGGCGGATTTACCCAGGATGGAAAGGAATACGTGATCACCACCAGCAAGGGAAAATTCACGCCGGCACCATGGATCAATGTACTTGCCAACAATGAATTCGGAAGTATCATCACCGAAAGCGGACAGATGTACACCTGGATTGAAAACGCGCATGAATTCAGGCTTACGCCCTGGAGTAATGATCCTGTCACCGATCTGAAGGGCGAAACATTTTACCTGCGTGATGAGGAGAGCGGCAGGTTCTGGTCGCCCATGCCGCTGCCGGCGACCGGTATTTCACCTTATATCACCCGACATGGTTTTGGGTACAGTGTTTTTGAACACCTCGAAGATGGTATCTTCTCCGAGGTATGGGTGTATACGGATATAGAAGACCCGATAAAGTTTATAGTTATCAAGTTGCGCAATAAATCAGAACGTCATCGCAAATTTTCTGTAACAGGATATGTGGAATGGGTATTAGGGGATCTTCGTTCAAGGTCATTAATGCACGTGGTAACCGAAACTGATCTGCAAACCGGTGCCATACTCGCACGCAATTCCTATAACACGGAGTTCGAGAATCGTGTAGCATTTTTTGATGTCGATGATCCAAATAAGACCTACACTACCGACCGGTCAGAATTTATCGGAAGAAACGGCACACTGCACAATCCGGAAGCTATGAATCGCACAAGGCTTTCTAATAAAAACGGCGCTGCACTCGACCCATGTGCAGCGATACAGGTGAATTTTGACCTTGCCGAAGATGAAGAACGCCAGGTTGTGTTTCGGCTCGGAGCGGGAAAAAGCATGCACGAGGCAGTATCTACCATAAAGAAATTTGATAGAAGCGACGCGGTAAAAGCATCGCTGGAAAGAATACACCAGTACTGGAATGAAACCCTGCACGCTGTACAGGTTGAAACACCTGATGCGGCAACAAACGTGCTGGCTAACGGCTGGCTCAATTACCAGACACTGGCCTGTCGTATGTGGGCACGAAGCGGCTTTTACCAGTCAGGCGGAGCTTTTGGATTCCGTGACCAGCTGCAGGATGTGTTATCGCTTTTGCATACAAAACCTGGTATCGCGCGACAACAATTATTACTTTCTGCATCGCGACAATTCAGGGAAGGAGACGTACAACACTGGTGGCATCCGCCTGCAGGTCGCGGTGTTCGCACCACCTGCTCGGATGATTATTTATGGTTGCCTTATGTAACCTGCCGTTATCTTGAAGCCAGTTCTGACAATTCGGTGTTGGATGAAGTGGCACCCTTTATCGAAGGCAGGTTGCTCGTTGCTGAGGAGGAATCCTATTACGATCTGCCGATCCGTTCAGATCAGTCTGCCACCTTGTATGAGCATTGTGTGAAAGCAATTGAAAATGGATTGCGTTTTGGTGTAAACGGCCTGCCGCTGATCGGTTCGGGTGACTGGAATGATGGTATGGATAAAGTTGGTCAGCATGGCAGAGGTGAAAGTGTATGGCTGGCCTTTTTTCTTTATGATATCTTAAACCGGTTTGTAGAAGTGGCAACACTTAAGGGTGACGATGCATTCGCCGAAAAATGCCGGCAACAGGCTGAGCAATTAAGAAACAATATTCACGCGCATGCCTGGGATGGTAAATGGTGGCGCCGGGCTTATTTTGATGATGGCACGCCACTCGGCTCGCAGGAAAATGATGAATGCAAAATAGACTCGATTGCACAAAGCTGGTCGGTTTTGTCAAAAGCCAGTGATGGGGAACGTTCAGTGATGGCCATGAATTCCGCATCTCAACATTTGATCAATAAAGAAGATCAGATCATCCAGCTTTTTAATCCGCCGTTTGATAAATCTGCCTTGAATCCCGGGTATATAAAAGGTTATGTCCCTGGTGTGCGGGAAAATGGCGGGCAGTACACTCATGCGGCTGTCTGGCTCGTGATGGCTTATGCAGCAATGGGTGATAAACAGAAAACATGGGAACTACTGCAAATGATCAACCCGGTCAACCATGGTAACAGTCCGGATGGTATTGAACAATACAAAGTGGAGCCCTATGTGATCGCCGCTGATGTGTATCGCGTAGAAGGATATCGCGGTCGCGGAGGTTGGACCTGGTATACAGGATCTGCTGGTTGGATGTACCAGCTCATCCTGGAATTCTTTATAGGACTGAAACGTAAGGGAAACAGGTTAAGTTTCACGCCCTGTCTCCCACCCGACTGGACTTCCGTCAGAGTCAGATACCGATTTGAGCAGACGTATTATAATATTGAATTGATCCAGGAGCAATCGGCTTCCGGCATTCGCATTAATGTTGGCGGCCAGGATACCGGTGAAGACTTCATCACACTTCAAAACGACGGCAACGACCACGAGATAAAAGTGTATATAAGCCACGAATCGCACGAATTACACGAATGAAATCACAATAGAGTAAGAATGTTACTATTATAATAGCATATACATATTCGAGTAATTGTATCATTTGTGGCTGCCACACCTTAGGACACAGAAAAACAATCAGTGTAATCCGTGCAATCTGTGGCTCATTCGTGCAATTCGTGTCATTCGTGGCTCAACTCAATGGTTCGGGGGGTGGAGGGCCTCCGGCGGGCTTGGTTTTGTCCGCAGGCAGGGGAATGAATTCTTTATTGTCGGTTGGAGGTAAAATGATTCGTCCCTCCTTCCAATCGGCTTTCGCCTGTTCAATTCTTACCTTTCTTGAAGAGACAAAATTCCACCAGATAAATCGATCGCCCACCGGTTCACCTCCCAGCATCATGAGTGTGGTATTGTCCTTCGCCAGGATGATTGGATCCGTTCCCTTTGTAAAAACAAGCATTTGTCCAGACTGGTAAGAATGGCCTCCTGTTTCGATACTTCCTTTTACAACATAAATTCCGCGTTCACTATGTTCTTTTGGTAAATTGATCCGTGTGCCCGCATCCAGCACCACATGCAGGTAGTGCAGGGGCGAATTTGTTTTTACATCATTGCGAAGTCCGAATGCATTACCGGCGATAAGACGCATCCAAACTCCTTTATCTGTAAATACAGGCAGATCCTGCGGTTTATAATTGTCAAATGAAGGCATTGCTTCCTCATCTTCCACCGGTAGCGCTACCCAGGTTTGAATCATTTCCAGGGCGCCACCAGCAAGAGCACCGGGTTCCTCAAATCTTTCCGAATGGGCAATGCCTCTTCCTGCAGTCATCCAGTTCACTTCGCCCGGCAGGATCACCTGTTCTACACCCAGGCTGTCACGATGGGTAACCTGTCCGCCAAATAAATAACTTACCGTTGACAAACCAATATGCGGGTGAGGAAGTACATCCATCGCGCTGGCAGTTGCGGGTTGTTGTTCCACAGGACCTGCATGATCCATAAAAATAAAAGGCCCCACCATCCTTCGCAAACGGAATGGTAGTATCCTTCTTACATTTAGTCCGGTGCTGAGCGCCGCGGTGCGTGCTTCAATAACGATGTCGAGCATAGCAATAAAGTTATTGTATTTCGCACAGCAATCGCTAACATTGTGATCGGCTTCACATCTTCAACTATTACATTGTTCTCTGAACCTGATTTTTTAAAATGGAATACCTGTTTTCATACGGGACATTACAGGAGGAAAGAATTCAACTGAAGCTTTATGGACGATTATTAAAGGGCGAAAACGATACCCTGCCCGGGTATACTATCCATTTGGTTGAAAATAAAAATTATGATGAGCAGTCGGGTAAAGATGAGAAGTTTCACCGGCTTGCTGTAAAATCAAACAATGATGAAGAAGGCATAACAGGTACCCTCTTTGAGTTGAGCGAGGAGGAAATAATTCGAACCGACGAATATGAGCCCGATGGTTACCAAAGAATTAGTGCAATACTTTTATCGGGAAAATCCTGCTGGGTTTATGTAGCAGGATAGTCTTAGGAAGAAAGCAGGGCGCCTGCTTTATCCTGGATCACGCGGCTGATCTGGCTTTTAAAAAAAGAAAGGGCGAAAGGTAACTCGCCATTTATACTGACAGCGTTTTCTTCCACCCTTATTTTACCTGATAGGTCGAATCCTTTTGCGGAAAAACTGAACTCACCTTCATTGCCCTCCCATTTTTCGGAAACATTACGAATCGTGTCTTTTTGTTCTTCCTGCAATTTTCGAAGCATGCCCTGGATCCTGTCCAGCGCTTCCTGCCGGGGCAATTGATGCGGTATTTCAATGTCCAATTTTGCCATAGAACTGCAAATTAAGAACTTAACGATAAATCTGCCTTAACCGGGTGTATTTCAAATATTCTTTTAATCTGGTGATGAGCACTGTCATAGCAGGGATGTGAAAACCTTATTACCTTAGTAACAAATAAAATTATATAGAAAACAATCTTATTACCTTACTTTTCAGTGGATAAGGGTATAAGGTTGGTGTTATTGAAAATGCCTTTTTACTAAAGTAATAAGGTTGACCTCAGGTTCCTGTTATTAACAGGATAATTTGATTTTAATCTAAAATTTGAAATGCATCCCCCCATTAACCCAGGTCTTTCAGCCATTTTACCAGGTCGTCCTTCGCCTTTCCTGTTTTCTTTTGGATCCGTCCCCAAAATTCTTCATCCTTTCCTTCTTCATATTTCAGATCATCATCGGTCAGGTTGCCATACTCTTTTTTCAGCTTACCCTTCCATTCATTCCAGTGTCCTTTTAATTCCATCTTGTCCATAGTTTTATAGTTTTAGATTAAACAATAATGGCTATACATAAGGATAAAAAAACTGTGCCAAACCGGCATATAGCTTTTTCGATGAACTATACTTTACTGATTCGCCTAAAATGGTTTTAACAATGGCAACTGCAAAATTCAATACGATTGATGAGTATATCGCAGCATTACCATCGCTGCAGCAACTGATATCCAAACAACTTCGGCAATTGATCCGGCAGTCAGCTCCCCAACTTGAAGAAGGGATCAGCTATAATATGCCTGTTTTTAAACTGAATGGTAAGGACCTGATCTGGTTTGCTGCCTGGAAGGAACATATCAGCATTTACCCAAGGACAGCGGCCCTTGATGCTGCCATCAAAGAATTGGCAAACTATGAAGGTAAAAAAGGCACTATTAAATTTTCTCTCAATAAACCCTTCCCGTTTGAACTTGTAAAAAAGATACTCAAATTCAAATTGTCGGAGAAAGACAGAGACAAAAAATAAGGGGAATAAGCTGGAAGTTTTTCTACACTTCCAGACCTTAATTTCGTCTCATCGTAAAATCCCGGGGGTTTTTTCGCTACACTGCTCCATTGATTTCTATTAATTTAGAGCCGTCCACCAAAATCCACTGCCTTGAAAAAAGCCGGTTTTCTTGCTTTTATCTGTATATACATTAACCAGGTTTTTGCACAACCTTCGGCCGATACACTTGGAGCGCTGATCGCGCAAAAAGAAAATGTGATCAAGGCGGAAACGGTTATCAAGATCGAAAATCTCGGCCCTAATATCAATACACCACTTCCTGAACTTCGTCCTACCGTTTCAGCAGACGGAAATCTTCTATTTTTTATTTGCGAGAATGATCCTGCCAATACAAAATATCGTTCCATCAGTAACTCGCAGGATATCTGGTATTCCGAACGCGACAGCAGTGGTAACTGGGGACCTGCTATTCACCTGGGTTATCCACTCAATACCTACCATTATAACGCGGTGTTTTGGATATCACCCGACAACAACCGGATATTGATCCGTAACGCGTTTATTGATGGCGACTATGTTGGTAATGGTGTAAGCATGAGTTATCGCACAGTTAATGGCGGGTGGAGCAAACCCAATGCACTTCGTATCCGGAATTTCCAGAAATATGACAACGGCCGGCAATATGGTGCTACCATGGCGCATGATGGGAAAACTTTACTGCTATACCTCGCACCGAAAAAAGGAAGTTATGATAACGACTTGTTTGCAAGTTTTTTACTAAACGATGGAACCTGGTCGGAACCTCAAAGCCTGGGAAAAACGATCAACCATCCCGATACGGATGAAATGACACCATACCTGGCAGCCGACGGGGTAACACTTTATTTCAGCAGTAATCGTCCTGGTGGACTTGGCGACAATGATATCTGGATGAGCAGGCGCCTCGACAGTACCTGGACAAAATGGAGCGAGCCGGTCAACCTGGGAGCGCCGATCAATACGCCTGACTGGGACGCTTTCTTTACCCTGGATGCGGGTGGTGAATACGCTTACATGACCAATAGTACCGATACATATGGTGAGAGCGATATCGTGAGGGTAAAACTGCTGGAACGTGAAAAGCCCGATCCTGTAGTGCTGGTAAAAGGCAATGTGTACAATAAGAAAACAAATGAGCCTTTAAGTGCATCACTGGTTTACGAAACACTACCCGACGGTACAGAAGCCGGAACGGGTATTTCAGATCCTGATGATGGCGCTTTCAAGATCGTGCTGCCCTATGATAAAAACTATATGATCAAGGCCACTGCCGATAAATTCTTCGCTCAATCGGAGAATCTTAATCTTGATTCACTTGTAAAAGCGGGTTACAAAGAAATTCACAAAGATCTTTACCTGGTGCCCATTGAAATTGGCCAGGTTGTAAGACTAAATAATGTATTCTTTGATTTTGATAAATGGGATCTGCGGGCAGAGTCGCACCTGGAGCTTAACCGGGTTGTTAAATTGCTGGAGGAAAATCCCGCGATTGAGATCGAAATGAGTGCGCATACCGATAGCTATGGAAGCGATGAATACAATTTTACACTTAGTGACAACCGGGCACGATCGGTGATGGAGTATATACTTTCAAAGGGAATATCACCACACCGCATCAGGTCGCAGGGTTACGGTGAAACGCGTCATGTGGCACCAAACGATACACCGGAGAACCGACAGCTAAACAGGCGGGTTGAATTTACCATCCTGAAAAACTAAATTGAGAACAATTCTTTTTATCCAATAGAAAAAACCAATACCAATGAGAACCAAACAATTTCTGATCCTGGCCTTTGTGATGGCCGCGCTTTCTTCCTGTATGAAACATGCCAGCGACTATAAACCCGGTTATGGCGAGATCGTCAATACCTGGATGTTTACCGATGGCAGCTCACAGTTCTTTGGGAAACTCTATGGGAATGCTATTCTGCATTCTACCCCACAATCGAATAATACCTACCTGCTTGAAATGACTGGTGTAGAACGGGCAGGTCAGCAGCTCGCGCTGGCGATCTCGTTTTTGAACCCGGAAGTGACAACCGGTACTTTTCAGTCTGGAATCGCCGGTTCAGATCATGAAACGGCTTTCTACTATTCCGGATCAGCTGCCAGTCGCGATCCCCTGTATGCATCCACCAACAACAATCCCGGAGCCGTTATGAGCTTCGTTGTTACGCATTTTGATGCAACAAATCGAACTGCTACAATAGAGTTTAGCGGTGAGGCATTTGATATGTCTGGAAACAAAGTAAATATTACCAGGGGCAAACTCACTGCTAAGGTTGATATCCAATAAGGCTTTCTACTAACCCAATAAATGTTCATGCTTAAAAATGCTTTTGTGAAAACAGGAGCATTTTTTATTTATTTAAATAAGCGTTTGGAATATTGCGGGGACTATAGTCGATGTCAAACTGGTGGTTTAAAAGCCTGGTGACTACTTTCGAAATAGTAGATTCATCGCGATGCATCTGCGGTAATAAACCCATCATGGCTTAGCTGATCGGGTTTACGGCAGGTATTAGTGTTTCTCATTCATAACCTTTACCCCAGACCAGGCCTCGTACTGTATGCAGGAGATTGGCTTTATGTAGCAACAGGAATTGCATCATTTCATCCCCAAAATTTGCATTTTGATTAACCGTGTGGAAAATGGGAGTATGCCCTCCAAATCCAAATTCATCAATACCAGCTATACCGTTCACATCTGCACCATGCTTTACCAGCACCTCAGCACTGGCGACAAGATTGAACTCCGCACAAATATGCAATAACTGGTTAACATCAACAAATCGTAAGCAGGTCAATAGGAAACTTATGAAATCAATCTAACTTCGTTCGGATTTATGATATCCATCTTCACTAAATATTTTTTTGTATCAACGGTTTCACAGCCGGATAAGAAAAAGTCATGCTTTGGTGGCGGAATCTATTTTGGTTTATCCACTTCCCTGAACAACAACATATCGCCTATTCGTGAAGATGCACCGTTGTAAAATCCTGTTTCGTGTTCGTAACGGGCCGGGTTGCGGAATGTACCAAATATCATGTCAAACACAGGCAGATCTGCATAATTGTAGGCATGCACACCGCGTGCATGGTGTACGGTATGACTTTCCGGTCGTTGTATGATATATCCAAGCCATACCGGTGTTTTTATATTCGCATGCTGGAAAATGCCAAGGAAATTGGTCACCAGCAGTGTGATCGTGATAGCCTGTGGTGTCATCCCGGCGATGATTGAGAAGCACACTGTACCCAGGGCTGTCCAACCGATCATATCAAGCGGGCTAAAATAGAATGCACCATAGGTATCCAGGCGTTCGGCACTGTGATGCATCTGGTGAAACATTTTCCAGAGCCATTTACTGTTGTGCATCGTGCGATGCCATATATACATACCCAGTTCATAAACCAGGATACCGGCAATAGCACCCATGCTACCCCAGCCCGACAAGTCAAACAATTGCGTCCCGGGCAGGTATTCATCCCACAGCAGCGGGAGGTAAGATGACAGGTAGAAATAGAAAAAGAAAACCGTGATGCCCCTGATTTTCCAGAATTTGATAACTGGTAATCTACGTCCGGGGAAAACAGCCTCCCATAACATCAGCAGCAAATACATACTGATAATGATCAGTGACACAGGATCCAGCAAAATTTCTAATGGAGTCGGCATATTAATTAGTTTTTTATTAAGCCGCAAAACTGCATCTTACTGTTGTTCCACTCAATAACCAAAGACGGTAGGGATCTAACTCAAACTGGGGATGGGAATTAATTATTAGATAGGCTTAGTCTAACCCTGTCACCG
>JAEZRB010000171.1 GCA_023412975.1 Bacteroidota bacterium | reverse complement strand
ATGAAAAGTGGTGGATTCAATTGCGGCCTTTAATTCTTCACGGGCGGGAGCCATTAGTTCGGAATGGAAAGCACCTCCTACCGGAAGGATCAATGCTCTTTTTGCCCCGGCGGCCTTCATTCTTTCGCAGGCTATCTCTACAGCTTTGATCGAGCCGCTGATCACCAGCTGACCAGGACAGTTATAATTGGCAGGTACTACTACCTCGCCAGTTTCTTTTGCCACTTCCCTGCAAATCTCTTCTACTTTCTCGTCAGCCAAAGCGAGAATCGCTGCCATGGTTGATGGATTCAGTTCACAGGCTTTTTGCATCGCGCTGGCCCGGATCGCTACCAGTTGCAAAGCGTCTTCAAAACTCAAAACGCCATTTGCCACCAGGGCCGAGAACTCACCAAGTGAATGACCAGCGACCATTTCAGGCCGGGCATTATCAATACTTTTAAATGCTATGACAGAATGAAGAAAAACGGCAGGCTGTGTAACATTGGTTTGCTTAAGGTCTTCCTCCGTACCATTGAACATGGTATCCGAAATCCGGAAGCCCAGTAACTCATTGGCCTGCTCAAATAATTTTTTTGCAAATGCGTTGTTGTCATAATGTCCCCTGGCCATTCCCGGGAATTGAGAACCCTGTCCGGGAAATACGTACGCATGCTTCATAAAATGGTAGTTATTACAAACAAAAATGCCACAAAGCTTTTAACAAAAAAAATCTTTATATCGGGGGACCCGGCTTTTTAAGAAAACATATCTATCGCCTGCTCAGGTTGGATGAGATAAGTTTTAAAAACTCAGTACGGGTGGAATTCTTCTGAAATTCGCCGTCAAAGGCCGATGTGGTGGTTTCGGAATTTTGCTTCTGCACACCCCTCATCATCATACAAAGATGCTGGGCTTCGATCACAACAGCTACACCAAGAGGATTTAGCGTTTCCTTGATCGCGCTCATGATCTCCACTGTAAGTCTTTCCTGCACCTGAAGTCGCCGGGCATAAACATCCACGGCACGGGCAATTTTACTGAGCCCGGTGATCCACCCGTTTGGAATATAGGCCACATGTGCCCTTCCAAAAAAAGGCAACATATGATGTTCGCACATGCTATATATCTCAATATCCTTGACCACGATCATTTCACTGATGGGTTCATGAAACTTAGCAGAATTAAGTATTGCCCGGGCATCTGACTGATAGCCCTGGGTCATGTACTGCATAGCCTTGGCCAGCCTTTCGGGCGTTTTCTGAAGGCCTTCGCGGGAAGGGTTTTCACCGATATATTCCAAAACCTTGCGATAACTATCAATCAAGCCAGTGGTGACCTGTTCATCATAATGCTCTGTCTTTTTGTATGCCATCTTTAATCATTTAACACCTGTTGATCAGGCGGGGTATTCTACAAAATTTCTAGGTGTCTCAAACAATCTTACCTGCAGATCCTTATCCTGGTCGATATGGGGACGCAGCAACCCATAAATAACAATCGCGATATTTTCAGCCGTTGGATTAAGATCTTTAAACTCAACAGTGTCCAGGTTTAGATTCTTATGGTCAAATCTTGAATGTACTTCTCTCCTCACCAGGTCAGACAGCAATTTCAAATCCATTACAAAACCTGTCCGCGGATCGGGTTCACCAGTGACCTTTACTTCCAATTCATAATTATGGCCATGATAATTCGGTAATGCGCATTTGCCAAAAACCTGTTCATTTACTGCATCGTCCCAATCCGGGTTGAATAACCGGTGGGCCGCATTGAAATGTTCTCTTCTAAAAACGGCTACCCTGCTCATGATTTCAATTTACAAAATATTAGTTGTGCAATGATGAATACTTTAATGACGGCTGAATAACTATTCACCAAAATACTCAACATAAATACGCGGTGTTTCGTACAGTTTTATACAGTGCAATTTGACCTGTACGGGAAGATGCGGCAATAACTGGTTCCAGATCCCGATAGCCAGGTTTTCGGTGCTGCAAAATTTATCCCGCATGAAATCAACATCCATATTAAGGTTGCGGTGGTCCAACTTTTCAATTACGTGCTGTTTGATGATTTCGCTGAGCTTCTTTACGTCAAATACAAATCCTGTGTCCGGATCAGGCTCGCCTTTCACCGTTACAAACAGGTCATAATTATGTCCGTGCCAGTTCTCATTGGCGCATTTGCCAAATACCTCGTCATTTTTTTCGCGTGTCCAGGCCGGGTTATACAGTTTATGCGCGGCATTGAAATGTTCATTTCGAGTTAAGTAAACCATGCTTCACTTATTAGTTCCCACCAGCATTGGGCGGAGGGAATGATGAACCTGCCAATTTGCAGGCAGGCGCAAAGGTAAGCGAAAAACGAGGTATGATATGGTCCGCTAAAACAACTTTTCGATTTTATCTATAAGCTAACATAATTCTAACCGCATGGTACTTATTATCTCATCGTTAAATAAGCTCCGATTTCTCAATATCTTCGTCACCCGGCATATCACCGGCACAACAGCCATGCATTGTTTATTAATTGCTGCAACCGCTTTTGAAATCGCTCCATTTATCAGGAGCTATCGCCAACAAGCGGCTTCGAAACAACCATCCACTACAGATATACTCATCACGGGGGTTGGTTTGGTGGCCTGTACCTATTCAATTATGAAATACCTCTCTGCCCGGCGCCCCACGATCATCATCCAGGCTGGAGTTGCGGGTAGTTTCGACAGGAATTTGCCATTGGGTACTGTGGTAGCCGTCAAACAGGAACGAATTGCCGATCTTGGCGTGAAAGAAAAAGATAAATGGAATACCATTTTTGACCTTGACCTGGCAAGACCGGGCAGGCCTCCCTACTCAAAAGGATGGCTGGTCAACAAATCACCTGTTTTAAAAAAAATTTCCTTACTTAAAGTAAGCGGCATTTCGGTGAATGAAATCACGACCTCCCCACAGAGAATCAAAACCTACCGGCAGCAATTTCAGCCCGTGACCGAATCTTTGGAAGGCGCTGGACTGCATCATGTCGCTTTATCAGAGAATATTCCTTTCCTTCAATTAAGATCGTTGTCCAACTATGTTGGTGAACGAGAGAAGAAAAAATGGAGATTTGCGGAATCTATCCATAATCTCAATCTGGAATTGATCAAAACAATCAATATGTTGAACACAGGCTCCTAAAATTTGTTATAACCTCAATTGGAATGATCGCATGAAGCTGACCCTCGGATTTTCCCCCTGCCCCAACGATACTTTTATATTCGATGCGCTGGTCAATAATAAAATTGATTCGGGTGGAATCGAATTTGAGGTCGTATTGCAGGATGTGGAAACGCTTAACCAGGGTGTGCTGGAAGGAAAACTGGATATCACCAAGCTGAGTTTTCCAGCGCTTTTCCGTTCCCTTCATCACTACACCCTACTACATGCTGGCAGCGCACTTGGCAAAGGGGTCGGTCCACTCCTAATCGCCAAAGACCCTAACATTACCCTGGACTCGATAAATACCCGATCTATCGGAATTCCCGGTTTGAACACCACGGCTAATCTTTTACTCAGTTATGCCTTTCCTGATGCAGGTAATAAAACAGCAATGGTTTTTTCAGAAATAGAGAACGCGGTATTGTCCGGACAACTTGAGTTAGGGGTTATTATACACGAAAATCGTTTTACTTACCACCAAAAAGGACTTCACAAACTGGTAGACCTTGGCGAGTATTGGGAGAAAAAAATAAATATGCCCATTCCCCTTGGCGGAATTGCCATCAATAGAAGAGTAAAAAGGCCTGAAGCAGTAAAAATAAACGAACTCATTCGGCAAAGCGTGCAATATGCGTTTTCTAATTATCCCTTAATACCAGACTATGTAAAACAGCATTCACAGGAAATGGATGAGTCGGTAATGAAGCAGCACATTGATCTTTATGTGAACCATTATTCAGTTGACCTTGGCCCAGATGGAAAAGAAGCCATCAAAACCATGTTGGAAGTGTATAAGAATATTAATCCGAAAATGGTTGACAACAACTCCTTTCATTTATTTCTTTGACAAAACTGTCTGACTTGTTGTTCAACTTGATTGCTGTTGCAGTTTTTCATAAATCTCCAGGGACCGTTTTGCCTGATACTTAGCTTTTCCACACTGCCTTACCCAGCGAATGCCACTGATGGCATTGCTTAGGAATATTTCATCAGCTGACAATATATCTTCCAGGGTAAGACCTTTCTCCTTTACATCATAGTTTTCCAGGATCCACCTGCGTACCGTGCCGGCCACACACCCTTCACGGAGTGGAGGCGTAAACAGTTGCCCGTCTTTTACAACAAATACATTTGCGATTGACGATTCAGCAATCCTTTCATGTATATTCAGCACCAGGGCATCATCGAGTTGATTTTGCGCAGCATAGCGTGCCGCCATCACATATGGCAAATAGTTAGCAGACTTTAAATGGCTAAAACTGTCACAGGTTTTCCTGGCCAAAGGATAAACATCAACCAGCAGACCCGATTCATTCCAGGATCTTTTGTTAATAGGATGGCACTCGATAAGATATTGCGGCCTGTGCGGGTCGCTAAGATTCCCGTTGCCCCTGTTGACCGACAGCCTCACACGGGCAAATTCGTTGCAATTATTCTTTTCACAGAGTGTCCGGATCTCACTTGCGAGTTGTCTAGAGTTTATTTCAGGAGATAATTCAATCTGTACCAGTTGAAGACCTTCAAATAATCTTTCAAAGTGATATGTTTCAAAAACGATCTTTCCTTCCCTGGCGAGCATGGTTTCAAACAGCCCGTCACCATAGCGGTAGCCCCGGTTATTCACCTTCAATACCGGTTGATCTTCAGTAACCAGGCTGCCATCCACGATAACGTAGTTCATGGAATGAAAATAGCATAAAAAAAGCCACCCACGGTAAGTGGATGGCTATAAGCAATTAGTCGGAGTTAAGCTTGCTCTACAAGACCTGCTTTCACCGCATACATCACCAGGCCGGCCATGGATTTGGTACCGGTCTTCGTTTTGAGTTTGTCGCGGATGGCCTCCACAGTACGTGGGCTGAGGTCTACGATATCGGCAATTTCTTTTGTGCTTTTCTCATCGCACATCAGTTTCAATATAGTTATTTCCTTATCTGTAAGCTGTACATCCTGGGGCATGGATGATT
Source organism: Bacteroidota bacterium (assembly GCA_023412975.1). Classification (GTDB taxonomy): domain Bacteria; phylum Bacteroidota; class Bacteroidia; order Chitinophagales; family Chitinophagaceae; genus Terrimonas_B. Next base: position 6,504 of record JAEZRB010000171.1, on the reverse strand, counting down.
CTGCAGTACGTTTGGTACGCAGACCGCTTAATAAGGCCTTATTAGTCAGATCGTTAAAGAAGAAATCCTGCTCATACACCGCCCGGATGGCGTCGTAGATCATTTCGGATCCGGATTCTTTGGTCAGGTACGAGTTGGCGCCGATTTCCATCATACGTGAAATCACAGAATGGTCATTATGCATCGAGAGCATGATCACTTTTACGCCTGGATAAAGCTTTTTGATCTCGGGCAGGGTGGCCAGTCCGTCCATGATGGGCATCTGGATGTCCAGCAACACCACATCCGGCTGGATATGACGTAAAAGATTGAGTAACTGCATGCCATTCTCGGCTTCAGCCACCATTTGGATATCTTTTCTGCTGGAAAGTGATGTTTTCACACCCGTACGGAATAGGGCGTGATCGTCGGCAATAGCTACTTTGATTAAAGAGTTAGATTCGGAGGTTTTCATGGATGATTGTATTTGTAAACTGTATAGGGTTTGGTGTTTGTTCTACAGATGCAAGATGGAAAATTCCTGCAACATATACCATAGTAGAAGTACTTGATTTAGCTTTTGTGGAAACTACCAGTAAACAGCAGCTGTACAATTTACGGTAGTGGATAGAATAATTACGAGCAGCATAAGAAGAGAATTTACGAGTAAAAACGTAAATACTGCCATTTTTAAATAGAGCGTTTATGCTCTTGTTAACATTGCAGTGTGAATATATTTTTGTTTCAGAAAGTTGGTCAGCGGATGTTTCGTTAATCCTATCCAATGTCCAAAACCGTCCAGAAAGTCATTTCCAATCCTTTGAAAAACTGGCGATTCGTTTCTAGCCGATCAACTTTCTACTTTTTCTAATATGACACTCAACCCTGTTTTTTGATCCGTTCTTTTTTATGAAAAACTGTCATCTCAAACCAGGACCATTAGCCTTTTCCTATTAAGTTTTCGAAATAAGTGTTTTTCTTTCATAACAGTAACGTTCAAAGCCCCTTCTTCCGGAGGGGTTTTTTTTATGGCATAATTTTTTAACCTCATGGTAGCTAAACACTTTGATATGCAAAATTGGCTACGAACCTTACTCGCCGGATGGGGCGCTTACAAATGGGGAGGCGGTTGCCTTGGATTTATCGCTGTATTTGCCCTGCTTTACTGGCTTTTGGGCTATTGCTAGAATTTCCCGTTTTCGGGTCATATGTTGAAAAATTTACACGGTCCTATCCCTGCCCGGGTATCAGCTTTTTGAAAAAATACCAGCTTGTATAACCGGCCCATTTTGAGTTACAGAATTAGTTGTGTAATTTGATCGGCTCAAACAAGCCTCTATGAAGTATTTGATAGCTGTCTCAGCCGTTTTTTGTGTGTTTGGAATGAGTTCCTGCCGGGAAAAACCTGCCTCGCGGCCAACTGTCGCAAACCCGCAATTCACCCTGCCAACAGGTAATGGCGCTACACCAACAAATCGCGTTCTTCCAGGTACAAGTGCCGCTTCTGCAACATCCAATACTGGTGCCCTCAACCCGGCACATGGTCAGCCAGGTCACAGATGTGATATTGCAGTAGGAGCACCATTACCGGTCTCATCCCCGGTTAACAATCCATCAGCACTTACAGCTTCAAACCCAGCGGTACAACCAGTTGCGGTACCTCCTGCAGCTGCAGCCAAGCCAGCCGCTACAGGTCTCAATCCTGCACACGGTCAGCCTGGCCACCGTTGCGATATTGCAGTAGGGGCACCACTTAATTCCAAACCCGCAACAACATCTACAACGACACCTACAACAACAACCAGTACAGCTTCCAAACCAACACCGCTTCAACCAGATACTCTTTTTGCAAAAGGTTTGAATCCTGCTCACGGTCAGCCCGGACACCGCTGTGATATTGCCGTAGGTCAACCGCTTAATTCCGCTAAGAAGACTGAAACACTTGCCCCTGCCCCGGTTTCTATTGAAGGTGCAGGAAATTAAAAATGATCTTTTGCAAGGTGCCAGAATTGATCTAGCGCGATTAATCCTGGCTTTAAGAATGATATTATCGAGGGCCAGTCGGCTTCATTAAAAATATTCACACCTTCCAGCCTTGTTATAATTCTACTGACGGTTTTACCATCTTCATCAACATTGTGCAATTCCCAATCCCAGTCATCACCGGCGATTTCATCAAACAACATCTTCAACGCCATAAACTTTTTGAAAACTTCTTCCTGCTCATCCAGGTCCGAATGCCTCATTTCGATCGCAACGCTTGCCTGCTTTTTACCCACATCCATCCGGAAATAGAGTTGCCTGATGCCGGTCTTATAGTTGAGCCAATTCACCGCCATTCCGTCCGCCCCCGGTAAGGGCCGCATGTACTGCCCAAAACTCGTCCAGAAATTTCGTCGCACCTGCGATGCTTGTTGCCTGCTATACACAATAGCAAAATAAAGACATTCTTATTGCCAAAGATGGAACGATGTTCCGTTCTTGCTGCCCCGAACCGGAGTTCCGGCATACATAGCATTCGCATTTCGGCAGTTATTGGTTCATGATGTAAGTAATCAGCATGGGGATTTTTTTACACGCATACTCTTATTACTGTCTCAAAAATCTTCCATTGGCCGAATCTAAATGAGTTTTGCAGCATTTATATCAGGTATCTCTCATGAATACACCCATGATAAATATTTAATCAACTGTTTGGCACACAATTGTATCCTGTTTTACAAAAGATAGTTATGCAAAACAAAAGACTTCGTAAATACCTGCTTCAGAAAGAAGCGAAGAAAAAAGAGGTGATGAAAAAAGACTCCGTTCAGTCAAGTTCTGATCAGCGTATCGACCAGGATTTCTCAGGCTTCCCACATGCACCCTCAAAAGAAAAAGTCATTTCCCCTGAAAGCAGCGAAGAAAAAAAAGTTGCGGCTGTCCACACAAAAGATGGTGAAAAAGAGAACAACCCTCCCGCAAAAATGAAGGCTTTGAAAAAAGAGAAAGATGAACAAGATTCCGACGGCTCGGCCAGTGCCTTTGAGAGTACCGAACAAGTAAGTGATGATGAATAGGAATTGTGGAAAATATCCTCAATCTCCCAATTCCTATTCATTGCTGTCCGGAATAAAATCTTGAATAGTTGTCAGAACCTTTGACCCGCGCGGCATCTGTGACTTTTACATTTACAGGGGCTTTGCTTTATTTTTCCTGGAGACTCTCACTTTTTGCTGCCTGTAGTTGAAATGTATCGATGTGTCAGGATACCACAGCGCACACTGCGGACACAGTGAAGTATTCGCATCAGGTCCTGTTCTACGCAGCAGATTTTATCACAAAAACGGCTTTCGCTGTGCTCACCGTGCCCGCCGTGGTTTATAGTACTCCAGAGTTCCCCGGACAATAATGATTCCTATTCACTAATTTCTAATTACTGTATAACATTTATCACGCCTGCCCCGTGATAGGAATGATATTCTCCATTATACATCGCGTCAGCACTAACAGGTCCCATTTTATAGCGCCCGGGCGAAACGGCACGCACCGCATAATAATAGGTCTGACGGTTGTTATACGCATCGACAAAAAAATGAATCCTGTCGTCACGTACATCCAGCGATGTCGGTGTGGATGCATCTTTAATCCAGTCCATACCCGGAATATCTTTGGTCCGGGGATTTTCTATTTCAAAGCCTGCCGGCAACAGATCGGTGATGACCACGTTTTCAATCGCTGTTGAAAATGCCCGCTCAAGTGTGATACCAACGATGATCAGCTCATTCTGTTTAAACTCGTTTCCTGAAATGGGTTGTCCAAACCTGTTGTAAAAACGTTTTCTCACTTTAAGATAATTATCTACTTCCTGGTAAGCGCCACTACTGCTGATACCTTCAGCCTGCCAGAAATAATAGAGGTTGCCATTCCCCTTTGTTTCTATGTCTATACCGGTACCTTTTAAAGCCGCTTTGTCACCTCTCCACTGTCCGCCATCCACTTTTGCAACCACCTTACCATTCACTTTTACATCCGCTGTCGCGGTAGACTGGTTAGCCGAACGTGACACTTTTCCCAGGGCAAGAAATGCAAAAGCACGTTCCTGGGTACTCAGCCAGCGACGGGCTTTTAATTTATCCGCAACATGTTTTGCCATCACGGGAACCTGGCTATTCCCCGGATCAACTTCAAGCAATGCATTCAGGGCGATCGCTTCATCTCTTACATCGGAATAGTAGCTTCCTCCGGTTTGCGCAACAGATTCCTCACCGGCAAATGCCGCGGGCAATAAAGCGGTAAATGATTTTTTATCACCGGCAGTAGCATAGGCAGCTGAAAGTAAATAACGGCTGTCAAGGGCTAGTATCTCGGGTTTCGCTTTATAATAGTTCATCGCCGGAACATTTGGCTGACCTGCCAGCGCCAACACATAAAGACTATAAGTCACCTCCTTTGGCGCGATCTTTTTATTCTGGTTGCGGTTGTAGTAATAAGTAATCGTTTCTTTTTTCTTCAACCGGTTGCTTAGGTAGCTAAGCATCGTTTGTAGCAGGCTATTATCAACATCAAAGCCGGCTTTTTTTGCTTCGAGCAGGAAATGCGCTGCATAGGCTGTAGTCCACCAGTCCTCGCGGCTCTCGCCATCCCACATTACAACCGCGCCATTGTACAACTGCCGCATTTTTATTTTTCGGATAGCTTCCAGGATATTGCTGTTGGCATTTACTTTATTCTGCGTGTTCAATTGCATCAGGTCGGCCATATCACCATAGTACAATTGAGGGAAAGCAGCTGAGATGGTTTGTTCCGAACAACCATAGGGATAATGCACCAGGTAACGCAGGTGATCACCGAGTTCTACAACCGGCGACCGGCTGACGACAAGGTTATAATCCGTACTTCCTTCAATGAAATCACTCAAACCGATGTTGATCTTTCCTGTACTTCCACCAGCTATTGAACCGCTTCCGGTTATTTTCTGCAAGGTTGATGGCGGTCGAACCGAAATTTCTGTTTCGTCGATGAACTTCTCACCCATACCATCCACAGAGATCTTTACATTACCTACACCCAGGGCAGCACTGGCAGCTACACTAAAACCGGCGCGGCCTTCGCTGTTTGCATTAACAGCTACTGACTGGCTGTTGCCACCAATAATTTTCAATGGACCTGATGCCTCTATTTTCGCTGTGAGTGATGCGTTGTTACCAGTTGTATTACTCAGCGTAACTGGTACAAACGCAGTATCACCAGGACTAAGGAACCGGGGCAGGGCTGTACTAATTACGACAGGGTCGGCAATAGTTATCGTATTTTCAGCTGCACCGAAATGCTGATCTTTATAAGACACTGCCATCAGGCGAACCTCACCACTAAACTGTGGGATATCTATTTCAAAGTCCGCTACGCCATTACCGTTCGCTTTTTTTATACCGCTCCAGTAACTAACCACTTTTACCCTTTTAGCCGGCATTGGGTTTACGCGCTTCTCCATACTTAATTCGGCATCACCACCGGTACTGCTGAGCTTAGCCCTTAGTTCAGCAAATAGCAGGGGATACAGATCGTACGAACTCACCTGCAATGCCCTTTTTTGGTAAAAATATTCGTATGGATCTGGTGTTTTAAAATTGCTGATCTGCAACACACCATTGTCTACGGCAGAGAGTGTCACAAAACTACCAGGAGCCGCCTTTACCTTTATCTTTTGCCTGGTTTTTGAGCGGGCACTCTTTTGCGCTTCGATCTCCACCGGGATCTTACGGCTCTTTTCTTCAACTTTTACATTCTGGAAACCATGCGCTACCGTAAGCGGAATATCTGATACTTCATGTGGCTTGATCAGTGTGGCGGTGATATACACATTAGGCACATGGTCGCCTGATAATTTCAAATCAAGACTTGCATTGCGACTATTGACTTCAACGTATTGATGTGAAACAACGCGATCTGTTTCCAATGTTACCAGCATACGGCCATCAAACGGTGCTTTGAACAAAGCTTTTACCGTCTCGCCGCTGAGGTAAGACTTTTTATCCAGCTCGATCTCGATATTTCCCTCATTACTTACCTCAAAAGAATTGTTATCGCCGCCCCAGGAACCATAACTGTAAAAACTACGGCTGACATAGTTGTTGGCGCCAGGCAGATAAACTCTCAGTTCATAATCGCCCGGTGAACGTGGTATGTAAGTATATTCTGTACTACTACCGACACTGATCTTATTTTCCGTCATCACTTTGTCCTGCTTCTGGGATTCATAGCGGAAATAGCTTCCGCTTCGGGCGAGTACGGTTTTGTATTCGTGCTTTATCACTTCTACCCTGGCAGAAGCGTTGGTCGCATTTCCATTCCTGCTCACAGCCGCCAACTGGAATTTAACGGGTTGATTGAGCGGATAATAATAAAACCAGTCATGCCGAATTCCGAAGAACACATCCTGCGTATAGATATCGGCTGTACTCAGCCGGCTTACCGGCCGGCCTGTTTCATCAAACACTGTCGTATAAAAATTCGTCTGCAGCAAACCCAAATTGGAGTAAGTGG
>JAEZRB010000161.1 GCA_023412975.1 Bacteroidota bacterium | reverse complement strand
GAGCACCACCACCTCAAAGTGGCTTGTCTACCAATTTCAACACCTGGGCTAAGGGAGTGCAAATATAGCGGATAAGTTGAAAATTGGAATAAGGTTGAACGACAAGATTTTGGTCACGGAGAGCACGGAGCGAGGCACGGAGAACACAGAGTTATGTCTGAATTTCCCCGTGACCTTCGTGTTTCCCCTGTGCCCTTCGTGACCTAAAATATTGGCTATTTCCGCAGAACATGGTCACGGAGTGCACGGAGCGAGGCACGGAGAACGGAGTTTTGTCTGAATTTCCCCGTGCTCTTCGTGTCTCCTTCGTGCCCATCGTGTCCTAAAACAATTTGTTATTTCCGCAGCACTATCCGGAAAGTAGTCCCCTTCCCCGGCTCAGAATGCTTTACGAAAATTTCACCTTTATGATATTGTGAGATAATACGTTTGGAAAGACTGAGACCAAGTCCCCAGCCCCTTTTCTTGGTGGTAAACCCGGGTTTGAACACTTTAGAAATATTTTGCCTGGATATCCCCTTTCCGGTGTCGGTCACGTCGATTATTACTGACTTTTTTTCATCCCGCAGATCCACCTTGATATACCCCTTCCCCTCCATGGCATCCAAAGCATTCTTTAAAAGATTTTCCATCACCCAGTCAAACAAGGGCGCCGAGACCCGCGCCAGGATCTCGCTTTTCCCATGCGTATTAGTCACAAAACTTACCGTGCCGGGTGAGCGCTTACGGATATAATCCACCATATCACTGACCTGTTTGATGATATCGATCTCTTCAAGCTGGGGTTTGCTGCCGATCTTACCAAACCGGTCGGAGACCAGCCGAAGCCTTGTCACATCCTTGCCAAGTTCCTGTACGATCGATTCGCTGACCTGTTGATCCTTCATCACTTCCAGCCATCCTTCCAGCGATGACACCGGTGTACCCAGCTGGTGCGCCGTTTCCTTGGCCATACCCGCCCAAACCTGGTTTTGCACCGAGCGGTAACTGCTGCGCAGGGTAAGCAGGGTGACGATGATAAATAAACCAACGATCACCAGCTGGATCAGGGGGTAATACCGAACCTCGTTGAGTAATTGCGAATTTCCGTAATAATATTTTGTATAGGTAAGCGGTTCTGTAGTGATCTCTACAAGCACCGGTGGATTCTGCGTGGCGAAACGGCGCGCCATTTTTCTTAAATACCCTGTATCGCTAACCACTTTAGCCGAGTCGAGATTTACATACTGACCAGACGGATTATCTTTTTCATCGGTTTCAACGATGGGGATATCGACGTTATCGCTTGCGATCCTGTTGGTGAAAAAAAGTACATTGGGATCCTCACTCAGGGCTTTTATTTTCAAAGACTCACCAAATGCAGTTACCCGGGCCCTCTCCTCTTTGGCGATCTTCTTTGAAACATACTGGGAGTAAAAAATTGTACCCGAAACAATCAGGATCGCAATTACCGCCAGGCCGGTACGCCAGGTTAGTATTTGTTGAAACATGCTCCGAATTTACGTAAAGTCTTTAGTCGAAGGTTGTTTGGTTGCACCTCAAGATCTGATTCCGGATACTGGATACTGGATATTTGATTCTAGATCCTAGATACTCGAATAGTCGATAGCTATCAGGTCGGGAATGGAAAACGAAGTATGTTTCAATTCCTAATTACTTTATGTAGGTTTGAGAAAATATCTATTTTCACTAAACCTTAAATTTATTGACTATTGACTACTCACCACTCACTATTCACCACTCACCATTCACAAACGTACTAACGACTACCCACTAACCCAAACATGCCTTCAACCTGCGCCATAGTCATACTCAACTGGAACGGTAAAAAATTCCTGGAACAATTCCTGCCATCGGTGTTGCGGACTACCTATCAACCGCTGCAATGCATCGTTGCGGACAATGCTTCCACGGATGATTCGGTTACGTTTGTGAAAGCGAATTACCCTGAAATTCGAATTATACAAAATGCGCAAAACTGGGGCTTTGCAAAAGGGTACAACGAAGCATTAAAACAGGTTGATGCGGACTATTATGTAATCCTGAACTCGGATGTTGAAGTGAGCCCGGGCTGGCTTGAACCCATGGTGGAATTGCTCGATAATGATAAAACCATCGCCGCCTGTCAGCCACGTATATTAGCCTACCATGAAAAAAACAAGTTTGAATATGCGGGCGCGGCAGGTGGATGGATCGACTGTTATGGATATCCTTTTTGCAGGGGAAGGGTGTTTGATGTAACAGAGGAAGACCTTGGTCAATACAATACTACTGAACCAATATGTTGGGCAAGTGGCGCCGCGCTTTTTATCCGTTCCGCCGTATTTCACCAGGTAGAAGGTTTTGATGAATACTTTTTCGCACACCAGGAAGAGATCGATCTGTGCTGGCGAATTCAGTCGGCAGGCTATAAGATCTATGCCTGCCCTGACTCTGTTGTATGGCATGTGGGTGGGGGGACATTACAAAAGGATAATCCAAAAAAAACCTATCTAAACTTTCGGAACAACCTCATCATGCTGGCGAAGAACCTGCCAGTCTCAAAAAAGATTACCGTAATGCCGGTGCGGTTTTTTCTGGATCTGGCCACCGCCCTCCGGGGGCTGTTGTCGGGCCAGCCAGGGTATTTTGCGGCGGTTCTGAAAGCACATTTCCATTTCATCGGCTGGGCCCTGTTTCACCGGCAAAAACGATGGAAACCCATAACTAAAAAAATTCATATAGAAGGTTGGTTGCCAAAGAGTATCGTCTGGCAATTTTTCGTAAAAAAGAAAAAGACCTTTTCAGAAATTGTCATGAAAACATCATGAATTATTTAAGTCTATACCCTATTTTTGCATCCTAACTTATTAGAACATGTCGACAACATCCAGCGAATACCAGGAAGAGTTGCAAAAGGTCCAGGACCGCGATTTCACCCACAACTGGGTTTCATCTTCCGCCTTTTTGTTTTACCTGCAGATCGCCTGTGTGGTAGCTTTCGTCCTGGGCGGCTGTTATATGCTCAGTACCAAACGCTACAATAAGCCCGAGGTTCCGGTACAGGAAAGCACTTTATACACACCGAAATACAAATAAGTCTTTCAAAATTTTTTTGAAAAATAGCTAATCCCTATTTTTGCAACCCCTTAGCTCTTTGGAAGTCGGAATGCGTTTCCGACCAATAATATAGAACCGGAACAATGTTCCGGAGTCAACGCGGAAGTAGCTCATTTGGTAGAGCACGACCTTGCCAAGGTCGGGGTGGCCGGTTCGAGCCCGGTCTTCCGCTCAAGTCCTCTTGCCGTTTTGGCGGAGGATTTTTTTTGAATACATGTTTTTGCCCCGGTGGTGGAATTGGTAGACACGCAGGACTTAAAATCCTGTGGCCAGCAATGGCCGTAACGGTTCAACTCCGTTCCGGGGCACTTTCGTAAATTGACTTTGTCGCTCACCTATCTTGTATGGTGGTTGGTAGAAACGCCCCGATTTAAATCGGGGTGCGCAGCAATGCAAGTAACGGTTCAACTCCGTTCCCGGGCACTTTCGTAAATTGACTTTGTCGCTCACCTATCTTGTATGGTGGTTGGTAGACACGCCCCGATTTAAATCGGGGTGCGCAGCAATGCAAGTAACGGTTCAACTCCGTTCCGGGGTACATGCAAAGCGATTTATGTCGTTTTATGTATTTCGTATACATATTATATTCTCCAAAATGCGATCGACACTACATTGGCTATTGTGCAGATGTGGAAGCACGACTATTTAGGCATAATTCCGGGATGGTAAATGCTACAAAGAACTGCAGACCATACAATCTCAAGGCCACTAAATCATTTACTACTGAAATAGAGGCAAGAAAAGAGGAATTAAGGCTAAAAAAGCAAAAGAGCAGAAAATACCTTGAATGGCTGATTGATGGCAATTGGTAGACACGCCCCGATTTAAATCGGGGTGCGCAGCAATGCGAGTAACGGTTCAACTCCGTTCCGGGGCACTTTCGTATATTGACTTTGTCGCTCATCTATCTTGTAGGGTGGTTGGTAGACACGCCCCGATTTAAATCGGGGTGGCCAGCAATGGCCGTAACGGTTCAACTCCGTTCCGGGGCACTTTCGTAAATTGACTTTGTCGCTCACCTATCTTGTATGGTGGTTGGTAGACACGCCCCGATTTAAATCGGGGTGCGCAGCAATGGCCGTAACGGTTCAACTCCGTTCCGGGACACTTTTTTGATTTCTTTTCAAGCTACTTTAGCTAATCCAACTTGCTCCCACAACGTATAGTATAACTTACATCTATTAATAATCTTTTGAAGGATTGCCATCGCAATTCTTTCTCACCTGTAATCCTGGTTGAAAACCACCATTTTCTCCAAAACATCATTATTTTGTAAAAAAACCGGACATGCCCGATATAAAATGCCCTAATTGTCAATTTGAGTTCCCGCTGGAAGAGGCCCTGAATGATGAGCTGAAAGAAGCCATAGAAAAGGAAAAGCAGGAACTGCGGCAAAAGATGACGGAACACCTCAGGAAAAAGGATGAGGAAATGCAGCGCAGGGAGGCGGAATGGAAAGCTGTCCAGGAAAAAAGAGAAAAAGAGATCAGCCAGCAGATCGAAAATAACCTGCGCAGGAACATCACAGCCGATTTTGAAAACCAGCTCCGCCTCCTGGAGCAGAATAATAAAGAGAACGAAGAAAAGCTGAAACAGGCGCGGCAAAAAGAACTCGAGTTTCTTCGGAAGGAACAGGAATTAAAAACCAAAGAAGAGGAACTCGAGATCACCGTACAAAAACACCTGCAAAAAGAACGGGAAAAGATCACTGAAGACGTCCGCAGGCTGGAAGAACAAAAAACCGCGACAAAGGAAACGGAATTCCAGCTGAAAGTAAAAGAACTCGAGAAGCAACTCGATGATCAAAAAAAACTGGCCGAAGAAATGCGCCGGAAAGCAGAACAGGGTTCTATGCAATTGCAGGGAGAAGTACAGGAACTCGCCCTGGCAGAAATGCTCAACGCGGCATTCCCCTTCGACATTATCGTAGAAGTAGGCAAGGGAGTTCGCGGCGCCGACTGTATTCAAACCGTGAGGAACATGCTTGGGCAGGAATGCGGAAAAATTATTTATGAAAGCAAACGCACCGAGCATTTTGGAGGCGACTGGATCGAAAAATTAAAAGCCGATATGCGCAACCTCGGCGCCGATATTGCCATCCTTGTCACGAAGACCATGCCCCGGGGTATGGACAAATTTGGTGAAAAGGACGGCGTGTGGATCTGTAGTTTCAGTGAGATCAAAGCTGTGGCCTACATGCTTCGCGACAGCATTATCAGGATCGCGCAGGCGTCAAAAAGCCAGGAGAACAAAGGCGACAAAATGCACATGCTCTACGACTATCTCACGAGCAATGAATTTGCCAGCCAGTGGAAAGCGATCCGCGAAGGATTTATGACCATGAAACTGTCTATCCAAAAAGAACGTGATGCCATGGAAAAATTATGGAAAGCCAGGGAAAAACAACTCGAAAAGGTTTTACTCAATGCCGCACACGTACGGGGTTCGATCGAAGGAATCGCTGGTATGGATTCAGTCGATCTCAACCTGCTCGAGGCAGGAGATACAGAAGAATAGTCTTGTTTAATTTTAAATTACCCATGAAAAAAATCATCACGTTAATTGCTGGTTGTTTTCTTATCATTTCAGTTTTTGCTGCGCGGGTAGATACGATTGTTATCTATAGCGAGGCGATGCAAAAAAGTTTTAAATGCGTCGTCATTCAGCCCGGCACCCGATCGGGTATTGTGAAATGGCCCGTTGTGTACCTGCTCCATGGTTATAGTGGTGATTACAGCAACTGGATCAACCGGGTTCCCCTACTCAGTCAGTATGCAGATGATTTTAACCTGATGATCGTTTGCCCCGACGGTGGCTATAGTAGCTGGTATCTCGATAGCCCGGTAGATCCAAATAGCCGTTACGAAACTTATATCGCAAAAGAAGTCCCTTCTTATATCGATAAAAATTATCCCACCATTGCCGACAGGAGCGGCAGGGCGATTACGGGACTGAGCATGGGTGGACATGGTGGTATGTTCCTTGGCTTTCGTCACGCGGATACTTTTGGAGCCTGCGGAAGTATGAGTGGCGGCATGGACCTTTATGCCACCCGAAATAAATATGACCTTATAAAAAGAGTTGGCGATACCATTACGCACGCCGCAAACTGGGAAGGATTGTCAGTGATCAATGTAATAGAACAATACCCGAAGGATTCACTGGCGATCATTATCGATTGCGGCACTGAAGATTTTTTTTATAGCAGTAACCAGGCCCTGCATGCAAAAATGCTTCGCCTGAAGATCCCGCATGAATACATTGAAAGACCCGGGAAACACGATTGGAATTACTGGCGCAACGCGGTGAAGTACCAGTTGCTATTCTTCCGGAACTATTTTATAGATCGAAACTTCTTTTAAACCACTGCTGCTTTTCATGGCGCGGTACATGCCTTCACTATTGAAGAGCATGGCAGCATTGCCTGCGGCATCCACGCCGATCATGCCACCCTCCCCTTCCAGGTTCACCAGCTTTTCATTTACCACGATATTCATCGCGTCGTGCAGGCTAAGGCCTTTATATTCCATCAGGCAACTCACATCATAAGCCGCGACTGCACGAATAAATGGCTCGCCATGTCCGGTGCAACTGATCGCACAGGTTTTGTTATTGGCATAAGTCCCGGCACCTATCAGTGGGCTGTCGCCAATTCGGCCGAATTTTTTATTCGTCATTCCACCGGTACTGGTTGCTGCCGCAATATTTCCATCTTTATCACACGCGACTGCGCCAACCGTGCCAAATTTTTTTTCGCTCAACGTATCGTCCTTATCGAGTCTGCTGTGATCGAGTGAATACGTATCAGATTCACGCACCGACTTCCATTGGTCGTAGCGAAACTGACTGAAGAAATAATCATCTGGTTCCAGCCTTACGCCCAGGCTCGCCGCGAATTCATTAGCCCCTTCACCACTGAGGAACACATGATCACTATGTTGCATGACTGCGAGCGCGAGTTCAACAGGATTTTTAACATTGCGCACACCCGCTACCGCTCCAGCCTTTAATGCGGCGCCTTCCATTATGGCAGCATCCATTTCCTGGATACCTGTTTTTGTAAAGACAGAGCCGCGGCCTGCATTAAAAAGAATATTGTCTTCCAGTTGCACCACAGCCTGTTTTACCGCGTCGATGGCCGTACCCCCTTTCTCCAGCACGGTATAACCCGCCAGCAGGGCTTGCTCCAGGCCGCTTAAATAAGACTGCTCCAGTTCAGGCGTCATGTCCTGTCTCAATATAGTACCCGCACCACCATGCAGGGCCAGCGTGATCGTTGCCATAATTAGAAAGCGAAGTTACAAATTGGCTCATGCACCGGCCTTGCCTTTCCCTGCCAAATAATAAACAGGGATACCGAGTAATACAATGACAAGACCCAGGACAGATGTGGTCCATTTCGCGTAAAGCAGACCAAATGCCATGGTGCCTGCCAGTAGCATGTAAATAATAGGAATATAAGGATAGCCCCAGGCCTTATAAGGTCTTTCCGCGTCAGGACGCGATTTACGCAGGCGGAAGATACCCCAGATCGTGAGGATATAGAATACCAGTGTGATGAATACCACGTAATCGAGCAGCAAGCCATACTTGCCGCTGAGGCATAAAACTGAAGCCCATATACATTGAGCCCAAAGCGCCCAGCCGGGTACATTATTCTTATTGAGGGTTCCTGCTTTCGCAAGGAATAATTTATCCTTAGCCATTGTATAATACACGCGGGCACCGGTCAGGATCAGGCCATTGTTACAACCAAATGTTGAGATCATGATCATCACTGCGATAACGATAGTACCCGCATCACCGAAAATATAATATGAAGCTGCCGTAGCCACCCGGTCCTGCCGTGGGAAAGCGATTGTTGGCTCAATGGATTCAAGTGCATAAGGCACGGCACCTTCGGTAATGGGTGGTGTAAGCGGCAGCACGGCCACATACATCAAATTAGTAAGTACATATACCACGGTTACGATCAACGTTCCTAAAAAAAGGCTTAGTCCCACATTACGTTTGGGATTGCGAATCTCGCCGGCAATAAATGTCACGTTTTCCCAGGCTACACTACTAAATACCGAACCCACCATAGCCGAAGAGATCAACCCGATCGCCACCAATAAAGTAGCGGGTGTTTCAAACAAAGACCAGCCAACCTGGCTACCTGCTTCATCCAACACGGGGCGGGTAAATTTCATCTCCAAACCTGTAGCCCAGTTAGCATCCCAAACAGATGCTTTGGCTGCAAGCAATAAACCGAATATAATGAGCCCGAATAAAGACAACAATTTGGCTAGCGTAAACACTCTTTGAATCAGTTTCCCGTCCTTAATACCTCTTGTATTGACCCAGGTGAGGAATATGATCAAGGCGATAGATAGCAGTTGCGCGGGATATAAGGTGAGCCAGTCCCCGAGTTTAAAAATCACATTCTCCGGCGTCATATTAAGAGCAGGCACAAAATAGCCGGCAAACTTACTAAAGGCAACACCCACCGCCGCAATTGTACCGGTTTGTATCACCGTGAAGAAACTCCACCCGTATAAAAAACCCGTTAGCGGATTGTAGGCTTCACGAAGGAACACATATTGTCCGCCCGCCTTGGGAAACATCGACGATAATTCGCCATAGCTAACCGCTGCAAATACGGTCATGATACCGGTGATCACCCATAGTAGTATCAGCCAGCTCCCGGTGCCTACCATCCGGGTCATGTCGGCACTTACAATAAAGATCCCTGAGCCGATCATTGACCCTGCAACGATCAGCGTAGCATCTTTTAGTCCTAAAGTATTTTTTAGTGAGGTCTGCTCAGCAGTAGTGGTTGTCATCAAGCAAGTTTTAGCAATCAAGATAAGTATTTCATGTGATTTTATTTATCCGTTGCCAGGTTTAGTTTTAAAGAAAAAGCCCTCCCGGTGTGCGGGAGGGCTGTCCTTAAAAGTATGATTATTTCTTTTGGGGTTTATACTGTTCGTTAAGCCCCCGGATCACCTCAGCGGTGATATTATAGACCGTATCCTTATAATAAAATAATCCCTGCTCATATGCTACGATATAGGAATAGCCCCTGTCCTTATTAAACTCAGTCAAGAAGTCCTCGATCTTTTTCTTTACACCCAGGTTTTTTCGCATTACGAAATCCTGGTACTGGTGATCGAGTTCCTGTTTCAGGTTACGGAATTTATCTTCCATCTGCCGAAGTTCGGTCTGTGCTCTTTCATAATCAGCCTGAACCATGGTACCGCTTTTTTCCTTTTGCTGGTACTCCATGATTTTGTTTTTATAAGAGTTTTCAAACCTGGCCAGACTGGCTGAATACTCCTCGTCTTTTTTTGATATCTCAGCTTTGATATCTTTTACCATGGCGTAGTTACTTTCTACTGAATCCATTTCGAAATAGGCAATACGAAATGGCGCCTGGGCGGCTATCGTATCACTGGTTGCGACCTGGGTATCTTTAGTCCTGGCTGATTTATTACTGAATTGCAAATACAATAAATACCCTGCAATAAGGGTCAGTACTACATTCCAGGCCAACAAACCATTTTTCATGTGTGCAAATTAATGATGAATAGCGGGCAAATATAATGATTCAGTTCATTTATGAAACACTTAACAGCAAAGCAATTCAGTGCCGCTATTTGTAATAGAATTCGTTAGTAATCAGATCATCAGTTATTCTCACAGTAGGTCACAAAAAAAGGAGCGGAAAAAATCCCGCTCCTCATTATCATTTGCAAATTTCACATTACCACATTTCCACATTTTCAAATTTTCAAATTATTTATTCTTCCTCATCAAATGCCATGGCCTCGCGGGTGGTTTGCAGGAGCTCATACTCTTCTTTGCTACCCACGATCATGTTCTCGAACTCGCGTAGACCTGTACCAGCCGGGATCGGGTGACCGGTGATCACGTTCTCTTTCAGGCCAAGCATATCATCTGTCTTACCGTGTATAGCGGCTGATGACAATACTTTGGTTGTTTCCTGGAACGAGGCCGCGGAAATCCAGCTTTGTACACCCAGCGACGCTTTGGTGATACCCAGCAGGGTTGGTGAAGAAGTAGCAGGCTGAGCATCGCGGTATTCAACGAGTTTCTTATCGTTGCGGCGCAATACTGAATTCTCTTCCCTTACTTCACGCAGGCTTACAATCTGGCCGGCGCGCAGCTTGGTAGAATCACCTACATCGGTTACCACCTTCTTATCGAAGATGTAATCATTTTCTTCAACAAACTCGAACTTATCAACAGAGTCATCTTCGAGGAACCTTGTATCACCCGGGTCAACGATGCTTACTTTACGCATCATCTGGCGAACGATCACTTCGATATGCTTGTCGTTGATCTTTACACCCTGCAGTCGATAAACTTCCTGGATTTCGTTTACAACGTACTGTTGTACGGCAAACGGACCCTGGATAGAAAGGATATCCTGCGGTGAAGTTTGACCATCACTCAAAGGAGAACCGGCTTTCACGAAGTCGCCATCCTGTGCCAGGATCTGCCTTGTAAGCGGAACCAGGTATTTCTTCTGTACACCGTCTTTTGCTTCGATGATGATCTCACGGTTACCACGCTTGATGGCTCCCATCGAAACCACACCATCGATCTCGGAAACCACAGCTGGATTGCTTGGGTTCCGGGCCTCAAACAATTCGGTTACACGTGGCAGACCACCGGTAATATCTCTCAGCTTACCGAGTACACGCGGGATCTTCACGATTACCTGTCCGGCTTTTACTTCATCGCCTTCATCAGGGATGATATGGCTACCAGTGGGCAGGTTATAAG
>JAEZRB010000142.1 GCA_023412975.1 Bacteroidota bacterium | reverse complement strand
TCTTTACCGATGATTTCGAAAGCGTGTTGGCGAAACATTATAAAAGAAAAATTGATCTTGTCAATCCTCCCGACCGTGCGGTGATGGAAACGCTGGTAAGTGATTTTATGCGTCGGCACCTGGTTTTAAAAGCCGATGGAAAACTGCTTTCATTATCTTACCAGGGTTATGAGCGCGATAACGATGCAATTTATAGTTACCTGCAGGTAGAAAACATACCTGCACCTAAAAAACTGGAGCTGACCAATACCATCCTGCACGATGTATTTACCGATCAGATCAACCTGGTGCATATCACGATCGGAGGCAAAAGAAAAAGCGTAAAACTGGACTACCCCGAGAGACAGGCTGGTTTTGATTTTTAGTTTTATGGCAGACTTAACATGTAGTCCAGCAGGCTATTGACTTTTTCTTTTGAAAGATTGCTCAACAGGTTTTCATACATCAGGGATTTTTTTTCATCTTCCGATTTGAGGATTTCATCTCGCGGGATGGTTACCACCTGGTTGCCTATCAGCATCAGGGAAATTTCTTTTTCACCCGCATTCACCACCCTACCCAATAGTACCTGTCCATTCGTTTTAGTGATACGCATGGCGCCCATGCTGGGTTTGATGATCCGGGAAGGAAATTCGATTTCTTCCAGCAATTCATTCCGGCTCAACCGCTTCCCGATGCCAGCCAGGCCAGGGCCCAATAGTTCCGCCTCGCCCTCCTTTGTAGTATGACAGGCCGAACAGGCACGTTGCGCAAATAGCAGCTTTCCTTCTTCTACCGAACTAACCGACAAATTTTCGGCGCCGGGATCTGTTTTTCTCGTTGCATAATTTTTAATACCGGCATCATAGATGAGTTTATAAAAACCTCCGCTTCTTTCTTCCGTAGGATTATACCAATAATCCGATTTTCCATGATGTGCCAGGTAAAGATCTCCATTATCCGAAAATGCAAGTCCCGAAAGTTTTGGAATATCTACTATCGGGGTTTCCACATATTGATAGGTTCCGACGGGTGACTTTTTAATGGTTATTCTTGCAACTGCGCCGCGGTCCCAACGTTCCCCGGGACCGTAGAATGCAATAAAGAGATCTCCGGCAGTTCCTCCGAAATCATTGTTGTGACGGTTGAATTCGATCTTTGCCGGCGCCAATTCCGTTTGTAAAACATGAGCTGGCGCTATCGAACTGTCTGCACCTGGGTATTTTTTTGGATTGTGACCATAAAAACCATTTTTGTTATACCAGTTCAGCTCTTCTTTTGGATTCCCGCCTCCTTCATTGTCGGTGAAGAAAAGATCGCCGTGTTCGTTAAATGCCATTCCAAAAACTGACCGGATACCCGTGGCGACTCGTTCAACCGTTTTCCCATCCGGAGAGATTCGCAGGATGGCACCCCGGTATCCATTCGGATCAGGTGAAGCGCCGGCATTCCATGAGTCGGTACTTAATGCGCAGTAAAGCCATCCATCGGGTCCAAAATTCAAACCACTGGTCCATTCATAGGGATGTTCACTATGGGGAATATCTTTGAAAAACGTCCAGCTGCTATCTGCCACATCATCTTTATCGCGGTCAAGGAATGCCCTGATCTCCTGTGCCGCGCCAATATAAATAGTATCGTCTTTAAAAGTAAATCCACCAGGCGAGCGCAGACCGAAATCACTAATGTTACAATACAACACTGATTTATCTTCCAGTCCGTCACCGTCTGTATCGACCAGCGTGTACACTTCACCGGTTTGATTGGCTGCAAAAATTTTACCGCCCGGGCCCAGCGCCAGTTGAATGGGGTTTAGAATTTTTACACCCTGAGTAATGGGTAATCTGACAAAACGGTAAGGCCCATATACGGTAGCCGTGGAATCTTGAGCTGTTTTCGTGGTACTGTTATCATGGCTGGTACATCGAAGCAACCAAGGGATCATGGTCAGCAAAAAAAGGTAAACAACCCCGGCGCTGAATGTTCTTTTCGGTAACATAACAGGAAGTTTTATGGTTGTGATGGTGCGGACCGTTTCAGATTTACGGGGTAGGAGCTATCTAAATTATAATTTATTTCAAACTCTTCAGACGGAAATTGATAGCATGGTTTGCCCTGGTTGTCAGGTACGGGCTGCAGCAGTTAGGGTTCAATATTCAACCGACTTAACCATCACGAGTGCCTTCCTGAAAATAGTGAGATTGTGCTGAAATGGGTATGATATCGCCGTTATTCATCCATTTCTTCCCTAAGCGCTTTGCTGATCTTTACCATTACCTTATCTATGCGGTGACCATCCATATCAACGATGTCAATAGAAAAACCTTTCCATTCCAGTTTGTCGCCTGTTTTGGGAATGCGTTCCAACTGGTGTAATATGAAACCGGCAAGTGTATCAAATTCCTGTTCGCCCTCATTCATCCAGTCAGCTTTTTCAAACCGGCTGAGGAAATCGTAAAAAGGGATCTGGGCATCAACCAGGAAACTGCCGTCTTCTCTTTCAAGAATTGTATAGTCCTCCATATCGGGTTGCGGCAGATCGCCAATGATCGCTTCGAGAATATCATTGAGCGTGATCATACCCAGGATACTACCATATTCATCCACGATAAAGCAGGAATGCAGTTTCGATTCCTTGAACTTTTCCATTACCTGGAAGGCAGTATTATTTTCAGGTACAAACAGCGCGGGGCGCATCAGGTTGTGAAATTCTACGTTGTCGGGACTAACATACAGGTCCTTGATCGCCACCACGCCTTTAATGTCATCGATCGTGTTTTCGCAGATAGGGTAAACTGAATGCGGTTCGGAAGTGATCTTTTCCTTGATCATTTCTTCTGTATCGTTCAGGCCAAACCAAATGATATCGCTGCGGTGGGTCATCAGTGATGTGATATTACGGTCGCTGAGATGAAATACTCTTTCGATGATCTCCTGTTCCGTTTCTTCAATCGTTCCCTGTTCGGTGCCTTCGCTGATGATCGCTTTGATCTCTTCTTCAGTCACCTGGTTGTCTTTGGGTTTTAAACCAAAGATCTTTATGATCACATTACTTGATTTACTCAGCAGCCAGATGAATGGATGTGTGATAAGGCTGACCACCCGCATAGGCCGGGCTGAAGCTTTTGCAAGGTATTCGGGTCTTGACAACCCGATGCGTTTAGGAACCAGTTCGCCGAAAATGATGGTAAAATAAGTGACGATGATTACTACGATCGCTGTGGCAATACCACTGCTATAAGGAACCAGGACAGGCCATTGATTTAAGTATTCAGTAAAATTGTCGGTGATCTTTTCACCGGAGTATATACCGGTCAGGATTCCAATCACGGTAATGCCCATTTGAACTGTCGAAAGAAAGGTTTCTGGTTTATTGGCCAGTTTCAGGGCTTCTTCCGCTTTTTTATCACCTTTATTTGCCTGTGCTTCTAACCTGGATTTTCTTGCAGATACCAACGCAATTTCCGCCATTGAAAATAGACCATTAAGCAGAATCAGCCCTGCCAGTATAAGAATTTCCATTAAGTAGAAACAGTTGATTTCGAATCGAAGATACTGAATCCGTGTCGCTTATTGAATAAAGTGCCGGTGAGGCTGCCGAAAAGAACCCCCAATAAAGCGCCGGCAAGGATATCTGAAGGATAATGTATACCAATATACACCTGCGCCAGCGCGATGAGGCCAGCCCATACAAAAGCGATCGATGCCCATTTATTTAGCAGTGGTCGGGTGGTGAGAAAGAAAAATGTGGCCAGTCCGAAGTGATTGGCAGCATGGTTGGAAATAAAACTAAAGCCAGTAGAGCAATGGTCGGCCAGCAGTCGCACATGGAAAAAGAAATCAGGGTCGCCGCAGGGACGTATGCGTTCAAATCCTTTTTTAAAAATATAGTTGCCCGTCATATCCGTGAGCGGGATCGTGACCACGAAAAATAATATCCACCAGGCTCCTTTACCTTTGTAATTCAGCAACGCGAATACCGCCAGGAATAAATATAAAGGCGCCCAGTTGAGCGGGTAACGCATAAAAGGCATGAGGCTGTCGAGGAAAGGATTGGCCAGGCCGCTGTTGATCTTAATGAATAACCATTGATCCAGTTTTTCCAATTGCTCCAGGATGGTCAGAAAGTAAAACGGCATGCTGGCAAAAATACCGTTAAAATTAATTTGCTTTGCAGTCATTCAAAATAGATATAGTATTATTCCTGCCAGATGCTTAAAAGGTACAAAATACCAAAGACGATTTTATGGGTGATCAATCTCTTCCTGATCTTCCTGCTGATCTTTACCCTCTTCAGACTGGCAACTTATTTTGCCTTTAAGCCCAAAGGATTTTCATTTTATGACCTGCTGCCATCCTTTCTCATGGGCGTTCAGTTTGACCTGCGCTGGATCGCAATCATATTATTGCCCATCGTATTGATGAGCATGACCCCACGACTGTCGCCATTTTACTCGGCGCGCAACAAGAAATGGTGGACCTGGTATCTCGCGGTAGTAACCTTTATCGTTTTTTTCTTTTTCGCTGCGGATTTTGGCAGCTTTTCCTACAACCAGACAAGGCTCGATGCGGGGGCCATGAATTTTGTGGAAGACCCGGGTATTTCGCTGATGATGATGTGGCAGACCTATCCATTGTTTTGGATGGTGCTTGGACTACTGGTTTCAGTCCTGTTCTTTCGCTGGATGTATCATAAAAGTCATTGGCGGGTGATCACCAGCACTGATGGATTGAAGATTCCTTATCGTAGAAAATATTTCGTATTTGCAGCCGTCATCCTTTTTCTGTTGGTGTACGGTCGTATTGCGCTCACGCCACTTAGCTGGAAGCAGTGTTTTGTTTTTGAAGATAGTTTTAAATCATATCTCGCGTTAAACCCATTGCAGAATTTTTTCGCGACGCTAAAACTTCGCAAGCCTGAATTCAACGAACAAAAAGCACGCGAGGCTTTTCCCCTGATGGCTGAATGGATGCAATTGCCCGACAAATCAAATTTCTCCTACCGGAGAGCTGTCGCGCCAGAAAGTGCCGCATTGGAAAGCCGGCCCAACATCGTGCTGGTGATGTGTGAATCATTCAGCATGTATAAAAGTAGTATGAGTGGAAACCCGCTCAACACAACACCTTTCTTTGATTCATTGAGCCGCAACGGGATATTTTTCGAGCGTTGTTTTACGCCGCATTTTTCAACAGCAAGAGGACTGTTTGCGCTGATCACGGGTATACCTGACGCCCAGTTGTTTAAATTCTC
This sequence comes from Bacteroidota bacterium, assembly GCA_023412975.1. GTDB lineage: Bacteria > Bacteroidota > Bacteroidia > Chitinophagales > Chitinophagaceae > Terrimonas_B. Next base: position 2,691 of record JAEZRB010000142.1, on the reverse strand, counting down.
GACCCGCAACCCGCTTGCGATCAAGCAGCATACGATCATCGATAATTTCGAGGGATACGACAAACACTATTTTTTGGGTGGAAGCCCCGAGTTTAACAATTTCGACGGACTGCTTCACAATATCAACGACCTGCAGATGCACACCGAAAACAGTTTTAAGTCACCCAGGGTAAATGTGTGGGGCATTAGTGATAAAGATCTTTTCCTGGAAGCCAACAAGGTTTTCCGGGAAAAAAATAAACCATTTTTTGCCATCATTCAAACTTCTAACAACCACCGGCCTTATATGATCCCCCCTCGTGATACGGATTTTGTGCGGTCGGTTATTCCGGAAGAAGAGTTGATCAAATATGGATTTGAATCCCTTGATGAATACAACACTTTCCGTTATTCTGATTATTGTTTCAGGAAATTTATAGAAGCCGCGCAACGGGAAGACTATTTCCACAATACCATATTTGTATTTGTAGGGGATCATGGCGTGGCTGGTAACGCGGAAGCAATGTATCCACCTGCCTGGACCAACCAGCGACTCACCGACGAACATGTGCCGTTGTTATTTTATGCACCCTATATTTTGCCCCCACAAAAGCGATCTGAAGTAGTGTCGCAGATCGATGTGCTGCCCACGATTGCCGGGATGCTGCAACAGCCTTATATTAATACAACACTGGGTCGTGATCTCCTTGATCCCACGAAAAAGAATAATTATGCTTTTATCACCAATACCGCCGGCAAGATCGGAATGGTTACCGATGATTTTTATTATATCAAGAACCTGAATTTCCCCGAGGAGAAAATGGTTGCAGTAAGAGACAGTGCATACCGTTACAACCGCACGCAGCGAGATTCGATACGTAATCGCCTATCCGAGTTTACTTCCGCTTTTTTTGAAACGGCCAGGTATATGTTGATGAATAACCAGAGTGATTAGATTTTGAGGTTGAGGTTGAGATTAAGGTTAAGGTTTAGGTTGAGGATGAGAGATATTTAGGTTAGGGCGTCGGTCCGACGGCCATCGCTATAGAGTCTTTTATCCTTGTCGGTGGGTTTACGATCAGTTTTGATGGCTACAATAATTAACCGCGGCGATTTTTGAAGATCGTAGGGGCTGAGATGGTAATCGCCAAATACCTCCTGCACCTGCAAACCCTGGTAAGCGAGCATTTCGGTAAAATCGCCCAGTGAAAACCTGAAGTATCGTTCGGTAAATATGGCGGGTGTTGGCAGGGTTGGGTCGCTGACCTTTATATTTTTATAAAAATAGGTTTCATCATTCCATTGCTGGATATCAAATTGCGTGTCGCCAACTTTTTTGGTTTCAGCGGGCGGGAGTTTGTCCTCAATAAAATGGGCGTTGAAATAGTCGAACACCAGCACACCGCCTGGACGTAGGGCGGTAGCTGCTGTCCTGATAAAGTTGTCGTGTTCGCGCCGTGTCCTGAAATAACCAAACCTGTTAAAGAGGTTGAACGCGTAGTGAAAATAATTCCCGTTCAGCGGTAATCGCATGTCATGTTCAAAAAAGGAAAGTTGAGGCGATTCATACTGTTTGGCGTATTCGACCTGGCTGGGGGTACTGTCAACACCAGTAGTCATAAAACCCAGGGATGAGAGTTTTCGGCAAACCCGTCCCTGTCCGGAGGCAGTATCGAGCGCGTAGCTATCGACTGCAGGCTTCAGGTATTGAACGAGCTGATCAATAAAGGTTTCGGCGTGTTCGCCCTCCTGTTCCGCGTAAAGCTTATTATAAAATGGAGAACTGAACCAGTCTTTGTACCAGGGTTGGGGTTTCATTGAAACGTTTGCACAAATGTAAGGATGCTTTAATTTTCTGCCGCTTAAATCGTATTTTTGTCGCCCGGTGAAATCTTTCTATCCCTGAAAGATCTACACATATCCAATCCCAGGACAACCAGTAATCTTGTCGGCCCGGTTATCTCGTAAGGAGCAAGGCAGGCGAATCAAACATTTCAAATAGTTTGTTGTGGCATTAATTAAGAGCATTTCGGGCATTAGAGGTACAATTGGTGGCAAAGCCGGCGAAAACCTGACTCCACTTGATATAGTGAAATTCACCGCCGCGTATGGCAGCATCGTCGCAGAGAAAGACCCCAACCCAAAGGTAGTGGTTGGTCGCGATGGCCGTATCAGTGGAACCATGGTACGCGACCTGGTGGTTAGTACGCTCACAGGTCTCGGTATTGATGTAGTCGACCTTGGACTTTCAACCACGCCTACAGTCGAACTGGCCGTTCCGATGGAAAAGGCCAGTGCTGGAATTATTATTACCGCCAGCCACAACCCCCGCGAATGGAATGCCCTCAAACTGCTGAATAATGAAGGTGAGTTCATTTCTGCCGAGGTAGGTGCCCGGGTATTGGAACTCGCCAGTTCGGGCGATTTAAATTTCAGCACCGTTGATAAACTTGGTAAACTGGAGATGGATGACAGTTATCTCCAAAAACATATAGATGCAGTCCTGGCTTACCCACTGGTGCATGCCAAAGCCATTGCTAATAAGAATCTGAAAATAGTGGTGGACGCCGTGAATTCAACAGGCGCCACCTTTGTACCGGCCCTACTCAAAGCACTGGGTGTAAAGAATGTCATTTTGCTAAATGGAGATATCACCGGCCGCTTTGCTCACAATCCCGAGCCATTACCCGAGAACCTGGTGCAGCTAAGTGC
>JAEZRB010000026.1 GCA_023412975.1 Bacteroidota bacterium | reverse complement strand
ACCTGGTGCAGCTAAGTGCCGAAGTGGTGAAACAAAAAGCTGACCTGGGCATTGCTGTCGACCCCGATGTGGACCGGCTTTGTTTTGTAAATGAAGACGGCAGCATGTTTGGTGAAGAGTACACCCTGGTGGCCGTGGCCGACTATGTACTGAGCCAGCGAAAACTGGATCCATCAGCGGGCGCGGGCAATACCGTGAGCAATATGAGCAGCACCAAGGCTCTGAAAGAAGTGACAATTAGAAACGGTGGGGAATATTTCCCATCGGCGGTGGGTGAAGTGAATGTGGTGAAGAAAATGAAGGAAGTCAATGCCGTAATCGGCGGTGAAGGAAATGGCGGCATTATCGTACCTGACTTTCACTATGGCCGCGACGCCTTGATCGGCATCGGCCTGTTTTTAAGTCATCTTGCGAATCATAAAAATGGCATGCGCTCCCTGCGTGCCCAATATCCTGATTATTTTATTGCCAAAAAGAAAATGGAACTCCAGGATGGAATCGATGTCAGATCCATCTTCGACAAGATCCGCACGAAGTATAAAAATCAACCCGTCAATACCGACGACGGCCTCAAAATAGAATTCGACAACGACTGGGTTCACCTGCGTACCTCCAACACAGAGCCCATCATCCGCATCTACTCCGAAAGTGACTTCGAATCAAAGGCAAATAATATTGCGACCAGGCTGATGCAGGACATTCGAGAATTCATATGAAAATGTGAGAATGTGGGAATGTGGGAATTTGAAAATTTGAAAATTTGAAGATTTGAAAATGGGGAGGCAAATGTGAGAATTTGAGAATTTGAAAATTTGAAAATTTGAAAATTGAATTAGCTACGAATCTAGAATCAAGTATCAATTATCCAGTATCCAGTATCCAGTGCTGGCTCCCGACTCTCGACTAATCTACTATCTTTGCGCGCTATGAAAAGGATCTATTTCGATAATGCCGCAACAACCGCTTTGGATAAGGAGGTGCTGGAGGCGATGCTGCCATACATGACCACACAATTTGGGAATCCCTCTTCGATCTATTCATATGGACGCGAATCGCGACTGGCGATTGAAACAGCAAGAAAATCGGTAGCGAAACTTCTGAACGCGCATCCGGGTGAGATCTTTTTTACCAGTGGCGGCACCGAAAGTAATAATACAGCCATTCTCTCTGCCATCCGCGACCTGGGATGTAAGCATATCATTTCTTCACCGATCGAGCATCACGCAGTTTTGCATACCGTAGAGCATTATGGTTGCGGTGATGTAAGTTATAGTTATGTAAAGCTGAAGCCAAACGGTCATGTGGATCTGGAAGACCTGGAGCAACAACTGGCTGCACAGAAGGAGCGTTGCCTGGTGAGCCTGATGCATGCGAACAATGAGATAGGCAATATCCTTGACATAGACGCGGTGGGCGAAATCTGCAAAAAATATCAGGCGATCTTTCATTCAGACTGTGTGCAAACAGTTGGGCACTACCCGCTTGATCTGCGTAAATCAGCGGTGCATTTTATCTCCGGCGCGGGACATAAGTTTCACGGACCAAAAGGCGTGGGCCTGTTGTATATAAACGACAATGTAAAAGTGAAGCCATTCATCTTTGGCGGTGGGCAGGAGCGGAACATGCGGGCCGGTACCGAGAACCTGTATGGAATTGTGGGTTTTGCCAGGGCCCTGGAACTGGCGATGGCCAATTATGAAAAAGACAGCCAGTATATTCAGTCCATAAAGACATATATGGCCGAGCAGCTTCGCAAAAATATACCCGGAGTTGCTTTTAATGGCGACCAGGAAGGCCGATGCCTGTACACGGTACTAAGTGTAGCTTTTCCCAAAACTGAGAAATCGGAGATGATCCTGTTCAATCTCGATATCAACAATATTTGTGTATCGGGTGGCAGCGCCTGCAGCAGCGGCGCCGACCAGGGCTCTCATGTGATTCGCGCCATCAACAATAACCCCAACCTCGTGACCGTACGATTCTCATTCAGCAAGCATAATACGAAGGAAGAAGTGGATGTTGTTGTTGAGAAACTAAAGGAATTGATCTGAGAAGAATTTGAAAATTTGAAAATTTGAAAATGAAGTAGAAAATGGGGGAATGTGAAAATGTGGAGATGTGGAAATGTGAAAATGTGGAAATGTGAAAATGTGAAAATGTGGAGATGTGAAAATTTGAGAGAGGGCAAATGTGGAAATGTGAAAATGTGGAGATGTGGGACCCGATAGATCGGGTTTGAAAATTTGAAAATGAAATAATTGAGGTAACCTCGGATCTAGTATCTAGCATCAAATATCCAGTATCCAGTATCCAGTATCAAATATCGAGTATCCCGCTCCCGACTACCGACTACAAATAATACCAGGGGTTCCTCCTGGCAGCTTTCACATAATTCCTGATATTTTTCCAGAATGCGAGGATCATGTAGATAACAATTGGAGAGCCCATGGTGAGCAGCGACGTGTAGATAAAATACTGCCGGATGCGGCTGGTGGCGATGCCCAGGCGGTCACCGATCGCGGAACAAACGCCAAATGCATTCCATTCAACAAAGCTTTTGAATTTGTTCATGCTGCTAATTTAAAAAATATCGTGCAACAGTCCAATCAGGTACTGTCAAAATAGCCAGGTTTTTCCGTAATTTCGCAACGCTTTGACGCCCATAGTCGACTTTACAGTTGACAGCAAACCGCCTGAAACTGTGATCCCTTGTCATCGACCTTGGCCCGATTACTTCAAACCCTAATTTAATATCATGGTATTTGACCTGGATCTAATCAAAAAAACTTATGCTGAAATGCCCGCCAGGATCAGCGCAGCGCGGCAACTCATCGGCAAACCCCTCACACTTACAGAAAAAATATTATATGCGCACCTATACGGAGACCAGCCCGAGGAGGCTTATGTACGCGGAAAGGACTATGTTGATTTTGCGCCAGACAGGGTAGCCATGCAGGATGCCACTGCGCAAATGGCATTATTACAATTCAGTACGGCAGGTCGTTCTAAGGTGGCGGTACCTTCTACCGTGCACTGCGACCACCTGATCCAGGCCAAGTCAGGCGCAGCCGCTGACCTCGCTACTGCAAATGAAGTAAATAAAGAGGTATACGATTTTTTAGCCTCAATATCAAATAAATATGGCATAGGTTTTTGGAAGCCCGGAGCGGGAATTATCCACCAGGTTGTCCTGGAAAACTATGCATTCCCGGGTGGTATGATGATCGGCACCGATTCCCATACCCCCAATGCCGGTGGCCTGGGCATGGTGGCGATCGGGGTTGGTGGCGCCGATGCGGTAGATGTGATGGCGGGTCTTCCCTGGGAACTGAAGATGCCAAAGATCATCGGTGTAAAGCTTACCGGTAAAATGAGCGGGTGGACCTCGGCCAAAGATGTAATCCTTTGGGTGGCCGGACAACTGACCGTGAAGGGTGGTACCGGCGCCATTATCGAGTATTTTGGAGAAGGAGCCGATACCATGAGCGCTACCGGAAAAGGCACTGTGTGCAATATGGGTGCTGAAGTTGGTGCTACCTGTTCTTTATTTGCCTACGATGAAAAGATGAGCGCATATCTCAAAGCAACAGGACGTGCGGAAGTGGCTTCGATGGCCGACCAGATCCGTGACCACCTTCGTCCGGATGATGATGTAATGGCTGATCCGGCTAAGTACTACGACCAGGTACTCGAGCTCGACCTGAGTACCCTGGAACCATACGTGAATGGTCCGTTCACTCCCGACCTGGCTACACCGGTTTCAAAAATGGCTGAAGCAGTAAAAGCCAATGACTGGCCGGCAAAACTCGAAGTGGCTTTGATCGGTAGCTGTACCAACTCTTCCTATGAAGATATCAGTCGCTCCGCATCGATCGTAAAAGATGCAATCAGCAAAGGGTTGAAAGCAAATTCCGAATTTACCATCACGCCCGGTAGTGAACAGGTTCGTTACACGATCGAGAGAGATGGCTTTATCAATACTTTTGAAAGTGTGGGCGGGGTGGTATTGGCCAATGCCTGTGGTCCCTGTATCGGTCAGTGGGCACGACATATCGATGACCCCAATCGCAAAAACACCATTATCACGTCTTTCAACCGCAACTTCGCCAAACGTAATGATGGTCTTGCGTCGACGCATGCTTTTGTTGCCTCACCTGAGATTGTAACGGCTATGGCCATCGCGGGAACGATCGCTTTTAACCCTCTTACCGATAAACTGAAAAATGCGAACGGTGAGGAAGTGATGCTGAGCGAGCCAACGGGTTATGAACTACCTCCAAAAGGATTCGATGTGGAAGATGCAGGATACCAGGCACCCGCTGAAGATGGAAGCGATATCAAAGTGATCGTTGATCCCAACAGTCAGCGTTTGCAACTCTTATCAGCGTTCGCACCCTGGGAGGGCACTGACCTGCTCAACCTCAAACTACTGATCAAGGCCAAGGGAAAATGTACGACCGATCATATCTCGATGGCCGGCCCATGGTTGAAATACCGCGGTCACCTGGATAATATCAGCAACAATATGCTGATCGGCGCGATAAACTATTTTAATGATAAAACAGATACGGTTAAGAACCAGCTGACCGGTGAATACGGACCTGTACCTGCAACAGCCCGTGCATACAAAGCCGCTAATATTGGTAGTATTGTAGTAGGTGATGAAAACTATGGGGAAGGTTCCTCAAGGGAACATGCGGCCATGGAGCCAAGGCATCTTGGTGTGCGTGCGATCCTGGTACGCAGTTTTGCTCGTATCCACGAAACCAATCTTAAAAAGCAGGGCATGCTGGCGCTGACATTTGCAAATAAGGAAGACTATGATAAGATCCAGGAGGATGATACCATAGATATCGAAGGCCTCGCCAGCTTCGCTCCTGGTAAACCCCTGCGCGTTGAACTTAATCACGCTGATGGAACAGTAGATGTGATAGAAGTTAATCATACCTACAATGAACAACAGATAGAGTGGTTCAAAGCAGGTGGCGCATTGAATGTGATCAGATCGCAATTCGCGAAATAAAAGCTTGTCAGTAAAACTGGCAAAGAACACCGACCTTGACAATAAGAGATCCTGCCGCTGGCGGGATTTCTTATTTATAGAACTAAGCTTTGGCTTTAGCGACAGATACCAGGACCTGATTTCTTATATTTATATTTCAAAATAATCAATTCCGAATTTCATGAATGTAAGAATCATCGCCGCAGTTTTTCTCCTCTCATCCATTGCACAAACTAGCTTTGCACAAGCAAACCGGGCGGAAGCCTGCATCGCAGAAATGATGAGCCAGTCCGAGGTGGTAGGCCTATCGGTGGCTGTAGTGAAGAAAAATAGGGTAGTATATAATCATTCTTTTGGCTGGAAGAACCTGGCGACAAAAGAACCGTTGACCAATGAAAATATTTTCAGGATCGCATCTATTTCAAAATCATTTTCCGCTACCGCCGTCATGCAACTGGTAGAAGATAAAAAACTCTCACTCGATGATGATATCGGCGACCTCGTTGGGTTTAAAGTCCGAAACCCGCTATTCCCGGACAAAGTGATCACATTACGCATGGTATTGTCGCATCTTTCCAGTATCAACGACAGCCAGGGATATTTTACGCTTGATGCCATCAATCCTGACAAAAATCCCGATTGGGCAAAATGCTATAGTGACTGGGAGCCTGGCACAAAATACAGGTATTGTAATCTGAATTACAATATGACGGGTACCATTATCGAAAAAGTATCTGGTGAGCGTTTTGACCAATATATAAAGCGACATATTCTCGATCCTTTGAAATTATATGGCGGCTACTGGATTGCTTCACTCGACAGTACCAGGTTTGCCAGTATTTATGAATATAATGGCGATACAAAACAGTTTGACTACATGCCAGCTGCCTATGCACCACGTACTGAAGAGATCGCCAATTATGTGATGGGATACAGTACACCTATATTTTCACCAACCGGCGGTATGAAGATCTCGGCCAAGGACCTGGCTGAATATATGATCATGCACATGAAGCAGGGAAAACATAGAGGAAAACGGATCATTTCAAAAAAAAGCTCCAGCCAGATGCAAACTTCATTATCGCCGGAAGGATATGGATTGGCCATAGGTACCACGGAAAGACTTGTACAAGGTGAAAATCTAAAAGGTCATACAGGTTCTGCATACGGACTTTATAGCGCTATGTATTTTCATCCAAAGGACAAATGGGGGATTGTTGTGATCTCGAATGGTTGTCACCCTGGTTATACTGACGGATTTAATACCGTGATCCGCAAAGCGGTTAACTGCCTGTATCAAAGTTTTATTAAGTAAGAAACTTTTAAATGCCCGGTCATGAGAAATATATTTATTTTCTGTGGATTTGTTTTTCTGGGGTGTTCATCGGTTGCCCAGCAAATCCCACATGCTGAAAAAGAAAAGCAATTCAATGCATCGGGTCAATGGGCCAATTATGGCAATGATCCCGGTGGCATGCGTCATTCTCCGCTCACACAGATCAATGCCGGCAATGTAAAAAACCTTAAACCGGCCTGGACTTACCAAACGGGTGAACTGGATACGTATAAAAAAACGGAGATGGCGTCAAAAGCCGCGTTTGAAGCCACACCGCTCATGATCGACGGTATTCTTTATCTGAGTACACCCACCAATCGTGTTATTGCTATTGATGCAGTTACCGGTAAAGAAAAATGGGGCTATAATCCACTGGTGAACCTTAAAGCCGGGTATTCGGAGGTGACTTCAAGAGGTGTTTCGAAATGGATAGATCCAAAGTTGAAACCTGGCGAACTGGGTTATATGCGCCTGTTTGCGGCGACCATCGATGGACGCCTGATTGCCCTTGACGCCACGACGGGTAAGCCGGTTCCAGGTTTTGGCAAAAAGGGAACAATTGACCTGAACGAGGGTGTTGGCCGGATCCAGGTGACTTCACCGCCGGCCGTGATCAATGAACTGGTGGTGGTAGGCTCTACGATGGGAGATAATACACGCATTGAATTTCCAGCAGGTGTGGTACGCGCATATCATGCACGTACGGGTGAACTGGTTTGGTCATGGGATCCTATTCCACGTAAACCAGGTGATCCTGGTTTTGAGACCTGGAAAGGAGAAAGGATCGCCGTAACCGGTGGGGCCAATGCCTGGGCACCCATCTCTGCCGATCCCCAATCGGATATGGTTTATGTTCCCACATCCTGTCCCAGCACGGATTATTATGGTGGGGAAAGAATAGGTGATAATCTTTATGCTAATTCACTCGTAGCAATACAGGCCTCAACAGGTAAAGTAGTATGGCATTTCCAGGCCGTGCATCATGATATCTGGGATTATGATCTCCCGGCACAACCTGTGCTGGCTGATATTGATCGCAATGGTGTCAAAGTTCCGGCTGTTATCGTTGTCACTAAGATGGGTCACATCTTTGTACTCAACCGCAAAACCGGTGAACATATTTTCCCAATAGAAGAAAGAGCAGTTCCAAAATCTGATGTACCGGGAGAGATAGCTGCTCTCACACAACCTTTTCCCAAGCAATTGCCTGCTCTTGGCTTACAAAAAGTAACGGAAGCAGATGCATGGGGACCTACACCCGAATTGCTGCAAAAGGCAAAAGACAGGATCAATCGACATCGTAACGAGGGAATCTTCACACCTCCGTCTTTACAGGGGAGCATCATTACCCCCGGTAATGTAGGAGGGATGAACTGGAGCGGGGCCAGCTATGATCCGGTCAATAACCTGCTTGTCGCCAATGTGAACCAGTTGGCAGCGCTCATCACGCTTTTTCCAAAAACAGAAAATACAGCCAAGTCTGTTAATAAAGCTTTACCAAGAGCAGAAGTTGCACCACAGGATGGTACCCCTTATGTGATGAGCCGTGAGTATCTTTTTACAATTGAGAATGGAGCATTCCTGATGCAAACAAAACCACCATGGGGTACACTCGCTGCAGTTGACCTGGGTTCGGGTCAGTTAAAATGGGAAGTGCCATTGGGCATTATGGCAGATCCGGCAAAACATCCCGGTGCGGAAAAATGGGGTTCGGTAAATCTTGGCGGCGCGATCACTACGGCGGGCGGACTCGTGTTTATAGCTTCTGCGATGGATAATATTCTTCGTGCATTTGATATCTCTAATGGCGAAATACTTTGGCAGAGCGAATTACCGGCTGGCGGACAGGCCACACCAATGACTTATGAATGGAACGGTAAGCAATATGTCGTGATCGCGGCGGGTGGTCATGGTAAACTGGGCACTAAACTCGGTGATCATGTAGTGGCATTTTCTCTTTGAGAAATGCATCACTTATCCTTCTGATCGACTGGAAGTCCGGCTTCTTTCCAGGCTTTGAAGCCACCATCAATATGTGCCACATTTGTATATCCCATCGCTTTCAGGGTTTGAACAGCCAGTGCTGAACGTCCGCTGGTAGCGCAATACAATACAATACGTTTGTTTTTGCTGAATTCAGGCTTGTGATAGGGTAGCGTGGAATCAGCATAAAATTCAAGCATACCTCTTGGTGCATGTACTGCACCTGGGATTTTTCCCTGTTTTAACTCCTCGGCTTCGCGAATGTCGATCAATACAACACCCGGGTTTGCCATTTCTTCCTTTGCCTGTTGAATGCTGAGATTCTCAATATCCTTCTTAGCGTCCTTCACCATTTCCATAGCGGACTTTTGTGCCGCTGCATCCTGGACTGAGATAAATAAAATGAAGGAGATTAAAGCGAAGCCAATTACCAGCTTCGGTAAATAAAGCGCGGACTTTCTCATATGCCGGGAGTTTAATTTTTTTAAACGACTAATGACAGGTAGAGCAATGAATGCTAATAACGATACAACTAAAATCCTTTCGCAGCCCGGAATGGCGGTTCTTCGATAAATGGTTGTTTTCTCATCCTTATTCCCGTTGCTTTATAAATGGCATTGGCCACAGCTCCGCCTGTGGGTGGCAGAGCGGGTTCACCAAGGCCTGTAGGATCGATGCCATTGTCTACAAAATGCGCTTCTACTTCCGGCACTTCCTTCATGCGAATAATCCTGTAAGCGCCAAAATTGTTTTCCTGTGGCACACCATCTTTAAAACTTAGCTTTCCAAACATGGCATGGCCATAACCATCTACGATGCCGCCCATCACCTGTTGCAGGGCGCCACTCTTATTGATCACTTCACCGCAATCGGAAACGGCATAGATCTTTTGAACAACGGGCTTACCGGCTTCCATCACTACATCACAAACCTGGGCTACATAAGATGCATGAGAAAAGTAAACACTAAAGCCCTGGGATACTCCTTTCTTTTTTCCCCAGCCAGATTTTTCCGCGGCCTGTTTGATCACCGTTTCCATGCGATCAATATTGTACTTGATAGCGCCAACAGGATTTGTCCGGGCTTTTTGCAGGAGTTCAAGCCGAAACTGAACGGGATCTTTGCCTGCCGCCACAGCCACTTCATCTAAAAAACTTTGTTCTGCGAAAGCAAGGAAATTGGTGACAGGTGCTCTCCAGGCACCTGTGGTTATAGGTGAGATATGTTCTACTGTATCGATCAGCAGGTTGTCAACCGCCCCGGAGGGAAAATTGTCTTCACGGGTGGAGTTGTTCTGGTTAATTCCCACGCCACGTAATTTGTAACCGATGAGATTGCCCTTGCTATCGAGTGCGGCTTCAAAGCGATACCTGACCGCCGGGCGATAACTTCCACCCATGGTATCATCTTCCCGGGTCCAGATCAGCTTTACCGGTTTTTTTATGATGCTGGATATCTCCGCGGCTTCCAGGGCAAAATCAAATTTCAAACGCCTTCCAAAACCGCCACCCAGGCGGGTTATATCAACCGTTACTTTCTCTTCAGGAATGTTCAAAAGTTTGGCCACCGCAGTGCGTGCGCTACCCGGCGTTTGCGTTGGCCCTATCAGTTCCACACCATCTTCTCTTACATCCGCGAAGAAGTTCATCGGTTCCATCGGGCTATGTGGAATAAAAGGGCACTGGAATTCGCTGGTGATCACTTTTGCGGCATTCTTAAATGCGGTTTCGACGTCTCCATCCTGCCGGCGAACTTTTGCTTCCTTGCTGTTTAGCATCGAAATGAATAACTGGTCATGGTCGGCGGTACTTTCCAGGTTGCCGTCTTTTTCATATTCCACTTTCAGCACCTTTCTTGCCTTCATGATCTCCCAGGTTGATTTGCCGATCACCGCAACATTATTTTTGAAAGTGATCACGTCAAGGATACCGGGCATTGCTTTTGCCGCCGACGCATCAACGGATTTTATTTTAGAACCGAAAGCAGGCGGGCGTTGTACCATCGCCAGTACCATTCCATCGCGTTTAAAATCCGAACCGAATATGGGTTTACCGGTAATGATGTTTTTGATCTCCAGGTTGCCAAGCGGCTTGCCAATGATCTTAAAATCTTTACGATCTTTCAGTGTAACTGACTCCGGTGGAGTCATTTTTGAAGCCTCTTCTGCCAGCTCTCCATAACCGGCTTTCCTGTTTGAATTTGTGTGTAATACAAACCCATCGCGTGTTGTACATTCTGCTGCGTCAACATTCCACCGCTTGGCAGCGGCGGCAATCAGCAGGTATCGGGCAGTAGCGCCGGCATTTCGAAGCCTTTTCCAGGAATGAGGGATCGCGCCACTACCACCTGTGAGTTGCCGCTCAAATTTCTTTGGATCAAAGGGCGCCTGTTTCACTTTTAGCTTTGTCCAGTCGGCATCAAGCTCCTCTGCTACGATCATGGGAAAAGAAGTCATGATATTCTGACCCAGTTCCGGGTTGGGGGAGTATATAGTGATGGCACCGTCTGTCGCGATGGACAGATAACTATTAAAATCCAGCGAACCCGCAAATTGGTTAGGATTGATGATCGTAGGAGTTCCTGCTTCGGCACTGAACCAGCTAAAGCCCAGCAGCAAACCACCCCCGGTCATAGAAGTAATTTTTAAAAAATCCCTCCGGCTGGTTTTTGAAAAGGTTGTCATTGGTTTGATTTTACTGGTGATGTCGCGATAATATCGTTGGAAGTAAACAGTAATTTAGATATAGATACTGGTTTGCTAAGCCAGTGTGCTGGCCAGTTTCACGGCGTCACGGATGCGGTGATAGGCACAGCAGCGACAAAGATTGCCATTCATCGCGTCGTTGATTTCCTGGTCAGTTGGTTTAGGCTTTCGCTTTAATAAAGCGGCTGCCGTCATGATCTGCCCGGCCTGGCAATAACCACATTGAGGTACATCCGATTGTTCCCATGCTTTTTGCACCGGGTGGTCACCGTCGGCAGAGAGCCCTTCAATAGTTGTGATTTCCATGGATTCCACAACTGATACAGGAAGGGTACAGGATCGAACAGGGTTTCCGTCAAGGTGTATAGTACAGGCACCACACTGCGCTACGCCGCACCCATATTTAGTCCCCACTAAATCGAGGTGATCACGTAGTACCCAAAGAATAGGTGTATCGGCAGCTACATCGACATTATAGTCTTTGCCATTGACGCGAAGGTTAAAAACAGGCATGGCTATTTTTTTTGGTACCTGAAGTTAAGCAAAAAGAAAACCCCGAAAATCAGAAAATTATAAACAGCAGGCTTATGGTATCTACTTCAAAGTTTGTGGGCGTTTTTCAAATCTTCGTTTTAGCTGGTAATGAGCATTGTCATAACAGGAGTGAAAACCATATTACCTTAGTAACATAAAAGCCATACAGAAAGCAACCTTATTCCATTATTTTTCAGAGAATAAGGGATAAGGTTTGCGTTATTGAAAACGACTTTTTACTAAGGTAATAAGTTTGACCGGAAGTTCCTGTTATTAGTAGGCTAAACTGATTTAAGCGAAAATTTGAAATACACCCAGTTTGAGCATCGACGCTTTGTATCGTGATGAATTGTTAACTTCAGGATGCATTAACCTTCTTCAACCAATAACCAGCATATGAATTCTCGCCGCAATTTTTTGCAAAATATTACTGCTACAGCAATTGGCGTATCCCTGCTTGATTATTGGGATATACTACCACAGAATGTCAACCTAAATCCTAACCAACAACAACCTCTACGAGTCGCCCTTATGGGACTGGGCAGTTATGCCACCCGCGTTGCGGATGCCATGCAGGCATGTAAAAGGGCACGTTTGGTAGGTGCCGTCAGCGGCACACCTTCAAAGCTCGAAAGCTGGCAGCAGAAGTATGGTATCCCGGCAAAGAATTGCTACAATTATGAGAATTTCGACAACCTGAAAAATAATCCTGATATCGATGCCGTGTATGTGATCACACCAAATTCGCTCCACCACGACCAGGTGATCCGTTGCGCCCGCGCCGGCAAGCATGTGATCTGTGAAAAACCCATGGCCATATCTGTTAAAGAAGGGCAGGAGATGGTGGATGCCTGTGAAAAGGCAAAAGTAAAATTGCTGGTAGGTTACCGTATGCACTTCGAGGCCAATACGCTTGAGATCATTCGCATGCGTAAGCAGGGCGAGCTGGGTAAGGTTTTATTTTTCCAGGGGCTAAGTGGTTTCAGGATCGGCAATCCTAATCAATGGCGACTGAATAAAGAACTGGCGGGCGGCGGTGCCATGATGGACATCGGGATTTATGCCGTGAATGGCGCGAGGTATATGATAGGCGAGGAACCTGTGTGGGTCACCGCGCAGGAAACCAAAACTGATCATGAAAAATTCAAACCCGGTGTGGATGAGACTATACAGTTCCAGCTTGGTTTTCCCAATGGGGCGGTCGCCTCATGCCTGTCTACCTATGCCATGAGTCACCTCGATCGCTTTTTCCTAAATGGAGATAAAGGTTTTGCCGAGCTGCAGCCGGCAACGGGTTATGGACCTATTAAGGGGCGAACTCACAAAGGAGAATTGAGCCTTCCGCATATTACCCATCAAACGGTTCAAATGGATGAAATGGCGCGAATAATCCAGGATGGCCATCAGCCTGAAGTACCAGTTGATGGAAAAGAAGGTCTGAAAGACCTTAAGATCATAGAGTCGATCTTCCTGGCGGCGAAGACGGGGATGAAGGTGGAGGTTAAGGTTTAGGTGGAGGTTGAGGTTTAGGGGGTAAGCTGTTAGCTATGAGCTGCGAGCTACGAGCGAAGAGCCATGAATCGACGTAGTGTCAGGAGTGGTTTACTTCAAATTGTACTAACTCGAAAGTTTAACGTTTACAGCCTGCAGACCGCGGGGGCCTTTTTCCACTTCGAATTCTACGATATTGTTTTCCTTTAATTCATCACGGCTGGCATTGATATGTACAAAAATGCTTTCCGTGGTCTGTTTGTCCCGTATAAAGCCATAGCCCTTTTCCTGGTTGAAGAATGTGATCACGCCTTTCCGGATCAGTTCGGACGGATCCAATTCCCTTTGCTTGGGAACGCCGATCTCGATATCCTCCGCATTGATAACGGTACGTTTGGCCGGGTCGGGAGGTGTGGAAGTAAGATTGCCGTCTTCATCAAGGTAGGCCATCATATCGTCCAGGCTTTGACCTTTTTTGGCCTGTTGCTTTCTTTCAAGACGTTTCTCTTCCTTCTGTTTGCGGTGTTGTTGTTTTTTATTTTGTCTTTCTTTTTTATTCCAGCTTGTTGCCATATTGTGAACTCTTGTTTTTTAGTTTTTATCTTCTGAAAGACGGGTAAAGGATGCTCCGTTGAACAAACGAGTGAGATTGATGTCTTTTGTTTGTTCCCATTTACTCACGTGCTGGTTGCTTACAATTCTCCAGAAATTCTTCGACTTCAGCTCTTCATAGTCGACGGTATGAATAAATAAACCGGTTACGGTATGGCGATCTTTAAAATGAATATTCACTGCTTCGCCATTTGAGATCCTGGGTGCTACAAACTTTTCAATCATTTCAGAGGTCATAGTCGTTTAAGTTATTTAGGGTGTGATGAAATATTTGAATGCCGTTGGCTTATTCCCGAAATTGAAAACGTGAACGGACAGGAATAACGGTTTTGTCTTTGAGAAAAATGCAGGTGTAATTAATAGCAGGAATGAGAGAGGCTATTGTTTGCTTACAAGCGCGATATAACTCAAATTTGATTGCAAAGATAAGCAATTGGGGGTGCATAAACAAAAAAGAGCCCGAAGGCTCTTATACATTAACTATCGGTTAAGTTATTACCATCTCCTGTTGTCAGAGCGTGGAGCTTTTTCGCGGGCAACAGAAACACCCATGGTACGACCCTGGACATCTTTGTTGTTAAGCTCTTTGATAGCATCGTTGGCCTGTGAGTCGGAACTCATTTCTACAAACCCGAAACCGCGGCTACGACCGGTTTCCCTGTCAGTAATGACTTTTGCAGATGAAACCTCACCATACTGGCTAAATAACTTTTTCAGGTCTTCATCTGTGGTTTGAAAACTCAGGTTTGAAACGTACATGTTCATAAAACAATAATTTAAATAAAACAAAATAAATACCCGTGAAAAAGGACTGCAGCAAAAAGTAAAGAGGAGATTAACTATTACTAGAGGAAGAGTAAGAATTGAAACTGATCAGGACTGAATGTTGGAAGTACTTTTAACACGTCTGTGAAGATAGTGATTTAATATGTTAAAGCTGAAACTATTTTGACTTGTCTGATAATGAGCCGGTTGCCTGTTGCCTTTTGTTGTATTCCGTGGACAACACAACCAATATCACAGCAAGTGTTTTTTATGTTGCAATACTTTTTCAACCTCGTAGCGATACATTCGACTGATAGGTAATTCCTTTTTCCCAACTTCTACGAGCTCACTGCTATAAGAGTCGATCTTGTTCAATGCCACAATAAAGGAGCGGTGAATACGAAGAAAATTGTTCTTCGGGAGGTTTTCCTCGAGAGAAGAGATCGCATGCTTAGTAATAATGGTCTTGTATTTTGTCACCACTTTGATATAATCCTTCAGGCTCTCCACGTACAGGATATCATCCATCGACACTTTCACCATCTTGCGATCGCTGCGAAAATAGATAGAATCCGATGCTGTTGAAGACGGAGGCTTTGTATTAATGGGAGTGCTTACAAGGTTTGGAGTAAATAGCTGCATTTCCATCACCTTGTTTACAGCTTTCAGAAAACGTTCAAAAGAGATCGGTTTCAGCAGGTAATCCACCGCGTCCAGTTCGAAACCCTCCACAGCAAATTTGCGATAGGCCGTGGTAAATATCACTGCCGGAGGATTTTTCAATGTTTTTATAAAATCGGTTCCCAGTAATTCGGGCATTTTTATATCTAGGAAAACCAGGTCAACAGGGTTTTGCTGAAGAAAAATATTTGCTTCGATCGCATCGGCACAGGTGCCCGCCAATTCCAATGTTTGAACAGAATGAATATATTTTTTCAGCACTTCGAGTGCGGGCGGCTCATCGTCTACAGCCAGGCAAATGATCTTCTTTTCAGGCATAGGAAAGCGGTTGAGTCTGATAACCGGTAATACCCTGGGAAATGCTAACCGGTTGCTTTAGCAGTTTCACTTTCAAATTTACCTTATATACTGTATCTGTCGATTCGATATGCAGGCTGTGTTTATCAGGATAGATCAGTTGTAACCTTTTTTTAACATTCGCGAGACCGATCCCGTTTTTTTGATGACGGACTGGAGAGGATGCAGGTTTACTATTGCTGAGTTCAAAATTGAGCATGTCGTCCTGTAAGCTGATCTTTAATTTCACCCATTGTTTACCCCGCATGAGGCTCGCACCGTGTTTGAAGCAGTTTTCTGCGAAGGGGATCAGCAGCAATGGCGCTATCAGTTTGTTTTGAAAATCGCCGGTAATGTCAATACTGATATCAAGTCGTTGATCGTATCGTACCTTTTCAAGGCTCATATAGTCTTCTATCAGGCGTATTTCTTTTTCCACCGGTACCCATTCCTTTTCTCCTTCAACACTCATGTAATCCATCATACCAGAAAGCTGATCGGCAAGTTTCGCGGCACGATTACGGTCGGCCAGGGTGAATGAATAGATATTATTCAGTGTATTGAAAAGAAAATGCGGATGAATCTGGGCTTTTAATAATTGCAATTCGGCATTGGCATGCTCACGGGTGATCGCGACTTTTTTTTCTTCTTCCCGGTACCAGGTTTTTAGCAGCCTTATACCTAAAAAACCAATGCAAACCACAGGAGAACCACCCATGATATAATGAATGGCATGAAGCCAGATCACATGGTAAAATTTCGGCCCCTGGGCAGCCAGGTTATAGTAGTAGGTGATAAAAAGAGTACTCAGGAGAAAAACCACAACCATTTCTGCCACCAGCAACAATGCAAAACTGGAATATCGTTTTTTATATAAGTACGCCGGCATCAGCCAATATATCACCGTGTAACAAAAGAACATATCCAGCAACAGCCGGTAACCGCCCACCTGCATACATTCTTCAAGGTCGTATATATAGAGAGTTTCGCCGGAAGTAAGAAAACTTAAAAAAGAAGATCCATAAGAATAAATAAATATCAGGAAAAATCGCACCGTCCAAAACAGCAGGTGCCTGGTAACACGGTAAGCCGGGCGATCCGAAAGTATGAGACTACGCAGTTTCATAAGTTACCAGTGTTGATTGGTTGAGTTCGCCTAGATCATCGCCGGATGTTTTGATCATGACACTTAAAAGGACGATAAACATTTTGTCTTCATTGACGATCTTCACACTGCACCCACCAGGATGTAACGCCTCGAGCCGCTGGCAGGTGTTTGAGAATACTTTTATCCACTGCGTAACGGGCAACTGATTCGATGTTTTTGAAATGGCCAGTCTCAGGTCGAGGTCTTTATTTTTTATATACAGGTCAAGGCTAACGCCGGCGATGTCGGTTGTTTTATCATCCAGTAACTTAAAGAAGTTCTCCAGAAGGGGAAATAATGTCATCGGCACGATCAGCTTACCGGAAGGGTCGCCGCTGAGATTAATATGTAGTTGCGGTTGCCCTTGCCGTCCATCCTGCTGGATATCGATCAGGTGCTTAATCATATCCAGTTCTTTTTCCAGTAAAACCCATTTTTCTTCGTTGTCATACAGTATGTAACTCAGCAGCTCTGATACTTTTAATAGTTGTGTGGACGCATTAATTGAACCGGTATTAATGCCGGTACGAAGGTTTTCCAGCGACTGGTTGAGCAATCGTGGATAGATCCTGGCCTTCTCCAGCCGGAGGTCGGTGATGATCTTTTGCCTGGATAACAGGGAATTTTCTTTTTGGCGCAGGTAGATATTTTTTGCCAGCTTAATTCCCAGGCCTAAACCACCTATGATCAGGGCGTGCGAAGTATTAATGAAAGAGAGGTTCATCTGTTTGGAAAACGAATTACCCGGTTTGCCAAAATCATTAGCCAGGTCGAGGAATAAGCCGGCAGCATGGTAGTTGATGAATAAACAGAATAAGCTGAGGGCGATAAAGCCCAGAAAAAATAGCAGGTATTTTTTACGCTGTAGTAAGTATGGGTAGAACAAATAAATACAGGCATAAGTCGAGAAAATGCAGGTAGGGAAAAAGCAGCAAAAACTGAAAAAGGCAGTTGAATAGATAGAATTGCCAGGTACGATGCTTTGCAAAAAAAATGCAATGCCCAGCACGCCAAAAAATGCAAGATGGCGTTTGTTGCGAAATGCAGCTTTTTCTGAAAAAATGAATTCCTGCATGCTCATGACATGGATATAAAATTATTAAATCCCTGATCAGGAGGAACACCACGCCTCGTTAAGAACAATACAAAACTTTGTTTTGAAGACGAATGCCATTCGTCGACGCTATTTTTCAAATCTCATACGCATCCTGCTAATTCGCCAATAATTATCGCATGCGGGCGAATAAAAAAATCTGACTCCATTCGCCAAACTAGTTTTGGGTCAATCACCTTAAACTTTATAACATGAAAAAAATCAATCTTGTGATGAGCCTTGTAGCGATGATGCAGATCTCCGTACTGGCGCAGCCGGCTGCTATAAATACTGAACCGGAAAAACGCGAAGTCAGTACAGTAGTGAATAAACCCGGCTCGAATCCAGTGGCGCGGTTAAAAGCGGAAAAAAATTTCCTCAAACAGCATAAGCATGCCGACAGTATCCAATGGTTTGATGATAACAATGGCTTTTTTGTTTATTACAAACAGGACGGCAGGAAGGGGAGAAGCTTTTACAATGGCCGTGGGCAATTTCTCTACGACGTGATCTCTTATCCCGGGAAGCTTATTTCTCCCCAATTAAAAGACCTGGTGAAAAGCGTGTACTACCTCGATTTCCGAATCACGCATGTGAGCGAGATACGTACGGCCGGAAAACTGGTACACCTGATCGAACTCACCGACGATAAGTGCTGGAAGAAGTTAAGAGTACAGGATGGCGTGATGGAATTGATAAAAGAATTCACAATCATGTAACTATAAATATTACAGTATCAGGGAAAGTTTTTAGCAGTATATACGAATAAGCATTCGTAGAACCGGCGGTCCTTTTCCAGGGACCGCTTTTTTATTATGTTTTTTGTTTTTTGGACGATTTACCGCCGACTTTTTTCTGTTCGTCGCCCAGCAATAGACCCCAGGGTTTCAGGCTGTCTACACGGTCAAAGATTGCTTTCAGGATGGCAATGGCGGGAATGGAGAGAAACATACCTGATATGCCCGCCAGTGCTCCGCCGATGAGTACCCCGATGATCGTCACCAGTGCGTTGATGCGTACCTTGGTGCTTACCACATAAGGCATGATAAAATTATTATCAATAAACTGCACAGCGATCAGGATAGCACCGACCCATAATACATCGGAAAGATTTTCAGAGGTGGTGAGCGTTACCGCCATACAGATGACCGTTGCCACCAGCATGCCGATATAGGGTATAAGGTTTAACACCGCAGCCAGCAGGCCGAGGAATATCGCATATTCTACACCGATGACAAGGAAACCAACGGTGTTGAGCACTGTCACAATGGCCAGTTCCAATAGCAATCCAACCATGTATCCCTGCACAATGGTTTTTGAATCACTCAATACTCCTTCTACCTGTTCTTTATGACGGCTGCTGAATACATCGAGGAAAAATTTGCGGATCAGTTTGCGATAATACAAGAGCAGAAAGGTATAAATCGGCAGCAGGACCAACATCACCAACGTGCCGGCCACACCCATCAAAGCAGTTCCCATGCCACCCGGGTTTTTTTGAATATTTTCCTTAGCACTCTCCACCGCGGCATCCTGTTGTTTCATGCTGATATTGAGCTGTTCGTTGATCCAGCCTTGCAAAGTGGAAATATGTTGTGATAATTTTTGTTTGATAGTTGGCAGGTCGGACATAAAACTGGCTACCTGGGAAGAAAGAAAATATATTATGCCACCAATAAATAAAGTTGCCAGCAGTATCGCGAGGATGATGGCAAGCACATCCGGCAGTTTCCGCCGGATCAGCCAGTTAACCACCGGCAACAAAAGCATGGCCAGCAGGATGGCAAAACAAATCGGCATAATGATATCTGCGCCGGCATAGATTAGCAGACCCAGGATATAAATACTCACCAGGTGCAGGCAGAGCCTCGTGATGAAGGGAAGATTGGTAGAGTTCATGCTTTGGTTTTGTATGAAGTTACTCGATCCGGATTGCATCCGCGCGTCTGAAGTTGTTAGAATAGAACCTTGAACTATTAAAAGTCTCATTGGAATCCGGGTTTGAATGTACAACCGAACAAAGACTACTAACTACTGACTACGAACTACCGACTGCTTCCAGACTGCTTCTTCGCGTCAGACGTGGACGTCAGACGCTGGTGGCTCCGACTCCCGACTAATGACTAATGACTACTGACTACGAACTACCGACTACTAATTTCGGCCTCACCCCCCAACCCCCTCTCCTTTTGGAGAGGGAGCTCAAATCCCCAACTATA
Source organism: Bacteroidota bacterium (assembly GCA_023412975.1). Taxonomy (GTDB): domain Bacteria; phylum Bacteroidota; class Bacteroidia; order Chitinophagales; family Chitinophagaceae; genus Terrimonas_B. Next base: position 32,925 of record JAEZRB010000026.1, on the reverse strand, counting down.
AATCCTGACACTCTACGATCCAGTATCAAGTATCAAGTATCCAGTATCCAGTATCCAGTATCCGGTATCTTCCCCGCCATGAACTCGTCGCGGCCAGAATCCCGACTAAATTCTTCCACATTTTTACCAATTCCTTGTGCATAAATGCCCGGCAGCTAAACCCTGTTTTCCCCCTTATTGGCTTAAATTCGCCGCTACTAAAAACCTCAAAAGTGAGATTAAAGAGCTTAGAAATCAAGGGATTTAAGAGTTTTGCGGACAAGACCGTTGTGAACTTTGATGAAAACGTCACGGGTATCGTAGGGCCGAATGGTTGTGGTAAATCCAATATCGTAGATAGCATCAGGTGGGTTATTGGAGAGCAGAAGATCAGCCAGTTGCGGAGTGAAAACCTCGACAGCCTTGTATTCAATGGATCAAAAAGCCGGTCGGCAAGTGGCCTGGCGGAAGTGAGCCTGACCTTTGAGAATACAAAAAACCTGTTGCCAACAGAGTTCAACACTGTTACCGTTACACGTAAGTTCTATAAAAGCGGCGAGAGTGAATACCGGCTCAACGATGTGCAATGCCGCCTGAAAGATATCCAGAACCTTTTTATGGATACCGGTGTGAGCACCGACAGTTATGCCATCATTGCGCTCGACATGGTGGATGATCTTATCAAAGACAAAGACAATAGCCGCCGCAGAATGCTGGAGCAGGCGGCCGGTATCTCTATCTATAAAACACGTAAGAAAGAAGCGAAGCAAAAGCTCGATGCCACCGAAATGGACCTGGCCCGTATTGAAGACCTTTTGTTCGAGATCAACAACCAGCTGAAATCACTGGAAAGCCAGGCAAAAAAGGCAGAGAAATACCACGAGATTAAAAAAGATTATCGTGAAGTGAGCATCGAGCTGGCGAAAGCCGCGCTGGAGGGTTTTAATCTTACTTACAAAGAGCTGAATGAACAGCAGGAAACAGAAACCGATAAAAAATTAAGACTCGAAGCAGAGATCGCTACCGACGAAGCGGCGCTCGAGCAGGAAAAACTGGCATTTGTAGAAAAGGAAAGGGCGCTGCAAAGTATGCAGCATACGTTTAACGATCTGGTGCAGACGGTTCGCACAAAAGAGAACGAGAAAAATCTAGCCGCACAACGCCTCGAATACCTGACCGAACGTGAAGGCAGCCTGAAAGAGTTTTTGCAGAAAGCCGAAGGGCAGTTGAAAGGGATCGACGAAAGCATTGCTTTTACCGGTGCGCAGGTGGAGGAAGAACAGAAAGTCCTGGAAAACCTGGATGAAAAACTGGTAGAGTTGCGGGAAGAGGCAGAGACAAAGAGAAATATTGTAGACGAGAAAAGGCAAACCGTTGACGCCTTGCGCCAGGAATACCAGCAGGTACAAAGAAACCAGTTTGACGCGGAAAAGAAAGTGGCCGTTGCCGATACCTCGGTGCAAAACCTGCAAAGAACGATCCACCAAATAGAAGAGGACAGGGCACAGCGCGAAGATCAAAGACAACAGCTCGACCAGGAAAGGATATTGCATGAAAAAGAACTGGAGATCAAGAAAACCGATCTTGAACAACTTCAGCAACACCATGACAATACCAAGGAACAAATATTGCAAACCCAGGCGGTGCTGGACGCATTACGCAATGATCTCGCTGAGGAAACCAGGAAGCTGGATTCGAAAAAGAATGAGCATGATCTGCTGAAGAGCATGATCGATTCGATGGAAGGCTATCCTGACAGTGTGAAGTTCCTTCACAACAACCAGGACTGGAACCACCATTCGCCGATCCTTTCGGATGTATTGTACGTGAAAGAGGAATACAGGACCGCACTGGAAAATGTATTGGAACCTTACCTGAGCTATTATGTGGTAAATGATCTGAAGGAAGGATTACAGGCAGTGCGACTGCTTGACGAAAACAAAAAAGGGAAAGCGAATTTCTTTTTGCTGGATAAGATCACAGCCAACAATGAAGTTACCAGTGATCACCGTCTAGACGGAGCTATAGCGGCCATGAGTGTAATAGAAGTGGACGATAAATACCGCAAACTGGCGGAATACCTGCTGGGAAATGTATTTATTGCCGACGATGAAAGCGCCCTGGAAAACAGCAATGGTTTTGTGATCATTGAAAAGAATGGTAAGTATGTAAAAGGGAAATACTCTCTCACAGGTGGCAGCGTGGGACTGATCGAAGGAAAGAAGATCGGCCGTGTAAAGAACCTGGAGAAGCTGCAGGAAGAGATTGCCGCGCAGGACAGGGTAGTGGATGCGCTTCGTGCCGAGATACAGGCACGCCACAATGAGGTGATCGCGTTTAATGAAGACCTTAGAGAATCAGCCATTCGCGAAACTGAAAAAGAAATACAGGCGCTGACCAACCAGGTCTTTTCGCTGCACAATAAACTGGAGAACCTGCATTCCCTGCAGGCCAGCAGTCAAAACCGCTGGGAGGAATTGACCCAGCAAATGGAAGAGACCCAGTTGTCGGTATCCAGCGTGCGCCAGCAACTGGCTGAATTTAACGAGGAATTGCAGGCCATCGCATCGCGGCTGGCCGAAGCTGATGAGGCATTCAAATCAGTGGAAACCGCATTTGCTGAAGCAACCCGCCAGTACAATGAATTTAACCTGAATGTAACCCGCCAGCAGAGCAAGATCACCGCGTTGAAGCAGGAGCTTGATTTCAAAAATAACCAGCTCAGCGATCTGAAACTGCAGATCGAAAATAATACGGCACAACTGGCCGATACGGGAACAAGTATCAGCCAGTCACGTGACTCGCTCAGGGATATTGAAGAGTCTTTGCTGGAGCTGATGCGTAAAAGGGAGCATGAAGAGATCGCCCTCAATGAAGCAGACCAGGCTTATTATAACCTGCGTAACCAGCTTAGTGAAAAAGAAAGCGAGCTTCGTCATAAAACAAAAGATAAAGAGCAGATCGAGCATCTGCTTGCCGCTATCAAGGATAAGCTCAACGAATTAAAACTGCAACTGGCCGGTACAAAGGAAAGACTGAATGTGGAGTTTCGTATCCAGCTCGAAGATATCCTTGACCAGGAGCGCAGCACAGAAACTTCGGTAGAAGAATTGCAGGAAAAAGCCGACCGGATGAAGAAACGTCTGGAGAACCTGGGTGAAGTGAACCCGACGGCTATCGAAGCGTTTACCGAAATGAAAAAACGCTACGAATTTATCGTTGAGCAGAAGAACGACCTGGTGACCGCCAAGGAAAGTCTTTTGAAGACCATTGAGGAGGTAGAAGCTACCGCAAACCAGAGATTCCTGGAGACCTTTACAACCGTGAAGGAGAATTTCATCAAGGTATTTAAGACCCTGTTTACCGAAGACGACCAGTGCGACCTGGTATTGGAGAATCCCGAAAACCTGGCGGAAACAGGGATCGATGTGGTAGCAAGACCTAAAGGCAAACGCCCCACTTCTCTTACGCAATTAAGTGGTGGAGAGCGTACGCTTACCGCCACGGCCCTGTTGTTTGCGATCTACCTGATCAAGCCGGCGCCGTTCTGTATTCTCGACGAGGTGGATGCCCCGCTGGATGACGCCAACGTGAGCAAGTTTACCAATATGATCCGCCAGTTCAGCGATAATTCGCAATTCATTATCGTCACCCACAATAAAATGACGATGAGCACGGTGGATGTGATCTATGGTGTGACGATGCAGGAACCGGGTGTGAGTAAACTGGTGAGCGTGGACTTCAGGAGCCTGAGTCAGAATTAGAGAAATGTAATTTGATATTTCATCAAACCTACCGGTCCTGCGCCGGTAGGTTTTTTTTATAGCTGGTCAGGATTTAATTTGAATGTCTGGCAGGTAGGGAATGATCGTTGTCCGTAGTTTGTTCCTCGAATCAGTAAGAGTCTAAAATTTACATTTGGTAAGGAAGACTAAGAACAACAGGGTGTGCAGTTATTTTTTGAATCTTAATAATGCTTTCATTTCGTCAATAATGTTTGTGTTATCTACATATTCAGGTTCTCCAAACTTTAGAATGACTTTAAAATGTTCTGCGATTTCATCTAGTGTTTTTGTTCTTGCCTTAATTTCTCCTTCAAACCAATTGTTCCAAACTAATAATAATGTCTCGTCATTTTTATTAAATTGATACAGGTCAAAGTCAATGCCTTTGTCAATAATATTTTCATCATATTCAACCGTTAAATTCCAATTATTATTTTTTAGAAATTCAATGATTAAATAGAAAAGGCCGGTCTCAATATTTGTCGCAATTTTTACTTCAGAATTATTCATTCCACCAAGTCATAATTTCGTTTGTAAGCTTTTCTGCATCAAAGTCCGTTTTAAACAATCCATAAGTCACGCATAATTCACTTTCTATAATTCGTTTGATTTTTATTTCTGTTTGTCCCTCTGAAAGGGTACTCAAAATTTTCTCTAATAGTCTACCAAAATCACTGTTAGAATTCATTTCAATCAAATTCCATGACTTTATGAGCTTTGACAATTCAGATTTTTTTCCGTTAAAATCGTTCTCAGTGCTTATTTTGTCCATTTAACAGTTCGGATGTAATTGCACACAACGTCAGTCTGTGAAAAAACTGTTTTTTCCGAAACAAATATATACATCCTGTGAATAGGATAAAATGGCGTTTGCTTTTTGCAAAATAGTTATCTTGCCATTCAAACAAGGAACCAGCCGTCAGCAAACCTTATTTACCACATTGGAGCCGGTACTGGGTACACTTATCAACTTTATGGGTCTGCGCAGAATATGGACAAGGGGAATAGCAAATGCCAATAAGTTCATGCTGGGAGCAGCCATTGCTTACAATCTCAAAAAGTGGCTAAACTACGATCGGAAAAAGAGAAAAACAGCGATCATGAGCCTGAAAAAAGGTTTGAACGACCTTAATATTTTGTTTTTGACAGAACAGTTAACCCTGGCCAGCCTCAACACCAAAAAATAATACTTCTCCAACTTTTAGAAATCAAAATGACCGGACTGAAAAGATCCGGATATTAGAATTTTTTTAAGGGGAGTTGTGCAACTGCCACCCGTGTTAGCTGCTTGTGCTATTGTCTCCAGGGTTTGCATTGTTGTCTGTCTGTCCTTTTAGTTTTATTTGTTCAATAATTTTATTTAGGTCGTCTTGTCCCCAGTTTTTAATAAGTTTAATAATTGTCTTTATAAGCCAGCCTGCACTAAAAATTGTCAGCAAAACAAAAATGGCGTGCCAAAACTCCTTTGTCCCACCGAATGCATCTTTAAAGTCAGCAGTGCAAAGTGTCGTAACGAATGAAACGAGCAAACCGAAAGGTGTCCACCAGTCTCGCTGAGATGTCAAAATTTCTCTTGTGTTAATTAGCACCAACTTGATTTTGTCAGCAGTTGTGATGATAATTTCTTGCTTAACATTCTTGTGAATTGTCAAGTTTTTGGAAAGCTCGTCACCAAAGTCAACAGACAAGCCTTGCTCGTTTGGGTTATTTGCTTGGCTCATCTTTTTTGTTGTTTTCTTCTTTAGGTAAAAGGCCTAACACACCTAATGCGTGTTGACTTACAAAACCACAGTTACTGCAAACAATTGCAATTGTTGGTATTGCAGGTCCACCGATTGAGAATGAACCAAAGTCAGTTTGCATATTATTATTGAAATATCCGTCTGCCATAATGAAACTCTTATTTTGGCACATCGGACAAGTCAAACCGTGTTTTCTTTTTTCAAGAGCTTCGGCAATCTTCTTTTTCTGTTCGTTATTTAGCATTCTGTCTCAATATTTTGTCGTTGATGATGATGTTGTTGTCTTTGTCAAGCATAGCAGCTAACGTTCGACAGCTTGTTGCTGTTGCCCTAATATATAACGTTTTTGAAGTTGTTCCAAGCCCCGGATTTAGATAAAGAGGTGAAGAAGAGGATCTCTGGTTATTCAGGAGTTTCTTTGACGTGTTTAGAAGGTATCCAGTGCAATGCAGGGGTCCAGTAGTTATGTAAGGAAGATCAATAGCGCAAAACCCTGCTTTGCGTTGTTGATCTTCCTGGTCAGCAAGGGCCGACACGATCTGGCTCTTTAAGAAACTTTTCCTCAGGGCCTACGGTGAAAAAACATAAAAATTTCAGGAAAACAACATCCGTAATATTTGGACTCCGTCCATTAATATCCGAACTTCAGTGAGCTGCGGACGCTGGCTTTGATAAACAAGTTTCTCACGCCGCGTCCGCAGCTCACTAATAGAAACTCATTTTCCCTTCATTGAATTTAGTGAACCAGTAGGCCGTGAGGAAGTCCTTGCTGAACATGACTACGGGGTGTTTTCAGACTCTCGGTGGGAACAATTTCGTCCAACGTCAGGGCTTTCTGCTGTGCTGATATTCGGTGATTCTTCAGCGCAAACAGAAGATGACTAAAGTTAATGTAGTTGATGTTATATTCTGCAGCTCGGCTTTATACGTTCAGTCCGGACCACAGATGATAAGCAAACGGTACGATCAGTATATATTCTTCATTCAGCATAGCACAATTCATGTTGCCTGCTGTTATTTAATGGCAATATGTAGTCTTAGATCTTTTGCTGTTTGCAGGTTTCCCAAACCAACATCATACACTTTAGACGGATGAAAGCTGACAAAACATTTCAATGCGAGTTCTATGTCACAAATACCACTTTCGAGCAAATCTCTATCCCCGTCTTTAACCGCATTGATCGTTTTTAAATAGCCACGGTTGTTTAAGAGTTGGTAATCTGAGCTGTCAAACGAAAGCAAAAAGGAGTACCAAAGTATTTCTGCTGAATAATTATTCATAGGTAATGATTTTGAGCGAATTTAGAAAATCTTAGGATACAAACTCTCGCAAGAATTCTCTATAAAGAGTAAATGCGTTATTTAATAGCTTTAATATCTTGTTTTAGTGATTTATTCTCTTCCAATCATTGCTTTTAGTTCGTCAAGTGTACCATGAAAGTTTTCATACCTCCCTAACTGGCCGTCTGTTAAAGCGTCAAAAGTGTCTCGGTCTACAAATGGGTTGTGGTGTTCCTCTAATGTGTGTAAACCTCCTTTTTCAAGGATGCATTTATATATATCAAAGTCTGCCTGAAGTGATTGAATTTCTTCGCTAACCAATTGTCCTTGAAAACCCGCACCTAATCCAGCTCCTGTAATTGTAGTTAGTGTCGGTTTTAAGAAGTACTTTACCAAATCTTGAGGATTTTCTGGAGCATGAATTGCAATGGGAACTGCCGATTGTAATGCTAATAATGTCACAGACCTACAGGCTGACCCCTTCTTCAATGAGTCTATAAAATCTGAAAAAGAATTAAGGATGTCGTTCCTTGTGGAGAATACCAAAATACCTCCGTCGACTTGTAAATAAAAATTGTCCTCAACTTTACGGATTAGTAAATACGGCATAGATTTTTTTTTCGAAAATATGGCTTTTATAATAGCAGGCAACGTTTATCAGCTTTGCGAAGGTTGGGCATTTGAAATACGTCAGCTTAACCTTTGCACAAAAGCTGAATAGTGATTTAAAGTTCAAATTTATTCCGTCAGCCCAACTTCTGCAAAACTGCTGTTGTGCGTAAGTTTATGGTTTTTTTAGACTTCTCAGCTTCCCAAGCAAAGATTCATACTGATAAACTGCTTTAAGGATTTCCTTAGTAAACTCAATTGATATCTCGACTTCATTTTTTCCAACTTCATCAAAGGTATTTGATTCAATGTGAGCTGCATCGTTCCCTAAAAGTCGTAATTCCTGCATACCTTCAATCAATTCCTTGGGCACTACAATTTTAGTCCCCAAGTCTTGTAATCTTGCATATAAGGTCTTTCCTGTCGCACCTCTGTCTGCACATATTTCTTCCAATGTTTTACGTAACATTATTGCAGATGCAATGAAGCAGTTATTAGCGTGAGAAATTATCGCTTCTTGAAATGCATTTAGAACTTTGTCTGGTATGTTCTCTTTGTCGAATGGGATTGTGTCCGAAGGATGAGTCAGAACTGTTTCTCGGGACGCGTTATCATACACGAAAAACAAATGACCAAAGCACTTCGAGTTTGGGCAACGTCGTATCCCAAAGATTCTATTGCTATTTTTTATATCGTTACCAACTGATTCAAATGTTCCATTGTGTCCACAGTGCGGACACCGAGTTGAAATTCTTGTGCCATGTGAAGTCTCATTGGCTCCAGTTATCTTGTATATCATGAGGTATCTTTAGCTACGCACAACGTTCGGCGGCTTGTTGGCGTTGCCCTAATATAACGATGTTTTTCCAGACTTTCAAGGCAAAGGCAACAAACCGCATGTTGGACTGAAGTTGTTCCAAACCCCGGATTTAGGTAAAGAGGAGAAGAAGAGGATCTCTGGTTATTCAGGAGTTTTCTTTGATGTGTTTAGAAGGCAACCAGTGCAATGCAGGGGGCCAGTAGTCATGTAAGGAAGATCAATAGCGCAAAATTATGCTTTGCATTGTTGATCTTCCTGGTCAGCAAGGACCAACATTCTTTGGCCCTTTTTAAGTAAACTTTTCCTCAGGGCCTACGGTGAAAAAACATAGAAATTTCAGGAAAACAACATCCGTAATATTTGGACTCCGGCCAATACATCTGCCTTTCAAAAAAACCTACCAGGACAACAAAGGCTATTATAAAAAACAATATCGCAGCTGCGCTAAAGACTGTGGGCACTGCCCGTCACGAACAGCCTGTATTGGCGGAAGGGCCAACTTCAAAAACTGGAAGAAACCATTGACAAACCACTGTATGATGCCATGCATCAAAGATTACAAACGCCCTATGTCAGGCGAATGAAAAAATTACGGCACTCCACAGTGGAGCCGGTACTGGGTACACTTATCAACTTTATGGGTCTGCGAAGAATATGGACAAGGGGAATAGTAAATGCCAATAAGTTTATGCTGGGAGCAGCCATTGCTTACAATCTCAAAAAGTGCCTAAACTACGATCAGAAAAAGAGAAAAACAGCGATCATGAGCCTGAAAACGGGTTTGAACGACCTTAATATTTTGTTTTTGACAGTACAGTTACCCCTGGCCACCCTCAACACCAAAAAATAAAACTTCTCCAATTTTTAGAAATCAAAATGACCGGACTGAAAAGATCCGGATATTAGAATTTTAAGGGGAGTTGTGCAACTGCCACCCATGTTGTATGCAGTTTTTTCTACGTATCTTATCTGCCATTACATCCTTCCCATTGTATGAATCTCATGTCTTCGTCAATAACGTATGCGTAAGTTGTTTTCTCGCCATCGTCAGTTTTATTGTTGATCCTCACTACATAACATGTTTTCCCATCCTCAGTCCATTTACTTTCTAATTCAATTGTATCCCCTTCAAAATTTAGCTTCTTAGGAGGCGTCACTTTCTTTTTGGTTAGAAACATCTTTTTTGCGAAAATTAGCTTAGGAGTATAAACAGCTTGCCTTTTTTGGGTTTCGTGAAGACTATCTAAACGAGTCTCATAGGTCTTTTTGTCTATTTGCTGCTTGAAAAAATATTGGTCAAATAATTGAGTTAGTGGCTCTGATGGTGTTTGGTTCGAATTACCTATTTCAAAAAGAGAGTCATTGCGATAAATAAACTCCGTTTGACGATAGGTCGAAACGTAGATTCGTCCATCTTCATCGATACTCTTCACAAATTGAGTTTTTCCAAAACTTTCGTTTTTGATGGTTTCCTTGAACTGGTCAAGGCTTTGATACCAATCGCTGGCGGACGTCCAAATTTTTATTGTGTCCCCGAAGTTGCCTCTCATAAAAAGTAGCGAGTCACAATTGTAATAAACAGCGAAGCCAGGAGGGGCCGTTACAACGTTTAATTTGATGCCTTGTTCTTGAAGGAAATCTGCTGTCGAGTCAAATTTTGCTTTGTTTTGTGAATATAAAAGTAGTGGTGTAACAATGGATAATATTAATAATTGAATCTTCATGAAAATTGCATACAACATCAGTCTGTGAAAATACTTTGTTTTCGAAACATTTTAAAAAAAGTCTGATCTGTCGTCCAAACCTATTATACCGCCGACGCCTGCTAAGGCATAGTCTCCTCCAATACAATCCCCATAATATTCACCCGGTTAACGAAGGTTCCGTGCAACATAAAGCTTCATCGTTGGCGCTTCGCACCCGACGAAGCTTAGTTGTTAGGTGGCGTTTTTTATTTGATATTTTACATTGTCGGCCAGAGTATATTTTCCTTCGATATACCATGCCAATAAGTCTTTAAATGTCATGTCAGTAACTTTTCGGGACGGTTTATAAAAACCTGGCTTTGGAATATGAATTTTATTTAGCGTCAGAAGTTCAATAGCTTTTAGCGGAATCATGATTGAAAGAGAAAGAAGATTAACTAGTGCCGCGGTTGAGTCGTACAGTTCCATTTCTGAATAGAAGTGTTTATCGTAATTAAAGCCTTGGTACTCTAGTTCAAACTTTTTGACAAATTCTGCGAGCATATAATAGTTATCATCTCCCGTCATTCCTAAGTCATCGGCAATTTTAGTTTTTAGAGAGTCAACGGTGTCACATGACTGGTCTTCCAAGAACCTCTTCACTTTTACGTAAGCGAAGCGAAGTTTATTGAACTCTATTTGCTTTATTTCTGTGCTCATATGAACTCGTTAAATCCACATAACGTTAAGGGCTTTGCGTTCGTATGGGCAATAGCGTTCCGTCAGCCCGGCTAAAGTACAAAAGCCAGATAGATTTACAAACGTTCAACCCTTGCACGTCAGCCCACATGACGCAAAACTTTTGTTAGCTGCATTAACGTCTCTTAAAAACATAAGTCACCTTGCTTGTGTCAGCTGGTGCATGGTCGGTTGCAGTTTGCCCAACAACAAATTGAAGACACCACTTTGAAGGAAGTTCTATAAAATATCCCCAACCTGGCTCTTGCAGAAGCTTGTCGCGATAGGCCTTTTTGATTTGCTGTAAACTTGTTCCAACTTGATAACCTTCAGGTGTCTGGAAAGATTTGTCCCAAGTACCAATAAAACTGGTGTCACCTTGAGAACTCTTTACTAATTGGAAATTTATGTTGTCAATGATGATGGTCTTGAAAGGACTTATTTGTCCGCTTGAAACGAGCAAAAGCGTTTCATGAAATTGCGAAAGGTTGGTTGTGTCAGCAGATATGCTCTTTGTCAAAGAGTCTGATTTGGTTTGTTGCCGCTGGTCAGCGTTGCCGCACGAACAACCGATGAAAAGGAAAAGAAGGATATAAAACAGAGATCTGGTCATAAATCTTTCGCACCTTGAAGATGCCGACACATTTGCAGTCGCCAGCGGCTTGGCACATTAGCTGTCGTCCGTGTTAATGTCGATCAGCCAATATACAACAGTTCATCAGAATTACTATCGCTCAGTACATATTCAAATGCCGCTATTGAGCCAAACCGCATGTTACATGCCGTTTTATTTTAGGTATCGAAGAAGTATTTATTTGGGTTAAACCTATCAATATAAAGATTAATACCGGGTTCCGTATCGATTCGTCGAATCAATTCTTCTGCTGAGCTAGATATTCCATTGCTTATAAACTTATACGGAACATTGTTATACTTCTTATAAAAAACAATATAAGTCATCCGAACCTCTTCGGTTGTTGAAAGCCTGTCAGAATCATAAAGGGCATCTAACAAGTCTTTTCGGCCGAATTCGTCGGTCGTCGAAATTTCTTTTTGATAACTTCGATCCTTTATTTCACAGTTTTGTAAAGACATTTTTATTTTTTCTCCTGAAGCTCTCAATCGTTGAGATTCCTTGGACAGATAATCTTCAGGTTTATGAAATTCCTGAAACCTAGCTTTTACAACAATGTATAACCCGAAAGTAGAGACGAAAAAACCTAAAACATACCAAAGTTCCCGTAGAGGAATAGGGTTTCCAATATTCCATAAAATGACTATCGCAGAACATCCAAGTGTTAATATTGCATATCCGAAATGTTTGGACATAAGTGGCATGTAACGTCAGAGCTTGGCGAACTGCAGATATTCTGTGTTACTTCAGCCCGGATCTGTTGCTGGGTAAAGATATAAAGCTGAATTTATATTCCAAAGCCCATCCGTGATTCTACAGCTGGGACAGAAGTTGACCCGATAGCTATCGGGTAGCGAAATGCAGTTGAGCATTTATTCTGAAGCCGGCATTTCGCCAATCTTACTGTTAGCGGAAGATTTTAGAAAGTTCTTTCACAATTTTCAAGTCAAATTTCCAGAGCTTGATACATACAATATAACCCCGATTATGATTTTTTTATTCTTAAAACATTTCGTCTGAAAATATTTCTGAAAAACGCAATAAGCCTTTCAATTATAAAGGAATTGATAAAGATGTTTGCGCACAAACCCAAATTGTATCGTATCCCTGTGCTGCCAAAATAATCCCAAAACAGTGTATGTGTCGGAAATCTAAATATCTGAAAGGGATGAATAAATTCCCCAGTTCCTTGATCGTTTGCAAAAGCCATTAAAAATGAGGCTCCAGTTAACATTCCGACAATGACCAATAGAATGAAGAATAATGTATAATTAATTCGACGAAGCAAAATCAGTAATATTTAATTTTCAAAATTGCATTACGGATTCTTTTGCAAAAAGGACGTACCTATTTCCGCTAATGTCCAAAGCTTTGCGTTCGGCAGGGCATTTTAAAAACGTCCAGCCCGGAACTGCAGCCGATGTAAGTTACAAAAGTTGAAAATATTTTCTATTGCTCATCCGTGTTCGGTCAGCTGGATATGTAGCTGATAGTAGTACTAAGATGAGGATATGTTCGTCGCCACGCTGCTAACGCAAAACTGCCTGTTGGCTGCCGCTGGCGAATCTTGAGTTCATTGAAATGATATAATGTCTAATTGTCCAAACTGTTTCATTGCATTAAAGATTGTTTCTGCAATTGAGTATTCACTTTCTGAATATAAATTCGGCCTTGTTATTCTTAGTTTATCGTATCTGTCAGAAATTGCTTTTTCCGTCAAAGTCGTTGTGTCGGAGGATAGTTCAAAGTCCTTAGCCATTTGCAACCAATATTTCAATTCTTTCTTTGAGTCCAAAATTGAAACGTAATAGCTGACGTCATTATACCTGGATGTCAGTAGTTTTTCTTTTTTTGTGAACTGAATAGATTTGTCAGTAGTTGAAAATTGCAATTGCAATCGGTCTTGAAGTTCGTCTGTTGTTGGTGCAGGTTTCGAATTAGGAACACCAATAAACACGAACATTTTAGTCTGCATCGATTTTTTATATTTATTGCTTAATTAGTTTAACTGTAGTTAGAGGTCAAACTAAGTGGCAGCCAACAGCTGTATTTACGCTATTATCCGCTACACAAAATAGTAAAACAATTTGTCTAGATCAATATCCCTGAACGTATTGGAAAAAATCATGCGGAAATGAGAGAGTAGCGTAAATACACTTAGATCTGGTGGGCCGTTATGAGGCGCTCGAACATACCAATTCTCCCAGGTCCGATCCGGTCGGCTGTTTTCTAAGAAGTAAATGGTATTGAATCATGCCTGAGCGTACAGGAACTAGTAGTGACCGGTTATTTTTATCACTTCAGATTTTCCACCAATGCCACATATTCCTGCATCGCTTCTTCTTTGGTTTTGCCTTTCAATGAAGTCCAGGCTTCATATTTAGCTTTATTCACAAAATCAAAAGGGTTGGAGGGAGGTTCTGTGTTTACATCACCTTCCGTGCCTTGCTTGTAAAGTGAATATAGTTTCAGCAGGGTTTCATTATCGGGTTTAGCAGGTAACTGTTTACTTTCTGCAATCGCTTTTTCGAACTGTTCTTTTAATTCCATAAGTCGGTTTATTTTGTTATTTCCTCGATTACATGTCCTACACTGCCGTTTGGCATTTGTATCCTCAGCATGGCGGCCACGGTAGGTGCGATATCTGTCATATAGGTTTCGCGGTTGGTTTTGCCGGGCTTTACTTTCCAACCATACCACAACAAAGGAATATGTGAATCATAGGGATTCCAGGCGCCATGGGTGGTACCGGTGCTGCCACCATCAAACCAGCCGGGGTTAAATACAAACTGTATATCCCCGCTCCATTTTTGATTATAACCATTGGTGACCATATCCTTGATCTTTGCAGGCAGGGTAGTCTCAGAAAGTTCGTGGAGATCAAAGCAGGCCATAATAGCCGGGTGATTTTTCAATTCGCTAATTACCCAGCTCCTGAAGTCTTCGAGGTCAGCCTTGCCTTCGTTCAGCGCGGCATAGTTGAGGTACAACTGATAATTGATCACTTGTTCTATTGCGTTTTTGATGCCGAATTTTGCTTCTGCCATTTCATTGAGCCATTTCCTGATCGCTGCATCATCAAATGTGCCGGCGGGTAAATTATTTTCTTTCATGAAGCCCGGAACATGTGCTACGGCATGATCAGCTGTCAGGAAAACCAGGTATTGGCCCTTCCCGATTTTTGTATCAAGATATTTAAAGAACGCACCCAGTTCCCTGTCAAGGCGCAGGTAGGTGTCTTCCACTTCGATGGAGTTGGGGCCAAACGCATGCCCGATATAATCCGGGGAAGAAAAACTGATGGCGAGGAAATCGGTGACACCGCGTTGTCCGAGCTTTTCACCTTCGATCGCGGCTCTTGACATATCAAGAGTATAGGTATTACCACCTGGTGTCTGGCGGAAGGATTCAAATTTATTGATTGACAGGTCAGCCGTGATATGAGGAAATGTATTGTCTTCGCCGCCAATCTTCGATTCATATTTTTTATCATCAGCAGTACTTTGCTTGTAAGTGCCGATGGGGTAGAGCGTGTTCCAGTTCTGGCTTAAATATTTTTCGGGGAGCTTTTTATCATTGATCGCTTTTACCCAGGCAGGCAATTCATTCATATAATACGTGCTGGTGATCCAGCCACCGGTGGCATTGTCAAACCAGTAAGCCTGCCCCGCATGACCTGCGGGTAAAATTGAGCCACGGTCTTTAAGAGATACGCCGATGCTTTTGCTTTGAAAATTTGTAGCGAGTCGGAGTTCATCGGTAACGGTGGTGGTCAACATATTTCTTGGCGACATTTTACCAGCACTTGAAGTACTTCCCACAGATGATACACTCGTATCTTCAGTGCAATACCAGTTGCGTTTCAGATCGCGGCGGTACCAGTGGTTGCCAAGGATACCATTGATGGCAGGTACCGAACCTGTATACACCGAAGAATGCCCGGCGGCTGTATAAGTGGGAGTATAGGGAATAAATGTGTTTTCGCAACTAAATCCCTGGTTGATCATTCTTTTAAAACCATCGGCAGAATAGCGATCATAAAACCTGTAGAGATAATCCCATCTCATTTGATCTACTACGATGCCTACAACTAATTTGGGTCTTGATACGGGTTGTGCGTTAGCGGAGCTGATAAAAAATAAAATACTAACTGTAAACGCCAGGAGCTTATGCATAATTGAACCGTTTTTACAAAAATAAGGTGATTCGGGTATCGATCGGGGATTGATGTATAGTACATCGGTTTTTCTAATATATTCAAATCAATACATACACTTTCTCTTACCCGTATGGTGTGGAGTTTATTTTAACTTGTAAAACGCAAACGCAGCCATTATTGATAACCCGCCGATCATCCACCAAAGGATGTTGAATCCAAGATATTGCGCCACCTGTGCGCCGCCCATGGGTCCCAGTGTCTGTGCGGCAGACCAGGCCATGGTATATAGCGCCGCATACTGGCCGCGATTGGTGGGATGTGTTCGGGTGATCCAGTAACTATTCATAAATGGCATAGATAGAATTTCACCAAATGTGACCATGATGATCATCGTCAACGCGATCAATGTGCCGTAAACCGGGACGTTGAGCACACAAAAAGACAACCCGACAAGTGTCACACCGGTGGCGATATAAACCATGCTCCTCCTCCTGCCTTCAAGTTTGTAAACCAGTATCATTTCCACCAGGGCGATGACAAGCCCGTTGATCGCCATCAGCAATCCGATAAATGGCTCTGATAAATGCAGGTGTCGTTTGAAATAAACCGGGAGATTCGTAAAGACCTGGAAAAAACAGGCCGCAAACAATGCGGTCACGGCAATAAAGATCATAAACGTTTTATCGCGAAAAGCCGACCTGGCGGGATTGACCGGTGTCTCGCTTTCAAGGTGTAGTTTACGATCGACAGGTTTAAGAAATATAGCCATCACAATAGCGGCGGATATATTGGTAAAACCATCAACCCAAAACAGGAGTTCATAATTTATTTTGGCCAGCACACCACCCACTGCGCTGCCGAGCGCCCAGCCGAGATTGATCGCGAGCCTGTTTAAAGCATACGACCGGGTGCGGGTTTCCTCTTTACTATAAAAAGCGATTGCTGTGGAGTTGGCGGGACGGAATGCTTCGGCTACAAAACTAACCAGGAACGTGAATACGCAGATCAGGGAATAAGATTTCATCTGACCCAACAGGATAAAAAGAATACCGCCGCCAATCAGGGTGATCATCTGAACAGGGTAGTAGCCAATTTTATCGGTAAGCTTGCCACCGATATAAGCGCCACAAAAAGCGCCGAGTCCGAATAAACCAAAGACAATACCGGCTTCGCCAACGCTGTAACCCATTTTCGGGCTGGTGAGGTATAGGGTCATGAATGGCACTACCATGGTACCGCTTCGATTGATCAGCATGATCAACGACAGCAGCCAGGTGGAGCGTGACAACCCAGAGTAGGCATTTCGATATGTAAGCGCTGTTGCCCGAAACATAAAAATTCTGGCAAAGGTATTAGCGAAAGGGCAGGCGGGAATACCTTTCATATATTTTTGGCTGGTGAGGTGTTTTTTTTGCCGGGAAGACGGGAAGGCGGGGAGGATAATTTTTGGGAAAGAGACTACCGGATTTAAGACTTACGTGAATAAACACAGACGCTCCGCTGTCATCCCGGCCGTTGCGCCATAGCGAAATTAGCCTTAAATAAAACCAGATCCGGTAACTTTCTCTCCATGTGAAGTGTAGGCAGGTTTCTAATCTGGGTGGTTACCACTTGAAATTCTTAACGTAATCCTCTTCCAGTTGTAGAAAGGCCTGGTTGAGTGCTATGGTAACAGGTCCGGGTTTGCCATTACCAATTAACTGGTCGTCTACCCGGGTAATCGGTAAAATTCTTTTAGTTGTGCTGGTTGTGAAAACTTCTGCTGCGTTTTTTAGTTCGTCGAGATGAACATCCCGCGTCTCAACCCGATACTGCCGTCCGGCCAGTTCAAGCAGTTTTTTACGGGTAATGCCGGGTAATACATTTTCAGCAGGCGTGACGACAGTCCGTTCATCTGTTACTATAAACACATTGGACCTTGGAAATTCTGTTATGATACCATTCTTATGATAAAGAACATCCGCGGCCTGTTTTTCTTTTACTTTTCGTTGCAGCCAAACACCCATCATGTAATTAATGGATTTCACTTCGGGCAATTCGCGTTGATAATCCCAGTTGATGATCCTGATACCTTCGGAAAATTTTTCAGGTGTCGTGAGCGTTACGGGTTGCTGGGTGATGATAAGATTGGGCGTTGAAGGCGTATATCCATCGGCCGAATATCCTCCGGTCAGCAGGAGTTTGATACCAGATTCCGCAATATTATTTTTCGAGATCAGTTCACGGATTATGCTTGCCAGTTCCTTTTGCGAACAGGGCGGTTCCAATTGCATCAGCGAAATGGAATTGTAAAACCGTTCCAGGTAGTCCGAAAGAAATAGCGGGATAAAGTCCTTTGTACGAAAGAAATCAAATACTGCAAATCCCCGTTGTATTGAGAGATCAGTGACTTTCAGGCTGAGTTCATCTTCCTCGTAAAATGCCGTATTGAAAAAAGCGATCATCGGGCGCGATTGTATTTTTTCAATAGTGGTATCACTTTGTCAAGCGGAAGTGCTTCAATCGTTCTGCCATTCCTTCCTTTCATAGTTTCAGCCATAAACAAAGAGTTCAGGATTGCTTCTTCGGTAGCTTCGATTGCGGCCATAAATAAAGGAGAAGTATCGTCGTTGCGCAAAACCTGGCCCTGTTGAAAGCGGTTATTGACATCATGTAACACACGAATAGATGTGTCGGTTGAAAAAGCGATGATATAGTCACCGCTTCCATTGCTGGCGATACCACCTGTTTTTGCAAGACCCATAAAAGCCCTTTTCGCGAGCCGCTCCAGGTTGCGAGCATCTAAGGGCGCATTGGTGGCTACGACGATCATACAACTTCCGTCTACCGGATTATTGAGGCGATCTTTGAGATAATATTTCTTCAGTTCTTCACCTACTGGTACGCCGGCGATTTGCAGGACACCACCAAAATTGGTTTGCACTAATACTCCTACTGTATATCCACCAAGACTTTTGGGTATGACCCGGGAAGCAGTTCCGATACCACCTTTGAACCCGAAACACACGGTGCCCGTACCCGCACCAACATTACCCTCTGCCACGCGACCGGTCCGGGCATTTTGAATTGCTTGTAAAACATCGGCCCGCTTCACATGCCGCCCGCGGATATCATTCAGGAATCCGTCGTTTGTCTCGCCAACCACCGCATTGACCGATTGAACCGTTTCATTCCCTTTTTGGGACAAGGTATAATCAACCACCGCATCAATGCCAACTGCTACATTGAGTGTGTTGGTGAGGATGACCGGCGATTCAATATTGCCCAGTTCTTTTACCTGTGTCACACCGGCAAGTTTGCCAAAACCGTTACCGGCGTAGATAGCAGCCGGAACTTTCTGCTGAAACAGGTTGCCACCATGTGGAAGTATCGCGGTCACTCCCGTGCGGATTGAATCAAACTGGTGAAGAGTGGTATGACCCACAAGTACACCGGGTACATCTGTTATAGCATTTAACGGTCCGCGGGGTAGTACTCCAATTTTTATATTAAAATCCTGGAGTCGTCCACGCGACTGAGCGCCTGCTTCGGTAACAGGCGTGATAATAAATATTATACACAGGGGTATAATTAAGAACCGGGCATTCATGTTCTATTTGCTTAACCGGCGTTTCTGTTGATACAATTAAGATCTCCGAATGCTACTTCAAGACGTTTGATGAAATTCTCTTCGCCTTTGCGTAACCAGACGCGGGGATCATAGTATTTTTTATTAGGCGCATCGGGACCGGAAGGGTTTCCTAGTTGTCCCTGCAAGTAGTCCTCGTTCTTTTTGTAATTATCGAGTATGCCTTCCCAGAAAGCCCATTGCAGGTCGGTGTCGAGGTTCATTTTGATAGCGCCGTAGCCGATCGCTTCGCGGATTTGGTGCTGGGGTGAACCGCTACCACCATGAAATACGAAGTAAACAGGTTTTTTACCGGTCTTCAGATTTTTCTCAATATACAGTTGGCTGTTGTTCAGAATTTCGGGACGCAGTTCTACGTTTCCTGGTTTGTACACGCCATGCACATTGCCAAAAGCGGCTGCCACAGTAAACATAGTACCTACTTTATTAAGTTCCGTATAAGAGTAAGCAACATGCTCAGGTTGTGTATACAGCTTATCGTTTTCTACATCGCTGTTGTCGACACCATCTTCTTCACCACCGGTAACGCCGAGTTCAATTTCGATACCCATACCCAGTGGTTTCATACGTTTGTAAAACTCTACCGAGGTTTGAATATTTTCCTCGATGGGTTCTTCACTCAGGTCGAGCATGTGCGAACTGAAAAGGGGTTGGCCTTTTTCTTTAAAAAATTGTTCACCTGCATCGATCAGACCGCTGACCCAGGGCAGCCATTTTTTTGCAGCATGGTCGGTATGTAATACTACCGGAACCCCATAGTGTTTTGCCACATTGTGAATATGCAGGGCGCCCGAGATGGCGCCGGAAATATTCGCCTGGAGTTTATCGTTGGGCATTCCTTTGCCTGCGACAAACTGTGCGCCACCGTTGGAAAACTGTATGATCACCGGTGAGTTGACCTTTGCCGCTGTTTCGAGGGTAGCATTGATTGAGTTGGTGCCAATGACGTTAACGGCCGGCATGGCAAACTCATTGTCTTTCGCATCATTGTAAAGGGCTTCCAGTTCTTCTCCAAACAGAACGCCCGAAGTGTACTTTTTCATTAATAAAAATTGGGTTTAAATAAGAGGCGGCAACCGTTAAAAAGTGCAGCTAATATAGTTTATTTATAATTAGGGACAATTGGAGGGCTTCCAGGCAGAAAACAGGACACGAAGAGCACAAAGGGAGCACGAAGAGCACGGAGATTTTTGGTAAACGTCATAGTGATCTTCGTGCATTCCTCCCTGGCCTCCGTGACCAGAAAAAGATCTGTTCATGAGAAAATTCTGTTATACTCCCAGGTTGCCTTTGCCGAGGTTTTTCTGTACCAGCATCAGGTTTTTTTGTAGTGTCTGTTTGAGATGTCTTTTTACAACCTGGCCCATCGAAACACAGCGGCTGAATGCATGCGTATGTAAATGCTCATTGAGCTCAGATTTTAATTGGTCGATCTTTTCCTTTATCGAAATTTCGTCCTTTGCCATTATGTCGAGCAGTTCTTTGATGCGGTATCGCGAAGAAGCCAGTCGAAATGTGATCATGGTTCTTTCCTCCGCCTGGTATTGGGCAATCGATTCCTGGTTAAGGTGTTTCAGACATAGTTCCACGTATGGATAATTCTCTTTGAAAAACTGTGGCAGGTAAAGGTTCTTTCGGCCCTCATACGATTGCTGATCGAAATCAATGGCGCGGATCCGGTACTGGTAGTCTTCAATATCAGGGGTGATGTCAATTACAAAATTATAACTCCGCATATCACCCAGCAGGCGAACAAAGCAGCGCTCGTTGAATTTCACAAATTCCTTGGCCAGCCTTATCTTATTGATATTCGGGTCAGTTTTCATTTGCTGGATAAATGAATCACCGGGAATGCCTGGAATATGTTCCTCTACAAGTGTGTTGTCGCAGGTAAAAAATGTGATGCGGTTAGGGGAGAGAATATGCTCAAGTTCGAGGCCGTAGATACGGGAAGCGTCTGCAATTTTGATGTAATAGTGATCATAGTTGTCATTGTACTTGTTGACGATACGTATGCGGAAAGGATGTGAATTACCAAAAGTGCAGAAATCGATACGGGCCACATCAAGATGACTTGTAAAGCTGAAATCGCCTTCCGTTTTCAGGATCGCGTAGATCTTTACCAGGCCTTCGCGGATAAAGTCCCATTCACGTTTGTCGTAAATCGTTTTTTCCCACAGGGTGTCATTCCCGTTCTTGTCTTTGATGGGTGTTGAAAAAGTGTAATGCAGAAGGTCTTTGTACAGTACGGGAAGTTTTACTTCGCGGCCATGGTGTTTAAGGTAGGAGCGAAGGGCCGGGCTCACCGGGAACATCGGTTTTTTCCGGGAGGGCTTGTTATTATAAGCATTTTCAGGATGAGAGGGCCCAGGTTCAAAACTCATTTTCGGAAGGTACGAAAACAGTCGGTAGTCGGTAGTCGGAGTCGGGAGATCACCAGCGTCTGAGGTCCCGTCTGACGCGGGGAGGTGAGGAAGACGGGGGTCTTGGGTTTTAGTAATCCTTGAATTTACCAACCAATTAGATTTGAGAAAGAGTCATTCAATCTTCTCTTTCTCAAATCAGTATTGGTGTATGCCCGTCCTTGAGTGAATAACTTTATATAAATGCGTAATTGGTATGTAAAAGAGCAGGGATTTTATCACCGCGCCTCCTGCTATCTCTTTAAGATATAGCAGGAGGGTTCCGGACTTAAATTTTTTTCATGGATTTGGACACGGTGACTTGCGAGCGGTCTTTCAGGATTGGGATTCGGATGGTTTTCGCAGGATCTGGGTTTGATTTTCTTTCGGATTTTGGATCTTGTCTTCTACAGGATGTTGGATTTTATAAAGCTCTTTAGTTTTTCAAAAGGAAGAAGCTGACTGATACGGATTTCAAATCGTTGGTTTTTTTTAGGATTGGAATTTAAAAAAATTCAATACTTGGACGGTTGGTTTTTATTGGATGATATTGGATTCGATCGAACTGATCAATCAACTTCTGAGACAAAAATAATTGTGAAACCTTTAGCAACACAGAGCAAAATTGCCCGATTTTTTATGGCAGTTTTTCCGGTTTTTATGGTAATTCAGCGAGGTTATTTATACGAAAAAATCGGGCTGTTGATATCGTAATTCTACGAAAAGCGCCTTATGCAAACGTTTTCATCGCCGAAAATTTGATCTTGAAGTTTATTGTATTTGGCGCTAAGGGTTATTTCCCCAGGGCCTGCAACACATCATACTTGGTGACGATATGATAATTGCCGGCATCATCCTTGGCCAGTACGGCGCCATTGCCTTTATGAATGAGCGAGCTTAATTTCTCCACAGGTGTATCAAAAGCAACCAGGGGTAATTGTGGCTCGATAACATCAGCAATTTTTGAATTCTTTATTTCAGGATTGTCGAAGACTTTTTGAAATAAGCCACCTTCGCTGATTGCGCCAACTGGGCCTTCACCATTCATGACAGGAAGCTGTTCAATGTCATATTTTTTCATCAGTTCTACCGCTTCAGCTACGGTTTGTGATGGAACCACAGTAATCAGTCGCTGTGCGCCACGCGAACTGACCACATCTTTAAAAGTTTTTACTTCCAAAAATCCGCGTTCGATCATCCACTGGTCGTTGTAGATCTTGGCTACGTAGCGGCTGCCGTGGTCATTAAAAATCCAAACGACCAGGTCGTCTTTTTTCAGCTTGTGTTTGAGTTGCATTAAACCCTGGATACAGCTTCCGGCACTATAGCCACAGAAGATCCCTTCTTCCTTTGCCAGTTTACGGGCCATGATCGCCCCGTCTTTGTCGGTTACCTGTTCGAAATGATCGATAACGCTCATGTCGTAATTCTGGGGTATAAAGTCTTCACCAAAGCCTTCTGAAATATAAGGGTGCACTTCGTTCATGTCCACTTCACCAGTACGGAAATATTTGGTGAGCAATGAACCGTAAACATCAATAGCCCATACCTGGATAGCTGGATTTTTTTCTTTCAGGTACATGGCAGTACCTGTGATCGTTCCCCCGGTGCCAGCGGTGCATACAAGGTGTGTGATCTTTCCATCAGTCTGGTTCCAAATCTCAGGCCCCGTTGTTTCATAATGCGCCAGTCGATTGGCCAGGTTGTCATACTGGTTCATGTGATAGGAGTTGGGTATTTCAGAAGCCAGTCGCTTTGCCACACTGTAATAACTGCGTGGATCTTCTGGTGCAACATTCGTTGGACAAACGATCACTTCGGCGCCAACAGCCTTGAGTATGTCTGCTTTTTCCTTGGATTGTTTATCGGTGGTAACAAAAACACATTTATATCCCTTCACCACTGCGGCCAGGGCAAGACCCATACCGGTATTTCCGCTGGTACCTTCGATAATAGTACCACCGGGTTTTAATTTTCCTTCCTGTTCGGCTACTTCTACCATCTTCAGCGCCATCCGGTCTTTGATAGAGTTACCGGGATTGAAATAATCCACTTTCGCTGCCACGGTGCAGGGAAATCCTTTCGTGATCTTATTGAGGCGGATCAATGGTGTATTACCAATTGTCTCGAGAATATTGTTCTTAATGTCCATTACAAACATTTGTTTAGCGGTAAAGTTAAGCTTTAAAATAAAAAACCCTCCTGTAAACAGGAGGGTCATACCGGACCTGATGATAATGATTCATCAAGCTTCTTCGCGGAATTGTTTGCGTTTGTTGGCCAAATACCTGTCCAGCAGGAACAGCCCCAGGATAACGTTGATCATCATAAAAGCATTTACCCAGTCGTTATTGAACATTCTACTATAGTCAACTTTTGTCAGGTCAACCGGCAACTTCGTATTGCCCTGTACTGACCAGTCTATTTGTCCAAAACCATATACAAGGAAACCGACGATAAGTGTGATAAAGAAGATGGCCAGGCCGCGGATGATGTTTTTATTGATATAAGTTTTTGTAGCCGGCGCAATATGGAGTTTGCTGATCTCTTCCATCACGTTTTTGGTAAACCGCATAGAGGGTTCTTCCAGTTCTGATGAATGCAGTAACTGCTGTACTTCGAGCAACTCTTTATACTTTACCCGCCACTGTGCATTATTTTCTATCAATTGCTCGATCACCGATTTTTCCTCGGCAGAAGACAGCCCGTCAATGTATTCCCACAGGCGAACTTCGTCGCTTGCTTCAAAGTCGGGTTTCATTTCTTCATGGTTCATAGTCGCCTCCTTTTATAAATAATTTCAATTTTATTTTCGATACAGGTACTTTACCAGCTTATAAATCTTTCACTTCCTGTGCAAAATGTAATTCCATTTTTTCTTTCAATCTCGCCCTGGCACGGTGCAGCCTCACTTTTGCCGTATTGGGTTCAATCCCCAGGATCTGCGCAATTTCCTCAAGTGTCTGCTCGCCTTTATAGAACAAAGTTATAACCTCCGCGTCATCAGCACTGAGCATCCGTATGGCATTGTTTACCATCGTGACTCTCGACTTTTGCTCTACCTGGTTGGCATGCATCCCCGAATCCTGGCTATCAGCCACCTCAAAGACTTTTTCGTTGTCAAGCGAATGCAGTTCCAGTTTTTTTTTGCGGAGAAAACTGATACAGGTTGTATTTACAATGGTATAAAGCCAGGTGCTGAACTTGGACGCACCCCTGAAATCAGCCAGTGCTTTATAAGCCTTTATAAATATGTCCTGCGATACTTCCTCCGCGTCTTCCCGGTTTCGGGTGAAACGCAATGCCAGGGTGAATACATAGTTCTGATAGCGGTTCACCAGGGTGGCATACGCTTGTTGCTCACCCATTAGCACCTTGCTAATCAGTTCATTATCATTCAGTCCGGTCGACATGCTTTATATAAGACTACAGCCCTTGGTATTTGGTTACACTAAATTAAGTATTGCAGGTGTGAAATTTTGCATGTTATATATTATAGTATATTGAACGGCGGGAACAGGATAATAGGCCAAAAAACCTTTTTTCAAATACCTGTAACCTGCGCTAAACTCCTGTAGTCTTATCCTTTGTAACACGTTTTTTGAAAAAATTCTGAAATGGCTGTAACCTGGGTTTTAAAGCTGTAGTCATAGAAGAACAAATCCGCTGAGGCACCACCAGGGCGGGAAAAACAACAACAAAATCATTAAACCAATAAAAAATTAAGTTATGAACGGTCCAGAAGTTTTAGTTCCAGTAACCATGTTCGCAGGAGGGTTTGCGATGATATTCGGTATCTACTACCTGAAAACCCGGCAGAATATGGCCATGATCGAAAAAGGCATGAATCCCAAGGAATTTGCAAATCGCCCGGCGCCCTATAAGAATTTGAAATGGGCACTTCTCCTGATCGGGGCGGGCGTGGGATTGTTCCTGGCTTATTTACTCGACAACTACGTATTATATAGTAGCATGACGCCAACACGGCATTATGATGACGACAAGAATGTACCCATCTATTTTGCGTTGATCGCGATCGGTGGCGGCCTGGGTCTTTTCGGATCTTACAGGATTGAAAAGAAATGGTGGGATGAGAATAAAACTGGTAATCACTAATATAGGTAAGTAGGAAGCCCGGGTTTGACCCGGGTTTTTATTTTTAGTGCGGTTGATATATATGTTAACCGATTTTGCTAAATAATACCGACTTCTTGTTAATAGATTTGATCCCGGTTGCTTTAACCGGGATTATCATTTGAATTCTTCCAGTGCTTTATTGACCATGGCGTCCTGTGCATTCAGCACCTGGAAATAACCACTGTTCCTCCAGCGGAACCTGCCCAGGTAAGCCACAAGTCTTCGTTGCAGGGACTCTTTCTGTTTCGCGGAAAGTATGCCGAGATTTACAGAATCCCTGAGAGACGCATAGCTGGAAAACTGTTCCCACATTTCGTCTTTTCTATCAAAATTCCGGGCATATTCGCCAGCGTTGGCATATTTATCAATATGCGGTTTATTGCGGAGATAATAGGTATATACAAAATTGTTGAAACTGCTATTGACAAACAACCGGTTGATACCAGGAGGATAAGTTGCCGTATCGATCGGGACAAAAATATCCGGCATAATACCACCTCCACCGTACACGATTTGACCGGCGGGTGTTTTATATTCCTGTCCATTGTTTATTTTATTCGAATCGGCATACAGGGATTCTCCATTAGAGAATCGCTCCCAGATTTCGTCCATATAAACCTTCTTACCCTGTCCATATGATCGTTGAATGCTTCTACCGAGGGGTGTGAAGTATCGTGCTACCGTAAGCCTGATTGCTGATCCATCACTCAATTGATATTGTTCCTGCACCAGTCCTTTCCCGAATGTGCGCCTGCCGATGATGGTGGCGCGGTCCCAGTCCTGAAGTGCGCCTGCGAGTACTTCACTGGCACTTGCAGAAAGTTCATCAACGAGTATGCTAAGTTTTCCTTTTTCAAAGAGTCCCGGTCGTTTGCATCGGTACTCCCTTTTCTTGCTGTTGGTGCCTTCGGTGTACACTACCAGCCTGTCGCTGTCGAGAAATTCATCAGCCATATCAATGGCCTCATTCATGTAACCTCCACCATTGCCGCGCAAGTCAAAGATGAGTTCACCCATGCCTTGTTTAACCAGGCTTTCCAGGGCCGCCATAAACTCTTCGTAACTATTCTCAGTAAACTTATTAAGTTTAATATAACCGGTTGTCTTATCGATCATGTAAGCAGCATCAACCGATGATACAGGGATCACACCACGCGTTACCTGGACTATTTTAATTTCCGCGCCTCTTAAAATCTGGATTGAAGCGACCGAACCCCGCTCACCGCGGATAAATTCCTTAATCTTATCTGTTGTAACTGATTTACCGGTAAGGGTTGAATCATTTACCTTAAGTAATTTGTCCCCGATCTGCAAACCGGCTTTATCGCTCGGTCCACCAGGTACAACATACATCACATTGACCGTGTCGCTAAATATATTGAACTCAACACCTATGCCGTCAAAGATGCCGGCGAGATCTTCGTTCGCTTCCTTTAACTCAACCGGTGGAAAATATACTGAATGCGGATCAAGTTCATTCATCATTGCTTTGATAGCCCCTCGTTGAACAGAGTCGAGATTAACTTTGTCAACGTATCTAAGCCGAATGAGATCAAGTGCTTCCTGTAAGGTAGAAGGTGTAGTGTTTTTGAAAAAACCCTTACTTGTACCTTTATTATTCATCTTGTATCCCAGAAACATTCCCACGATCAATACCAATGAAAAAATAAGCGGTAACCAAACCTGAAGTTTTTTATTTCGCATCTTCTATCTTTACATTAATTTGGCGCAAAATACTGGATTTGAGCGGAATGTTGTTTTCGTTCATCCATTTCAACAAATCTTTATATGCCTTCTGTAAAACTGATTGCTGACAGCGGTGCTACAAAAGCTGAGTGGACACTAATAGACGAGAAGAAAAACAAAACTATTCTTACCCAGGGGATAAGTCCGTACTTTTTAAATCGGGAACAGATCAGGGAGTTGCTATTGAAAGAATTGAAACCCAAAATGAAGAATGTCCGGGTTGATGAGATTTTTTTTTATGGAACAGGATGCGCCAATCCCGATAATGTCAAACTGGTGAAGAAAGCCCTTAAAGATGTGTTTCCGGAAGCAAAAGTGGATGTAAATCACGACCTGCTGGCGGCCGCACGTGCTTTATGCGGGCACAAAAAAGGTATTGCCTGTATACTGGGTACCGGATCCAACTCCTGTTATTATAACGGGAAAAAGATAGTCCAAAACAGTCCCGGGCTCGGGTATGTGCTGGGCGATGAGGGTAGTGGTGCCTATATGGGAAGGAGGGTACTACAATATTACCTGTACAATACTTTTGATGATGAATTGAAAGGCCGTTTCGATCTTAAGTACCTGACCAATTCTTCCGAAATATTGGAAAATGTTTATAAGAATCCCTTGCCTAATCGTTATCTTGCCGGCTTTGTTATGTTCCTGGCCGAGAACAGGGGGCACTACATGATAGAAAATATCATTGAAGATTGCCTGAATGATTTTTTCTTTACACATTTATGCAGGTATAAAGAATCTAGGGCATTACCGGTGAATTTTGTAGGCAGTGTTGCTTATGGATTTCGTGATGTATTGCAGGAACTCTGCAATAGTTACGAATTTAAACTAGGAAAAGTATTA
The DNA here is from genome assembly GCA_023412975.1 of Bacteroidota bacterium. Taxonomy (GTDB): domain Bacteria; phylum Bacteroidota; class Bacteroidia; order Chitinophagales; family Chitinophagaceae; genus Terrimonas_B. Next base: position 4,734 of record JAEZRB010000026.1, on the reverse strand, counting down.
AAAAAACCTATGAGCGGTCTCATAGAATACCATAGCTAAAAGATGAAGTATGGCATTTGAAAAGATTACAGAGAAGTCGAGTTTGTATCATAACCTGGAAAAAATGAGTGTGGCTGAATTGCTGGTCAACATCAACAAGGAGGATCAACTGGTGCCGGATGCTGTAGCCCGGGCCATACCACAGATCGAAAAGCTGGTAGAAGCAGTTAGCGATAAAATGTTGATGGGTGGGCGGTTGTTTTATATAGGGGCTGGCACCAGCGGAAGGCTGGCCGTAGTCGATGCCAGTGAATGCCCGCCTACATATGGTGTACCTTATGGATTGGTGGTCGCAATCATCGCCGGTGGTGATAAAGCCATCACTACAGCGGTAGAATACGCAGAAGACGATAAGGAACAGGGCTGGAAAGATCTCCAGGTTCACAATGTATCAGACAAAGACGTTGTAATCGGAATTGCCGCCAGCGGAACCACGCCATACGTGATCGGTGCCTTGGAGGAATGTCGCAAAAATGGTATTGTTACGGGAAGCATTTCCTGTAATCCTGATTCCCCGGTCAGCGCCGCAGCCGACTTCCCTATTGAAGTAGTGGTGGGCCCCGAGTTTGTTACCGGTAGTACAAGAATGAAAAGCGGCACCGCGCAAAAACTGGTGTTGAATATGATCTCAACTTCCGCTATGATCCAGCTGGGCCGCGTGGAAGATAATAAGATGGTCAACATGCAACTTACCAATGAGAAACTAGTCGATCGTGGTGTAAAGATGTTAATGGACCGACTATCATTGCCTGACTACGAAAAGGCGAAAGCCCTGCTGCTTCAATTTGGCAGCGTAAAAAAAGCGGCAGCTTCTGCCGGGAAATAACTAACACTAGTTTGGTTGAAAAAGTTTTGAAAGCTTTTTATTTATAAGGCTTTCTGTAGTATATTGTGCACCTCATTACCAATTGATGCGCATTAATAGTAGTCATATTCATATCTCCACGGTGGGTTTTACATCCACTACCACTACTATTATCACAACAATCCCGTAAGGGATTGTATTTATCATATCACCCACGGGCCGTTGCGGCTTTTCACGACTAGGATTCCCTTATTTATTTCAGACATCATCAAAAAAAATTGTTCATGCAGGTTTTAAAATTCGGTGGCACTTCGGTCGCCAATGCAGAGAATATCAATAAAGTTGTATCCATTGTAAAGGATAAAGTAAAATCAGGTAAAACTATTGTCGTCGTTTCAGCATTGGGAGGTGTCACGGACCTGTTGCTACATGCGGCGGTGCTGGCCTCGGAAGGCAATGAAACCTTCAGGGACAAATTAAGTTTTATAGAACAACGTCATCTGGACACTGTCAAACAACTGATCCCGGTAACACATCAAAGCCAGTTGCTCAGCCTGGTTAAAAAAAGCTGTAACGAGATTGAAGATATCTGCAACGGTATCTTCTTGCTGCGTGAACTTACAGCACGTTCCCGTGACCGGATCGCCAGTTATGGTGAGTGGCTTTCCTCGCAGATCATTGCTGCCACATTCAAAGCGCAGGGCGTTGAGAGTGCATGGAAGGACTCCCGGGAGCTGATCGTAACCAATTCAAATTTCACCAATGCCGAAGTGGACTTCGCCAGAACTCATTTAAACCTGAATGAGTATTTCCCTAATCAGCCCGTCGAGCTTTTTATCCTTCCTGGTTTTATCGCTGCAAATGCTGAGGGTATAACAACTACTTTAGGCAGAGGTGGATCCGATTTTACCGCAGCCATCATTGCTGGAGCATTGAATGCAAAATCGCTTGAGATATGGACCGATGTAAGTGGTATGATGACGGCTGATCCAAGGCTTACAGCCAACGCACGCATCATCCCGCATATTTCTTACCAGGAAGCCATGGAGCTTTCCCATTTCGGGGCTAAAGTAATTTATCCCCCCACAATCCAGCCGGTGATGACAAAGAATATACCCGTTTGGATAAAAAATACTTTCGCACCACAGGATGCAGGCACCCTCATAGAGTCGGTTGCCCAGAGAAACGGTAATATCGTAAGAGGTATCTCCAGCATCAATAATATTGCCCTGCTCAGTCTTGAAGGAAGTGGTATGATTGGAATCCCGGGCTTTTCAAAGAGATTATTTGAAGCGCTTAGCAATGAAAAGATCAATGTCATTCTGATCACGCAAAGTTCTTCAGAACATTCTATCTGTGTGGCTGTCAACTCGGCTTCTGCGGAGAAAGCAAAACAGGCTGTAGATGCTGCTTTTGCCAATGAGATCGCACTGGAAAAAGTAGATCCGTTATCTATAGAAACAGACCTGTCTATTGTGGCACTGGTAGGAGAGAACATGAAGAGTCACCCCGGTATCAGCGGCCGCATGTTCAGTGCCATGGGAAAAAACGGCGTGAACATCCGTGCGATCGCCCAGGGTTCTTCGGAAAAAAATATTTCCACGGTTATCGCCACGCGTGATGTAAAAAAATCAATCAACGTACTTCATGAAGAATTTTTTGAGACCACCTATAAACAGGTGAATCTCTTTATCACCGGTACTGGTAATGTCGGCAGCAAACTACTCGGGCAAATCCATCAGCAACTCGATTTTCTGCAAAAACGAATGAGACTGCAGCTTCGGGTCGTCGGGTTATGTAATAGCCGCAAGATGATCTTTAAGGAAGAAGGGATCGACACGAGCCGCTGGAGCGAGCAGCTACAGGAAGGCGAAAAGGCCAACCTGCAGGAGTTTGTAAATGGTGTCATTGATCGGAATCTTCGCAACTCGGTTTTTGTGGATATAACCGCCAATGATAAAGTAGCATCCGTGTACGACCGGTTGCTCCAAAAAAGTATTACTGTTGTGGCTTGCAATAAGATCGCCGCATCTTCCGCATTCGATAATTATAAAAAATTAAAAGAACTGGCCGATGAATTTAATTGCCAGTTCCTGTTTGAAACAAATGTGGGTGCAGGTTTACCGGTAATCGCCACGCTGAACGACCTGGTTCGCAGTGGGGACCGTGTACACCAGATCGATGCAGTGTTGAGTGGCACGCTCAATTTTGTTTTTAATAACTATGATGGAAAGAAAAAATTTGCGTCGGTTGTGAAACAGGCGCAGGACGAAGGTTATACCGAACCTGATCCCCGGCTTGACCTGGGTGGCACAGATGTGATGCGCAAGATCATGATCCTGGCCAGGGAAGCTGGTGTTAGAATTGAAATGGACGAAATAAAAAACGATTCATTTATGCCTCCGTCCTGCATGCAGGGCACTGTAGATGATTTTTACGCGGCGATGGAGCAGGAAGAAGCTCATTTTAAAAAACTTTTTGAAGAAGCCTCTCAGGAAGGATGTATATTGAAGTTTGTAGCTTCCTATAAAGATGGAAAGGCTTCGGTCGGCCTGCAGCATATCAGTCCCGATCATGATCTTTACCACCTGTACGGAAAAGACAACGTTGTTTTGTTTTATACTGATCGTTATACTGAACAGCCGCTGGTGATCAAAGGAGCAGGAGCAGGTGCCGAGGTAACGGCGAGTGGGGTGTTTGCAGATATACTTAGGGCGAGTAAGTAATTTGAAAATGTGGAAATGTGGAAATGTGGAAATTTGAAGATTTGAAAATTTGAAAATTTGAAAATGAGGGGAAAATTTGAAGATGTGGGAATGAGGGAATTTGAAAATTTGAAAATTTGAAAATTTGAAGATTTGAAAATAGGAGGAAATGTGAGAATTTGAAAATTGGAAGATTTGAAAATTTGAAAGTGTGGTAAAAAGAGAATGCGGTTGGGCGGATGAATGTTGATTATAGATTTATGACTAAGAATAATATGGATTCAATGGGCAGTTCACAGGTGGGAGGGGGCGGTATTTCCGTCCGGTGTCCGGCTACGGTGGCAAACCTGGTTTGCGGGTTTGATATATTGGGGCTGGCACTGGATAAGCCCAGTGATATTATGGAAGTGAAATTAATTGATGAGCCCGGTGTTGTCATTCACAACCGTGATGATTTCAACCTGCCCACAGAGCCAGAGAAGAATGTCGCCGGTGTTGTTTTTTTATCAGCGATGGAAAAAGCCGGATCGGATAAGGGGTTTGAAGTAACGATAGAAAAACATATAAAACCTGGAAGCGGCATAGGTTCAAGTGCTGCCAGTGCCGCTGGTGCAGCGGTAGCCGCCAACCACCTGCTTGGGAATATTTTTTCATCAGATGAAGTGGTGCAACTGGCTATGAACGGTGAAAAGCTGGCATCGGGTGTAAAGCATGCCGATAATATTGCACCCTGCATCCTGGGCGGTGTAAGCCTGATCCGTTCCATTCATCCACTCGATATTGTATCAATACCATCACCAGACCTGCACGTTACCGTCGTGCACCCACAGATAGAAGTGAGAACCTCCGATGCAAGGCAAATACTCCGCCAGCAGGTCCTGCTAAAAGATGCTATCCGTCAATGGGGGAATATCGCCGGACTGGTTACGGGATTTTTAAAAAATGACCTGGATCTGATCGGCAGGTCGCTCGAAGATGTGATCATCGAACCGGTGCGCAGTATTTTGATCCCGGGTTTTGATGAAGTAAAACAAAAATGTCGCGAAGCCGGTGCCCTGGGCGGGGGGATTTCGGGTTCAGGGCCGTCCGTATTTATGCTGAGTCGTGATGAAAACACAGCGATTGAAGTGGAAAAGCTGATGAAAGAGATTTACGAACGACTGGGTATCGACTATCATACTTATG
>JAEZRB010000003.1 GCA_023412975.1 Bacteroidota bacterium | reverse complement strand
GTTTTAAACCAGCGATTGTATCCTTCAATAAGGAAACTGATAAGGGAATCGATGTAACAAACGGTATCTCTGTTTTCACTACCGGTGACGAACTTCTTGTCCAGATAAACCGGTTCTGTTTCATATCGCGCCGGAAGCTGTATTTGTTTTGACCTAGTGAAAAAACGCTGTCGCCATCCTTACCGCCATAAACCCATTCAAATCCACGGGGAGCGATCTGTATTCCATCACCCACACCCGTCACATGTACAACATTTCCGTAAACGGGAAATGGGCTCCGCTCCGCCATATAGTAGGCAGAATAGTCTCCCCAGGCCCATCCTGCACCCCAGGGTGTGTCCTCCCATTGATTGGCACTAATGAGCTCGAAGCGCGCCGATGTATCTTTCTTAAAGAAATCAACGACGGGTTGGTTCTTATAATCAGGATGTAATAGAGTAGGATCACCGGTGGGCTGTATCCAGTAGGTTTTTTCCTTTTTATCATTTTCAAAAAGCACGTAACGTAAGCCTTCCAGGCTATCACCGAGGTATTTCATCGCAGCATAAAGTGTAGGGATCTTGGTATTGCTGGCCGGTACAAAATATTTATCACCCTGGAAATCGTACCAGTACTTACCTGTTGATGGCTCGTAAATGCTGATACCGACATGCCCGGTTTGCAAAGCCGGCGCCGACAACACTGTCTTATCTGCTGACTTACCGATCTTTTTTTGTACGGAACAGGAACCAAAAACAAACATGGCCACCAGGAACAATCCTGGTTTTGAAATTGAGTGAACACTGAACATTTGAAATCTATTAAACAATGAACTTAAAGATTAATAACGTCAAAAATCCACAACCCTTCTCTCATTTGCGCTTTGCTTTGCCGCTTCCAGGATGCGGATGATCCTTACCCCATCTGTTCCCGGTACCGGGTTTGGTGCCAGTCCCCTGATCGCCCTGTCTACATCCTCAAAGTAATCCATATAGTTGCCGGCTGTTGATGTAGTTTCCCTTTTCTCTTCCTTACCGTCCTGTATAATATTAAGTACACCATCAGGCTGGGTCGGTTGGGAATACCAGGGCTGAGTAGATGGCTGAATACCTTTTAATAATAATGCTTCCTGCATATCTGAGCGCTGCTGGAGAAATGTTCCTTTCGTCCCATGCAGGATATACTCTGGTACCGGCATTTTTGCAAAACTGGAACCTTTCAACCTCACCCGGAACGAAGGATAGTACAGTATGATCTCAAAATAATCATCCACCTGGCTTCCCTCGCGCATGGCCACCAGGTCGGCAAATAAAGACTTCGGTTCACCAAATAATTGCAATGCCTGGTCGACAAGGTGTGCGCCAAGGTCATAAGTTGTACCAGCTCCCGGAATCGCTGACTCCTTATGCAACTTTGGACTTATCCCGGTACGAAAACGGTCGAACCTTATCTCCACTTCTTTTATTTCGCCTAATAATTTCTTCTCCAAAACCTCCTTGACAGCTTTGTAATCGCCATCATAGCGGCGGTTCTGGTACACAAACAACAATACATTTTTTTCCTCCGCCCGACGTACCAGTTCTTCTGCCTCCTTGACTGTAACAGTAAAAGGTTTTTCTACTATCACATGCCTGCCCGCTTCAATCGCCTTCATGGCATATTCATAATGGGTCTGCACTGGTGTGTTAACAATAATCAGCTGAAGACTTTCATCATCGAGCATTTCTTCAACAAACCGGTACAGCTTAGAATCCGGGTACCGCTCGCGGGATTCACTACGGGATCGCTCCACGATAGCGGCCAGTTCAAATCCCGGGTGGTTTTGAATAAAGGGGGAATGGAATAATTTACCACTCATACCGTAAGAACAAATCCCGGTTCTGATCATTGGTTAAAATTATTGTTGCGAGTTGAATTTTTAAGTGAATACCATGTAAACAATACACTCACTATCCTCTCTCCTGCGCTCGCAGCCAGCGCTCGGGAATCTCATTGCTGCTTGCCAGCAAATAATCTTTATAGCTGCAGGCAATAAACCTGTTGTCGGGCAACCGCATCCACCAGCGTCCTGTTTTTTTGCTTTGTAAAAAAACGGTTTCGACTTCCGCAAACGCCATATGGTATTCATTGAACGATTCCTTTTCATTGAGCTCCGCTTCGCGTTTGCCGCGGCTCCTGCCATCCAGCACATACCACAGCATCTGGCTAACCTGGCGCGCCGTCAGCTCATCCCTGTCGTGCTGGGGGTTGTAACCATAAACACCTATAGATTTTACATTCGGGCTCATGCCGGCATATCTCATCAACACACATGCTTCTTCACCGTTCAATCCATTAGGTGAAATACTGTTAGCCGGTGCATAAGCATTGGCTATCGCAGATATATCGAAGGAGAAAAGATCGCTGTTGCGTATCACCGGCTCCATCTCCTCGATGCTTTCTTTCACATGTCCCACGCGGAAGCAGTCAAACCGTAGTTTGTCCATGGTCTCCAGCATGCGCGGATGGGCATAATAACTCTGGAAGGCGATATGATTATAATGACGCAGGTAATTTGGTTCGCCGGTCAGCATCTCCATCAGGAAATTTTCATGACGAAACGGAGAATCAATATTGAGATCGATCAATGCATCAACACATGACGCCTCGATCAGCTTTTTATTATCTGCATAAGCCTGGTACTGCGCAAGTGTGAGATCGTGTGAGCCACCTAGTATGATTACCGTTTTGCCATCACCGATCAGTTCGCTGATCACGGTTTTGAGCGCCGCGTATGAGTCGCTGAAAGATGAGCCCGCTTTTATATTCCCAATATCGGCTACATGAATATCCTGGTGCCAGTAATACAGTCCGAAAAAATGCCGCCGGACTATCGCCGGAGCCTCACTTTCACCGCCAATCATCCCGCTTCCCCTTTGCTCCCCGCATCCGACCAGGACGATTTGGGCGTCGCTCAGGTCAGGAAATTCCTCGTCGTACACCGCAATGGCCTTACCGAGCTGGCCATCCCTGTATCCCTCATCGTTGGATATTTCAAACAGGTTGATGGGTGAAAGAAAATCGGAAATATTAAGGTAATCTGACATGGCTGCAAGATAAACTGAAAACGCACATCAGCCTTTGCCGCTACCGATAAGTTTTCCTGACATGGACACCTGTCAGCCCCGGGGTTGCTTATATTTGCGGCATGGAAAATTTGCTGAAGCAGATCGAAGATCATAAAAAGGAAATGGAAGCTTTTATTGCTCCCGGTGAGAAGCAGGTGGAGGAGTTCCGCATTAAATGGCTGGGTACAAAAGGTATCGTGAAAGCCACCATGGGTGAAATGAAAAATGTGCCGGTTGAAAAGAAAAAGGAATTCGGGCAGATCCTGAACGAGTTCAAGCAATTTGCCGAGGAGCGATATGAACAACTCAAAAACGGAATAACATCCACCGATCAACAATCAGCAAATATCGACCTTACCCTTCCCGGCGACCCGGTGCCTTTAGGTAGCCGGCATCCTGTCACGCTTATGAAGAACCGGATCATCTCCATTTTTCAAAGACTGGGTTTCGCCGTTGCAGAAGGCCCCGAGATCGAAGACGACTGGCATAATTTCGGCGCCCTTAACCTGCCCCTCCATCACCCCGCGAGGGATATGCAGGATACATTTTATGTGCAACAAAATCCGGACTGGGTTTTACGTACGCATACGAGTAGCGTCCAGATCCGGGAAATGGAGAAAGGCGTATTGCCTATTCGTATGCTAATGCCCGGTCGCGTGTATCGCAATGAAACCGTCAGTGCACGGAGTCATTGTTTTTTTCACCAGGTAGAAGGTCTTTATATTGATGAAAATGTATCCTTCGCCGATTTAAAGCAGACACTTTACTTTTTTGTAAAAGATATGTATGGTAAGGACGTAAAGGTTCGGTTCCGTCCCTCTTATTTCCCGTTCACAGAACCAAGTGCGGAAATGGATGTGAGCTGTTTTATTTGCGGAGGCAGCGGTTGTAATATTTGTAAGAAAACCGGTTGGGTAGAAATCCTGGGCTGCGGCATGGTGCATCCAAATGTTTTGCAAAACTGCAATATCGATCCCAACAAATACACCGGCTTTGCTTTTGGGATGGGTATCGAGAGACCCGCTATACTTAAATATGGTATCAATGATATCCGGCTGTTCAGCGAAAACGATGTCCGGTTTTTGAAACAATTCTCTGGCGCTATCTGATCGCGGATCAGGCTGATATTTCCATTAATGCCTAACTACCACGGCTCCATTTATAGCTAAAAAATGTAGCAGCGGCAAAACCCAGTATCGCCAGGTATAGTCCCGGGGCAAAATCGATCGATACCAGCAGATCCTCACCAAAGTCGCGACTCCCCGAAAGGGAACTACCCGAACCGCGCAGCTCTGAGTTGAGTTTACTTTTTACATCGATCATGGTTGCCACCAGGGCAACGCCACCCAGTATCGCCACGATAAAACTTCCTTTCCTCGACTCCCGCAAAGCGAGCACCAGCCCTGCGATACCCAGACCGAGAGCTAGGAGAGCAGGCAGGTTTGGGGAACGGCGCTCAGACTTCACACTTGTATTTTTATTTTTTGAAAAACCCTCCAGGTTTCCAACAATTGAATTGCTACTGCCTGGGCCTTTTACCTTAAAGCCAGTGGCAAGTTGAACACCACTAACTTTTTGCAGAACCATATTGTTGCATTTTATCTCCAGGAATGGCAGGAAGAATAAAAGCAGTACCACGCCAAAACTTATGGTCGTGGGAATTTTTGTTATGGGCTGTACAGGCGGAGTAGTTACCGGCGCAGGATTCGATTCAAGTGGTGTGGTGGCTTCACTCATATCTTAAATTTTGTTTTAAGGTAATAAAAAATTTAATCCTACCCCGCGAAAGGCAATAACTTTATACAAACTGTCAACTCTTATTATGATAAATACGATTTGCGTTTGTGGCGCTGGCACCATGGGCAGCGGGATTGCACAGGTTGCAGCCCGCTCGGGATTTTACACAATATTATTCGACACCAGCCAGGCAGCGATAGGAAATGCTCAAGTGAACATGATAAAAAGTCTTGAGGTGCTGGTTGGAAAAGGGAAAATGACAGAAGAAGATAAAGAGGGCCTTCTTTCTCGACTGGTCTTTACCAGCGATCTGCAGCTTTGCAAGGCAGATATTTTTATCGAAGCCATCATTGAAAACTTAGAGGCGAAAACGAATCTTTTCAATCAGTTGGCGCAATTCAATAGTAACGAAACCATTTTCGCGAGCAATACTTCATCCCTTTCATTGAATCGTATCGCTGAAAGCATCAAAAAACCGGAGCGCGTCATTGGCATGCATTTCTTTAATCCTGCGCCTGTGATGAAACTGGTAGAAATAGTAAAAACCGATTTTACCAATGAGGAAACTTTATCGGCTACAATACAACTGGCACAAAAGATGGGCAAAACAGCAGTTGTTTGCAAAGACGCTCCGGGTTTTATTGTTAACCGGGTCGCGCGGCTCTTTTATATCGAATCCCTTCGTCTGGCTGAAGAAGGTCTGGTTGAAATAGGTCAACTCGACGAATTACTGGAAGCAAGTGGTTTCAAAATGGGTCCCTTTAAACTGATGGACCTGATCGGCAATGATATCAACTATGCCGTGAGTTGTTCAGTTTATGAACAATTAGGCCGCCCCGAAAGATTGAAGCCGTCTTTTATACAGGAAAAAAAAGTTGCCGCAGGCGAACTGGGCCGCAAAACGGGGAAAGGGTATTACCAATATTCTTAAAATCCCGATACGTTATCTTCGCTCTATTAACTGATCAATTTGTCAAAGAAAATACTTATCACCGGCGGTACCGGTTTCCTCGGCGCATATATCATCAAAGGTCTGGTTGAAAGAAATTACCAGGTACGTGCCATACGTCGAAGTAAGAATCTTCCCCGGTACGTTCCCAATTCAATTTTCAACAATGTGGAATGGATCGATGGTGATGTGCTGGATGTGGTTGCACTCGAAGAAGCCATGGACGGTATAGATTCAATAATACACTCGGCAGCCATAGTATCTTTTTCAAAAAAAGACCGGAAACGGATGTTCGAGGTGAACGTGAATGGCACTGCCAATGTGGTGAACATTGCTCTTGAAAAAAAGGTCGGCAGGTTTGTCCATATCAGTTCCGTGGCCGCGCTGGGCCGTTCGGCCACTGGCGGCACCGTGAATGAAGATAAAAAATGGGAGGACAGCAATGTAAACACCCACTATGGCAAGAGTAAATACATGAGCGAGCTGGAAGTGTGGCGTGGTATCAGTGAAGGGCTAAGCGGTGTGATCCTCAATCCCAGTACTTTCCTGGGTTATGGCGACTGGAATTCCAGTAGTTGCGCGATCTTCAAAAATGTGTATGAAGAATTCAAGTGGTACCCACCAGGAATTAATGGCTTTGTAGACGTACAGGATGTAGCGAGGGCATCAATTGCGCTGCTGGAATCAGGAATCAATGAACAACGTTTTATCGTCAATGGAGATAACTGGGCCTTTAAAAAACTGCAGGATACCATTGCCGAGGGAATGAACCGGAAAAAACCAACCCGCGAAACGACACCTGCTATTCTCAACATGGCCTGGCGTGCGGAAAAATTTAAATCATATTTCAGCGGCAAGAAACCGCTGCTCACCCGCGACAGCGCCAAGGTAGCGCTTAGCAAAACCTACTTTGAGAATAAAAAGCTGTTGGCAGCATTGCCCGGGTTTTCATTCACACCGCTTGACACAACGATCAGGGAAGCCTGCGTACAATATCTCAACGACCTGAAACAGGGAACGGCCGTTGTATAAAATCCTGCATCGACGGGAGTTACAATAGTTGTTAAAGTCGTGTTTTAAGTAATTTTCTTCGCAGAACTACGCTATCAGCTGCCACTGCCCTGTTGTATCTTTGAGCATTAATTCAGTTCTATGCAAAAACTACGCATCGGCTTGATCATATCTCTTTTGTTTTGCTCCCTTTTCGGCTGGAGCCAGTTTAGCGTCAGCGGCCGGATTATTGACTCTGCTACCAAGGAACCCCTGAACGGCGCGTCCGTTTATTGCCAGAATACAACCATTGGCACTACTACCAACCGGGAGGGAGAGTTCTCACTGCAATTAAAGTCAGGCGGGTATGAACTGATCGTAAGTTTTACGGGTTACCAAACCCGGCAGGTAAATATCAGTAGCGCCGATAACAGGATCCCGGATATTGAAATGGCGAAGGAAGAAAAAAGCCTGGGCGAAGTGGTGATCAAGACCAGCAATGAAGTAAAGGATGGATGGGCGAAGTATGGTGATTTCTTTACCGGTCATTTTATCGGCCATACGCCTAACGCGGCTCAGACCAGCCTGCTCAACCCCGAGGTATTAAAATTTTACCTGCTGAAAAAAAGCAATAAGCTTCGGGTGCTGGCCACCGAACCGCTGCTTATTGAAAACAGGGCACTGGGCTACACCATGCGATACCAGCTGGATTCCTTTATTTATAATTACAACAACAATATTAATTCTTATCGCGGGTTTTGCCTGTATACAGAAATGGAAGGCAGCGATAGTATGAAGGCAGCTTGGGAGGCCAACAGGGAAAAAGCTTACTATGGCTCCAAGCTGCATTTTATGAGGAGTTATTACGACAGCACCGTGTTGGAAGAAGGCTTTATGATCGATATCCTTGATGAAAAGAATGATAAAAAATTCAGCAGGGTGGTGGATGTATATGATACCCTGTATTACGGTGCGCTGGATAGCACCATGCAGGTCGAGATTTGGTTCCCGAGGAAAATCAGTGTCACATATGCCAAGGCGAAACCCGAACCTCAATACCTGAAACAGTTCAAACTACCCAGGGACGTTCCGATCCAGGTATCTTACATTGATATCACCGACGCTATCGCGATCATGGAGAATGGTTACTACTATGATCAGAAGGACTGGATCAACCAGGGATACTGGAGCTGGAAAAACCTGGCTGATCAATTGCCTTATGATTATTCACCGCCGTTTTAAACTTTCAATCTTTACCGCCCATTACCTTTTCCCATAGCTGCGGGATTCGCTTGATCCAAACCAACTCTCTCATTTTTTCCCTGGCATCCTGCGCAGGTGAACCGAAGTAGGCTTTACCTCCGGGTAAAGAATCTTTCACACCACTTTGCGCGTTGAGAATCGCTCCTTCACCGATCGTTAATGTTTTGCTTACTCCAACCTGTCCCCATAAAATCACGTTGTCCTCAATGGTAGTCGCACCGGCAATACCTACCTGCGCAGCAAAAAGACAATTACGGCCTACGACTGTATCATGACCGATATGTACCAGGTTATCGATCTTGGTACCCGCGCCGATCACTGTATCACCCGTCACTCCCCTATCGATTGTACAGCCGGCGCCGATCTCTACTGCATTACCAATGACCACCCGGCCGCAGCTAAGCATTTTCTTATAGTGAATATCGCGGTTGGTTTTTTTATTATAATAAAAAGCGTCGCTCCCAATGGTCGTTCCGGCCTGAATGATGACATCATCGCCGATCACACAATGATCAAGGATAGTAACGCCGGGATGTATAATGCAATTCCTGCCAATGCTCACATGGTTTCCGATATAACTGTTGGGCATGATCACCGTCCCCTCACCCGCGACCGCGCTTTCGCTAAGCGCTTGCATAGAGGGCGCAAATGGTCTGAACTTGCGGACAATTGTCTGGTATGCTTCAAAAGGATCGTCGGTCACCAGCAATGCTTTGCCTTCGGGAAATACCGTCTTCTTATTGATGATGATAAAACTTGCTGCGGAATGAATACAGGTATCATAGTACTTGGGATGATCTACAAAGGCCAGATCACCTCTCTCTACTTTGTGTATTTCATTTATCCCCGTAGCCGATGCGGTTGTATTGCCCAATAGTTCGGCATTGATCAATGCTGCGATCTCGGTGAGAGGAACAGGTTTGTCGAAGCGCATAAAAAAACTTTCCGCAAAGGTAGCGGCTAATATCCTGAATTGCTATTGCCGTATTTCGATCAACGATGTTACAAAAGAAAAAACAATGACTGATGAAACTGTTGCTGCGTGCTGGTTGCAGCAGGCAAACGAAATTTGTACTCGCAATTTTTTTTAGATCTTCATGGTGAGAAAAGACAAAAGGGGTATTAATTCCCCTCAATTCACGTTTCCCTTTTCCACAAGCCAAAATAAAATGTGAATAAAATTCTTAATAAAATTTTTCCAGATCGTGAAAATTATATTTAATATTGTGTTGGGAATTTTTTTCCCTGTACTTACTAACCCATCCATTATAACGATCCCTTCGATTTTTCGGAGGGATTTTTATTTTGAATATCTTTATAGCCAACAAAAATCTACCCATGTTAAAATCGATGACCGGCTTTGGAAGAGCGGAAAATAATGTTGGCGATAAGACTTTTCTTGTAGACATCAAATCACTCAATGGTAAACAGTTTGAACTCCAGCTCCGGTTGCCGTCCATCCTGAAACCCTATGAATTTGATATCCGCCGTATACTCTCGGAAAAGCTGGCCCGTGGCAGTGTAGACTGTATGATCAGTCTGAAAGAAACAGGCAATGCCAAACCGGTAACCATCAACACAGACCTGGCAAAAGCTTATTACAAATCACTTGCAGAACTCTCCGCCGAATTAAATCTCGATCCATCCCATATTCTTAGCACGCTGGTCAAATTGCCAGAAGTGATCACGCCGGGTAGCGATACCTTAACAGACGAGGAATGGGCACAGTTTCAAAAGGTGCTTTTATCAGCTATCGACGACATCAACCTCCACCGCGTTGACGAAGGCAAGTCACTGGAGGGTGAGCTGGTGTCGCGTATTAATAATATCGTAAAACACCAGCAGGAAGTGATCAGGCTCGAACCGTTGCGGCAGAAAAAGATCCGCGAAGGGATTTCCAAGCTCCTGGAAGATAATGTGGGTAAAGAGAACTATGATGATAACCGGCTGGAGCAGGAGCTGATCTACTATATTGAGAAGATCGACATCACCGAAGAACAGGTGCGGCTAGAAAACCACTGCGAATATTTCCTTTCCATTTTGAAAGAACCGGAGGAAGCAAAAGGCAAGAAACTTTCTTTTATTCTGCAGGAGATCGGCCGCGAAATCAATACCACCGGCTCGAAAGCCTACGATGCAGCTATCCAGAAGAGCGTGGTCCTTATGAAAGATGAATTGGAAAAAGCAAAGGAACAGGTGTTGAACGTACTGTAGTAATTTCCATTATAGACATACCGGTTTATCCCTGGATTTAGTTTCATGCCGGGTTCTTGATTATTTTTGTAAAAAATAGCCTTTTGAAAAAAACCTCTCAAGCCTGCCTTGCCATCCTGGCATCCTGCCTCCTGTTTTCGTGTACCACGGTCGACCTGTACGAAAAAAGCGTGGCCATCCCGCGCCATGAATGGGAAAGAAGTTATAAACCAGTATTTGATTTCACCATCTCCGATACTACTTCGCAGTACCAGCTGTACTTTATCCTGCGGCATAATGAAAAGTATAATTTCAATAATATCTACATCAACGTTTATGTAAAAGGGCCAGGCCAGGACTCCGTTGTGAAGATCCAAAAAGACCTTTTACTGGCCACCAACGACAAAGGCTGGCTGGCAACCGGGATGGATGATATATATGAACACCGCATAGCCCTTGCACCTCCTCAAAGCCTGAAAGCCGGTAACTACAGTTTTACGATAGAACAGATCATGCGCGAAGACCCGTTGAAGAATGTCCTGAACGCAGGGCTACGTATCGAAAAGCAATAAAACCACATGCCAGGCACCAATCGCAAAAAAATTAAAAGGGCAACAGTTATCTACTGGCTCATGCTTTTTTATATCATAGCAGCACTTGCCTGGTGGCTGATCTCCCTGCAACGCCAAAGCTCGGAGCTGGCCGATTACAAACTACGTGAACTCGATGCCACCATTGACAGCACGGTTTCCCCTGAACAATACCGTACCGGATATGATAATGTGGCGAGTTTCAGGAAACGCGAAGCGTTTAAACATATCGGCGAAGGCGTTTTCTTTTTTGCATTGATCATCCTGGCTGCCATATTTGTCTACCGGACCGTCAGGAGCCAGTTCAGACAACAGCAACAGCAGCAAAACTTCATGATGGCTATTACCCATGAGCTCAAAACACCGATCGCTGTAGCGCGGCTCAACCTGGAGACCATGCAGAAGTATGATCTTGACCCGGAAAAACAAAAAAGATTAATACATAATACGCTTGAAGAAACGACCAGGCTCACTTTTCTTACCAATAATATCCTGATCGCTTCACAGCTTGAAGGCGGCGGCTATCAATTCACCAAAGAAGACCTGGATCTCTCTGACCTGTTAAGAGATTGTGTGCAGGATTTCAGAAATCGTTTCACCGACAGGACATTCCTGGAACTGTCCGAGCCGGATGTTGACATAAAAGGCGACCCCCTGTTAATGCAGATACTCATAAATAACCTGCTTGAAAACGCCGTTAAATAATCTCCCAAAGAGTCGCCCATCACCGCCGTGTTGAAGAAATCAGAATCCCTGATACAGTTGGAGATCTCCGACGAAGGGCCTGGCATCCCTGATGAGGAAAAGAATAAAATATTCACCCGCTTTTACCGGATCGGAAGCGAAGCAACGCGCAAAACAAAAGGCACCGGCCTGGGTTTGTATCTTTGCAGCAGGATAGCCCAAGACCACAATGCGGACATTTCGGTGACAAACAATACTCCCCATGGCAGTACTTTTGTGGTCAGGTTTTTTATCTGAGTTTTTTTGTTCGACTTACTAAACTATTAAGATCATGAATCAGGACAAAAAGCCTTCCATATTACTGGTAGAGGATGAGGAGAATTTACACGAGGCCCTGAAGTTAAACCTGGAACTTGAAGGTTATGGCGTTACCTCCGCGTTTGATGGTGTAAGCGCCCTCAACGCCGTGGATAACGAATACTTCGACCTGATCATTCTCGACGTAATGCTTCCCGAAATGGATGGTATTAGCGTGGCGGAAACTATCCGTATCAGCAACAATGAAGTGCCTATCCTTATCCTAAGCGCCAAAAACACCAGCGCAGACCGGGTACTCGGACTAAAAAAAGGCGCTGACGATTATCTCACCAAACCTTTCAACCTTGAAGAACTCCTGCTCCGGGTGAACAAGCTGATTGATAAGAATAAAAAACTCCTGGATAAGTCCACGGTGGGGAATAGCTATAGTTTTGGCGATAATGTCATTGACTTCAAAGCCCAGGAAGCCTCTACTAAATCGCGCCAGAGAATACAGCTCAGTAAAAAGGAAACCATGTTACTGAAACTGTTGATCGAAAATAAAAATGAAGTGGTACCCCGTGAAAAGATCCTGCAATCAGTTTGGGGATACAATGTCTACCCAACTACCCGCACCATCGATAATTTTATACTCAATTTTCGAAAGTATTTTGAAGAGGACAGCCGCAACCCAAAATATTTTCACTCGGTGAGAGGAGTGGGTTACAAATATTCGGAATAGCTTCTTTGAATCAGGCGTTCAGTTGCGCATCCATTTTTTCGAGCGCTGCCTTTGCCTGTCGCAATATTTCCTCTTTATCTCCCATACCTTCCACTTCGGTGAAAATACCAGTCTCACAGACCGATAATATCGAAATTATAGAGGACCGGCTGTTTTCGTCAACTCCCATCTGCTGCAGCGTCGTTGCAAGGCTGTATTTATTTATCTGGCTGCCGCTTATATTCAGGCGCTGACCAAAAAACTTCCAGATACAGTCGCGAAGAATAGCATAAAATGTTCTCTCATCGGCCTGCGAAAAAGCGACGGCGGGTTGCAAAATTTCCCCGACTGTTGGTAAAGTGTTTGGCGTTGGCTCGAAAACTTCAGAGGCCAGTTGGCGGTTTTTATTTTTCTTAAAATAGAAAATGAAAGTCATGCCGGCGATGAGCGCGATACCGAGGGCAAGCCAGGGCCAAAATCTTATACCTTGAGCAGGATTGGCGTTGTTCGTTTCACCGGTGAGTACGCGTGGATTTTCAAGGCTGGTTACGGCAAGTTCAATAGGACTGGTATGTACATTCCGATACACGTTTGTATCGGGATTAAAAAAAGAAAGACTCACGGCAGGCAGTATATAATTTCCGGCACGCGAGGAAACAAACCGATAGTGAAATTCCCGTTTCCCGCTCATTGGGATCTGCATATGATCGATGGCGTCCTCAACAAAAGGTTCAAACCCTTCAATACCCCGCGGCCATTGAATCACTGGTGGAGATAGCTGTGTAAAGTTACCCTTACCCGTAATGCTGATTACGATCTCACCTTCTTCATTCCTGGCCAGCTGATTTTTATTCAGGCTCGCTGTGATCTTGAAATTTCCGGTTGCCCCATCATAGTCTTCAGGTTTATTTTTTTCAGGTACCGGTTTCACAGTGATGTAGACTGGCCTGGTCGACATGCTATTTTCAAAAACAGCAGTATTAGGATCCCGGTATTCATCCCTTTCGGGTATGACGCCTTCAATGATTTCCTGCTCCACCTGCCTGCTGACCGCGCTTTTTGAGAATCTTACTTTATTCTTCACTTCCATGGCATCAATCTCAAAACGACCGGCCTGCAGCGGGTATAGTTGTACTTTTCTGACAATATGCACATCAAAATCTTTCCCGTCTACCTGTTCGGTAGTACTCTTCCGATTGTCAAGGTTGATCATATCCTGCACCGTGAATCCATAGAATCCTGGATTCTTAACAATATCAGATCTTGAATCAAGCCTGGAGTATAATTTGAAAATGGCAGTGACGGGTTCTCCTACAAAGCAGCTGGTTTTATCCACCAACACCTTTATAAATAGGTTGCGCCGGATTTTGTCGTAGGGATTTTCACCAGGGCCCAGGAAAACATCCTCATTTATCTTAACCGCCTGTTGTTTTCTCATCTTAGCAGCGGCCTGTGCCGGGCTGATCACCTGTATCCAGGCCTGGTTACTTTTGTAAAGCCTGTTTTCGATCCTTATCGAGGCACCCGGGATAATAAATTTCCCGGTGGCGGTAGCAGCCAGGGTATAGACAATATTTTTCAACTTCCTGGGCCCTGAAGCGCCAAAAGCCGAACCGGTATAAATATTAGGACCGCTTACCACCCGGAAGCCGTTGAAGTCGGGGGCAAAAAACTCGTTGTCGGCATCGGTATCGTCCAGCACATATTGCACCTGGAAGGATTCTCCTACCACGACGGGCCCACTTGTCACAATGGTTTGAAAATCCAGTTGTGCATCTGCCGCAACCGCAATTGCGGCCAACCACGCTATTAAGGCAAATTTTTTCACTATTACAAAAATAGACCGGCGCTCGCAAAGGCAGCCTTAAAATATATAGCCGGTAGCATCCCGTTACAGCCGTTTACAACCTCGAAAAATTAGATGCTCACCAGCTTCCCAACCGGCTTCTCATTAGAACCGACCGTTTCCTAAACGCTTTCCAAAAAGGGTACAATGGCTGATATTTTTATGAAGATATTCTACTTCAGTTAATCAGGGCACAAAGCCAAAACAATTCTATTAACCTTAAACCTAAAAAAATGAAAACCTGCAGCCAAAGAAATAGCGTGAGTTCTATCAGTTTCTTGCTTTGTTCACTCTTTTGTGCTGTCTTAATCAGTTGCAGTAAAAAAAGTGATAAAGTAGATCCGTTTATTACAACCCAGCCTGCCACAATTACCTCCATCGCCCTCAATGGCTGTACACTGAGCAGTGGAAACACCGGTACCAGGTTTTATTATTCTATCCTTTACAAGGTTTCCCCCGGAGTTGTAATTGACAAAGTAGAGTACACTTCGGAATATTCCAATGGTAGTAAGTTTACCAGTGAATACGCCGTTACTGACGGAACCAGTGGCACCATCAGCCGATCAATCTGCATCCGGTTTGCTTCAGCCACATGGGGTGATTTCAATTTTACATTAGTTTCTTCAACCGGCCTTAAAAGCAATCCTTCATCAATCCGGATAGACAAACCAGCCGGGGCGCAATAATAAAAAATCACGGCCCAAAAGAAAAGCGATGTTGCCTGAAGTATGGCGAATCCTTTTCCTAAAAATATCTTCGATAACCATTAGACTAGTCCAGATGAAACAAGCAATGGAAAAACAAGTCTGGTTCCTTTAATTTTTTTGCGAATGTAAACGACCTACGCGTGGCCGCCTGCGTTCCCTCAAACCAATAAACCCAGCATTATGAAAAAGATTATACCTGGTACACTACTGATCCTGGCCTTTATTACGGGCAGAACACAGGTAGAATACGGCGTGAAGGCCGGACTAAATATTGCCACCTGGAAAGGAGAACATGCCAATGATATCGGAGATCGTCAAAGCCTGTTACATTTTTATGGCGGTGTATTAGTTAGTATCGGTGTTTCAGACCGGTTCAGGATACAGCCTGAATTATTATACTCCGGGGAAGGCGTAAAATATGATTTCTTTTATATAGAGCCTGATCGCCAGAAATTCGCGTACCTGAATATTCCCATACTCGTACAATATAATCACCCCTCAGGCTTTTTTGCGGAAACAGGACCGCAGTTGGGGTTACTGCTGTCATCCAAACTAGGCGATGGAAATACCTTTGTTGACAATAAACACGATTTCAAAAAAACAGATATCAAATGGTTGGCAGGCATTGGCTACCGAACAGGATTCGGGGCGGGCATCAACTTGCGGTACAACATGGGGTTGACTGAATTATACGATCAACCCAATTTGAAGGTAAAGAACAGTGTCATTAGCATCGGTCTATTTTATTTTCTCAACATCAAAAAATAGCAGGCGCTTTTAACCTTGACTGGAAATAATCGTAGGAAGAGCTTTAAATATTGAGTAAATTAAATGTATAAAAAGCGCTGATAGTGTCAGCATGGAGAACTCAAATAAAAAACCTGGCTCTTTTGTTTGTTTTGCTAGCCGGCATCGAAGTATCAATGCCGGGGCACGCTCAGGGAAGCGCCTGGCATTTAACTCGTTTCAGCACCATTAACGGGCTGGCGTCATCGGATATCAGCGCATTGTTCCAGGACTCCCGGCATTTCCTATGGATCGGCCATGCTGCCGGCATAAGCCGATATGATGGTTATAGTTACGAAAATTTATTGTTTGCCGGCAATCACAGGCTAGGTAAAGTGTATGCCATAATTGAAGATGAAGAGCAAACGATATGGGTAGGCGCTGAAGGCGGGTTATTTTATTACCGGCAAAACAAATTGCTTTACGCCGATCACGGCAACATTAATTTTTCAGTGTATTCGCTTGCTTTGCATAACAACAAACTGTGGATGGCAACCGATATGGGCCCAGCGATAGTAACAGCAGGCAGGCCTGAACAGGTTTCCCAGAAAAAGCAAACCAGTTTTACCCTGTCTGTACTCCCCGCCTGGTCGCAGCTCCAGGGTAGAAATAAAAAAGTAAAATTCATCAGCATTGCCGGCGACGGCGCCGCCTACCTTAGCGACGGATACGATTTGTACCGCTATCATGACAACAAACTGGCGCTGATCCATACTATCACCGCCAACAGGGACTATATAACCGGGATGGTTGCCCTCAATAAGGATACAATATACCTGGCCTCGCAAATAAGCGGGTTTTGGATGATTGACAAAAGCACGATCTACCGTTATCAATTTAGCGAAGGAATTGGCAACGCGCTGACCAGCACGAGCGGCCAGTTATTATATTTTGCTTCAGAAGGGGTTTATTCATTTAACCCCCAAACAAATACGGCAGACTATATAATTGATCTGCCAATGCAGTACAGAAAATGGGGAAGTTGTGTGAGACCTGACCGGGAAAATAATTTCTGGATCGGGACTCATGAAGATTTATTATTTGCCCGACCGCTTCTTTTTTCTCCGGTAAACCAGCCTTTACTGCAAGGTTTTGAAGAACTCTATTCCTTGTTTGTAAATAGCGATGGGTCGCTGATAACAGGCGGCAACAGGGGCAGGCTTTTTAAAAACAAAACAAACCGTGACCATGCAGATACCACTTTTTCATTATGGAAAACCGTCTTTCCACTTGCTGAAGTTTTTGATATCTATAAAGAAACGAATGGCGACACCTGGTTTTGCAGTGGCTATGAAGGTCTTAGCCAACTGAAAAATGGAAAACTGAAACGATTTACCACCGCCGACGGGCTGAGAAGCAACGCCAATTATAAATTTGTTTCTACAACCAATAAAGAATTGTTTGCTTGTGGAGAAAACGGGATAACAAAAATTATGTACGGAACCGGTGGCGCCGTTTCTTTTAAAAACTACTTTATAAATGACAAAGCCCCTCTTTACTCAACAGTAACTGATGGTATTGCCAATGAAGATGGCAGCCTTTTACTTGGAAGCGACAGGGGGCTTTTAGAATGGAAAAATGATTCGCTCTACACCATTACTATTGATAATATAGAAAGACAAAAGCCATCAATAACGAATATCCGGCCCGGTAGGGACGGCCATATATGGATCACCACAATTGGTGATGGCATATTACTGTGTACCAAAAAAGAAAATGGCTGGGTTGTAAAAAAGCAATTCAGCACCGATGACGGCCTATCCTCGATGATATATCTGCAAGTATTGATAGATAATAAGGGGGTGGCCTGGGCCGCCAGTTATAAAGACATCACCCGCATTGAACAGGAAAGCGAAACTGAATTTTTGGTGAGGCCGTATGGCCAAAGCCACGGGTTTACCATCAACAGTTTTCACTCGGTAAAAATGGCGCAGGATCAAAACGGCCTTATATGGGTTGCGACGTCATCGGGGCTAATGCGCTATGACCCGGGTAGCATTACTCATTATGTTTTACCGCCGTCTTGCGAGATCATGGGCATTTCCTTTCCCAACCAAAAAGAAAATACCAACGGCGGCACCGGCTTGGCCACTGTCGGTACCCTGCGGTTGCCCTATCATTCACGATCCCTGACTTTTCACTTCACTGGTATTCACTTATCAGATCCCGCTGCAGTACAGTACGCTTACAGGTTGATGGGGGCCGATAGCAACTGGACCACCGCCGGTCAGGAAAGGGCAGTTAGTCTTCAAAGTCTTTCGCCCGGCAATTACACTTTTGAAGTAGCAGCTTTCTTAGGAAACACTTACAGGGGAAATATAGCATCCTACCCGTTCACCATATTGTCGCCATTCTGGCAAAGGTGGTGGTTCTTAATTCTCTCAACTCTTGGTCTCGTGGCTATAGGCTATCTTTTGATAAAACGTCGTGAAAAAAATATAAAGAAAAGAGAGGGTGAAAAAACGGAAATGCAGCAACTGAAAGCCACCAGCCTTCAATACCGGTTAGAGATCGAACAGATCATCAATTTTTTTGCTACCTCCATGAATGAGCAAAAGAATGTTGAAGCCATGCTTTGGGACGTAACGAGGAATTGCATTTCCAGGTTAGGTTTCGAAGATTGCGTGATCTACCTAAAAGACGAAAACAGGGATGTACTCATACAAAAGGCAGCATGGGGGCCTAAAACAACACCTGACAACAAAATTACCAAGCCGATGGAAATTCCGCTTGGAATGGGCATCGTCGGAAGCGTCGCCCGGTCGGGCAAGCCAGAGATTATTACAGATACCAGTCTCGATACACGGTATATTATAGACGATATACAGCGAGGCTCGGAAATTTCGGTGCCGGTCATTGACGAAAAGGGTGTAATCGGCGTGATTGACAGTGAACACCCGCAAAAGAATTTTTACACCGATCGCCATTTACAGGTTCTCACCACTATTGCATCACTTATCGTAGATAAGATTGATAAAATAAAAGCCGAGCAACAAACCCGTGAAAAGGAGATGGAAGTCTTGAAACTTAACAAGAACCTTGCGATTTCAAAGCTTACAGCGCTGCGGGCACAAATGAACCCTCATTTCATTTTCAATGCCCTGAACTCGGTACAACAATACATTCTGCAAGGCAATGTAATTGAAGCCAATAAATATCTTTCCAAATTTTCCAGACTGCAACGCGAGATACTAAATCACTGCGACCAAAATTTCGTTTTACTGGAAAAAGAAACAGAGATGCTTGACCTTTATCTGCAGTTGGAGCAATTACGTTTTAATGACCTATTTACATATAGTATACATCTTGATGAAACCATTGATGCCGACGAGATAAAAATTCCCCCAATGATGTTGCAGCCGTTTGTGGAAAACGCCATCTGGCATGGGTTGATGCCAAGGCAGGGTAAACGAAAACTCGACATACGATTCAACCTGTCAGCGGACGATATCCTGCTATGCACCATACAGGACAATGGTATTGGCCGAGAGGCAGCATCACGATTGCAGCAGGCAACCGGTAATGGCAACCGCCATAAATCAAAAGGTTTGTCGCTGGTATATGAACGAATGAATATTTTACGCCAGCAATATCAGCAGCCCTTTGAAGTAACTATCACCGACCTTACCGATGGAAATGGCAATCCACAGGGTACTCTGGTAACTTTAACCATATTTGCCGGACATTGAAAAATACCGAGTTATGATAAAAGCATTGATCATTGACGATGAACCCTCGGCTGTCAACACACTTACCCTAATGCTTCGTTATTATGCCCCGGAAATAGACGAACTGAAAAGCAGCACTGACCCGCACGAAGGGCTTCAACTGATCAAAACCTGGCAACCCTCACTTGTTTTCCTGGATATACAAATGCCTTATATAAACGGTCTCGATCTGTTAAAACAGCTTCCGCAGATAAACTTCAGTGTCATCTTCACCACCGCGCACGATCACTATGCTATTGAAGCCATCCGTTTCAGCGCTTTGGATTATCTGCTGAAGCCAATCGATGCGGATGAACTGCGCCAGGCCATGGACCGGTTTATGGCTAAAGCTAACTTGTCGGCCAACCAGGCCCTGTACAATAATTTCCTGCACAACATAAGCACGCCGGAGAAAAAGGATTTTAAATTGGCATTGGCTACAACAGAGGGCCTTTTTTTTCATTATCCCAATGAGATCATCCGGCTGGAAGGAGAGAATAATTATACCTGCTTTTTCTTTTCATCAGGAAAAACAGTATTGATCTCCCGCACATTGAAAGAATATGAAGAAATTTTATCCGGGCATGGGTTTATCCGCGTACACAAATCACATCTTGTCAATAAACATTATATCACCAATTATACACACGATGGCTGGCTGGTAATGACCGATCATTCCAAAGTAGAAATAAGCCGCCGGAGAAAAAAAGAGGTGATGGAAGAATTGAGATCACTCTAGATATGTCAGAGTGAATAAATCCAAATAACTTACAGGTCCCCCAGCTGGGGACGGAGTATAATCTCTTCCACACAAGCCTGCGGCGACAGCATGGCTGCCGAGTAGATCATTTTAGCAATATCCTCTGCTTTCATCATGCGCTCTGCTTCGATGCCTGAATCCTTCCAGGTATCCGTAAAGGCGGCACCGGGGTAGACGGCAGTCACCTTAACTCCAAACGGTTTCATTTCGTGGCGCAGATTTTTTGAAAAACCGGAGAGTGCGTATTTGCTGATGCTATAGGACCCTCCTCCTGGATAGGCCTGCAGGGCAGCAATGGAGCAAATATTAAATACATGCCCGCTTTTTTGCCTGATCATACCAGGAATCAACATTCGTGTCAAATGATAAGCCCCAAACAAATGCACCGACATCATTTGCTCCAGCGCGCCTTCTTCCTCATCATATACATTGCCCGGGATAAACGGACCGGCATTGTTGATCAAAACATCTATTTTATCTACATGATCCATGATCCAGTCCCCGAATTGTTTGACTTCCTCTTTCACGCCTACATCGCAGGCATGGGTATATACGCTGGTCCGCGGAAAACGACCCTGTAGCTCCTTACCAGTCATTTGAAGTGTTTCTTTGTCGCGGGCGCATAAAAAAAGACTATGCCCCTGTTTATCCTCTGCAAAAGCTTCTGCAATCGCCTTTCCAATACCTTTCGATGCGCCGGTAATAACAATATTCATAATGCCGGGTTTTATCTGCGAAGTAAGAGCATTTTTTGGGGAATTTGGATTTGGGAATTTGGAAGGTGTATTTCAAATTTTCGCTTAAACTGGTGTAAGCATTGTCATATCAGGAGTGTGAAAACCTTATTACCTTAATAACATATAAAGCAATACAGAAACCAACCTTATTCCCTTATTTTTCAGCGGATAAGGGAATAAGGTTGGTGTTATTGAAAATGATTTTTACTAAGGTAATAAGGTTGATCTGAGGTTCATGTTATTAATAGGATAAATTGATTTAAACGAAAAATTTGAAATCCACCAATTTGGAATTAGATACGGTATGTCTAATTAATAAATAATAGCTTGCTAATAAGGATACTCCCCTAATTACCAAAACCAAATTCCATAATTTGCATCCATGAAATACCGCCATCTCTTTTTCGATCTCGATCATACCCTTTGGGACTTTGAAGCAAATGCGCATGCTACCTTAACGACCTTATACGAAGATCTTCAATTGAGGGACAGGGGCATTCACGATTTTGACCTGTTTTACAAAAATTACCTGGCACACAATGAGCGGTTATGGGATTTTTATCGCAAAGGGCAGATCAAACAGGATGAACTGAGGGTAAAACGTATGAGACTGGCGCTGCTCGACTTTAAGATCGCCGATGAAGAACTGTCCCAAAAAATGAATGTGTTGTTCCTCGACCTTTTGCCTACACGTAACCTTTTGTTTCCTCATACAAAAGAGGTCCTGGATTATTTGCTCAATAAAAACTATGAACTTCACCTGATCACCAACGGTTTTGAGACGGTGCAGCATAGCAAACTGAAACACTCCGGCCTCGACAAATATTTTAAGGAAGTTGTCACATCGGAAAGATCCAATAGCATCAAACCAAATAAAGAAATTTTTGAATACGCTTTTCAGAAAACCAATGCCAATCCCAGCACCAGCATCATGATCGGTGACACGATAGAAGTAGATATCCAGGGTGCCATTAACGCGGGTATCGACCAGGTTTTTGTAAACCATGCCGGTATCACACCAGCAATACAGGCTACCTATACAGTGAATACTTTGAAGGAGCTGGAGGAAATATTTTAAGAAAGCTACGAGCCGTGTGCTACGAGTGGCTAGCTGAGAGCTGATAAAAAAAAGGAGTGTTGCAAACCTTCTATCTCGTCAATAAAAGTTGTAAACAGTGTTTATCCGGGCCTTTCTATGGACACCTCCCCTGTAAGGTAGGAAGGGTAGGGCTACCATTCAGCAATGGTCGTAACTCCGCCTTGTGGGCGGTCGCCGATTTTTACCAGCACTTTTGCATCAAGCGGTAACAGGATATCGACTCTTGAGCCGAACTTGATAAAACCCATTTCTTCGCCCTGCTTTACTTTTTGACCGGGTTGTAGATAGTTGACAATGCGTTTAGCCAATGCACCTGCGATTTGCTTCACCAGGATCTCTTTCCCGTCCTTCCGGTACACCACGCTATGTCTTTCATTCTCCGTAGATGATTTGGGATGCCAGGCTACCAGGTATTTTCCTTTGTGATACTGGCTATACGCTACTTCCCCGCTGACCGGGTTGCGGTTCACGTGTACATTAAGCGGGCTCATAAAAATGGAAACCTGGATGCGACGATCGGTAAAGTATTCATCGGCCTGCACTTCCTCAATGACCACTACCCTGCCATCCGCCGGGGCGACGATCGCACTGTCACTGGAGGTATGCTGCCTCTTTGGCACCCTGAAAAATGATACCATGAAAATAAGCAGCCCGAAGGTGACGATCACGATAATCGCTGTAAGGACAGGATAGTCAAAACTCAACAGGTAAAATGAAAGGAGGTTAATAAGCACGACAATAATAACGCTCCAGGCAATAGTAGGGTATCCTTCTTTATGGACGGTCATCGGGTTGAAATTGATTTGCAAATATAGTGAATCGTGCCGGGGCTTAGGCTCATACATTCAAACATTGAGCTGCAGTGGAATGTTTAGAGAACGGCTTTTACAAATAGCCAAACAAATGGCGTTGCAAATACCAACGAATCAAATCGGTCCAAAAATCCACCATGACCGGGCATGATCTGCCCGCTATCTTTTACACCGGCCATGCGCTTTAGCTTTGATTCAAGCAGATCGCCAAATGTGCCTGCGACAGCAGCAATGGCGGAGATAAACACCAAAAGAATTGAAAAGCTAAAATCTGAAGATGAGAAAAGGATCAAAGGGAAAACCAGACTAACCACAACAACACTCAGTATTATTCCACCCACCGTGCCTTCCCATGTCTTCTTGGGAGAAATTTTGGAAAGCGGGGTTTTGCCTATAAAAGATCCAACGATATAAGCCATGGTATCATTGATCCAGATACTTGCAATGATAACAATAGGAACAATGTACCCGGAACGAAGAAACACGCTATCGCGGAATTGGAAATTTTCATTGTAAAGGTCCATCATCATCCCCCAGCTCAGTGAGATATAAAGTAGTCCTAAAGAAGCGGCACCAAAAGAATTCAAATCGATTTTAACCTTTTGAAAAATTCCAAGGACCAATAGAATAAATCCCGCTATCGAAACAGGTAATGAAAAATTTTCCCTGATACCATACCCGGCAACCTGGTAAGTATTGCCGCAAAACCAAAGCATCAACCCATAACCGATCAGCATCAACCCAAGCTTTGTGTAGATATGGAAATTGGCATGATGTATTTTGCTGATAAGCTTAAAATATTCCCACCAGCAGCCGAAATGGATAATAGAAAACAGTACCAGGAAACTCCATTGATTCCAGAGCAGTCCCGCCAGCATGACGATCACGAAAACAACAGCTGTTAATG
>JAEZRB010000349.1 GCA_023412975.1 Bacteroidota bacterium | reverse complement strand
CAATTTGCTGGAAAAAAACCAGCACCAGCAGGAACACAATCCCCCATCTTTTAAGCGAGCCTTTTTTCATTCCGTTGCAAAGAAACGAAATATTTGCAACAATAGTTCATTTTTTTAAATAAACGGTAGCTGTGAACCTTATAACCAGCAATGAACTTAAAATGAGAGTAAACCCCCGAGTCGTTCGGCTACCTTGTCAGCGTTTGGCAACATGGCCTGCTCTAAATGGAGGTTCATTGGAACGGCAGGCAGGTTGAGGGCACCGATAACGTCTACTGGCGCATCAAGAAATGAAAAGCAGTTTTTTGAGATACGCCCGGCCAAAGCTTCGGCAAAAGAGTTGTTTTGCTGCTCTTCTGTTACTACCAGGCATTTGCCGTGTACTCTTACCCGTTCGAAAATGAGCTCTTCATCAAGCGGGAACAAAGTACGCAGGTCAATGATCTCAACCTGCTGATCGAAATTCTTCGAGGCAGCTATTGACCAATACACCCCCATTCCATACGTAATCACCACGCAGGATTCTCCATCTTCCATGGCCGCCTGGCTGGCTTCCTGTACAACACTTGCCTTGCCCAAGGGAATAATATAATCTCTCGAAGGCTCGGGAGTTTTCGCGTCGAGCGTTCCCGGTATTTTACTCCAGTAAAGTCCTTTATGCTCCAGGATCGCGACCGGGTTGCCATCATAAAAAGCAGCTTTCATCAACCCCTTCATATCCGCGGCATTCGAAGGATACACTACTTTGATTCCCTTAATGGACAGTAACGTCGTTTCAATGCTACCACTATGATAAGGTCCGCCGCCGCCGTAAGCACCCGTGGGAATCCGGAGTATCATCGATACGGGAAACTTGCCACAACTGAGATAACAGCTCTTGGAAATTTCCGTCACCAGTTGATTAAAACCGGGATAGATATAATCCGCAAACTGCACTTCTACGATTGGCTTCAAACCAACCGCGTTCATCCCCACTGTGGAACCTACAATATATGCTTCCTGGATAGCCGTGTTAAAAACCCTTTCGTCGCCGAACTGTTGCGCCAGGGTGGCAGCTTCACGAAATACCCCACCCAGTCTGCGCCCAACATCCTGTCCATAAAGTACCGCTTCTGGATGATCTTCCATCAGTTCACGGATCGCAAACAATGCGGCATCGACCATCGGTATTTTTTCCGCGCCAGCGGGAGTCCTCTCACCTTTTTCCTCCAGCACCGGTGTCGGTACAAAAACATGTTCCTCTACGAATCTAATATCAGGTTCCGCTGCCGCCACTGCTTTTGCAAAATCATCTGCTATGTTTTGAGCCGCTTCAGTTTCAATATTTGTGAGATCGGTCTCAGCTACCATTGCGAGCAACTTCTTTCTCAACTTGATTCGCGGGCAGTGAGCCGAATGCTTCTCCCAGTCTTCCTCAGAACGATAGAACTCCTTTCTTACGCCACTGGTATGATGACCCAATAACGGAACCTGCGCATGAACTAACCAGGGCTTTCTATTTTTCCGGGCAGAAGCAAAAACCTGTTTCATGACGGTCAATGAAGCTTCAAAATCGCTGCCATCAACCTGAACTCGGTTCAAACCTTTAAATCCCGCAGCGAACTCAAACGCGTTCATGGCCCGCGCTTCTTCGGCCGCAACGCTGATACCCCAGTTGTTGTCCTGTACCAGGTAGATCACCGGCAACTGCTTCAGCACCGCGAACTGCAAAGCTTCGCTCACCTCACCTTCGGTAATGCTTGCATCGCCGAGGGAACACAGCACCACGGGTAATTCACCGTTGACTCCTGTCTTAAGTCGTGACGGGGCAACCGATTCCCAATATGCAATGCCCTGCGCGATCCCGGTGGTGGGAATTACTTGCATACCGGTGGCACTACTTTGATGTATGATTCCGGGTTTGTCGTCTCCCCTATAGTTAGGATGAGAATAATATTCGCGGCCGCCGGTGAAAATATCATCGCCTTTGGCCAAAAGCTGCAGCATAAGCTCATATGGTGTAAAGCCCATACCCAGCAGCATGCTTTCATCACGATAATAAGGACTTACAAAATCCTGGGGCTGGAGCTGGTAGGCTGTAGCCAACTGGATGGCTTCATGTCCCCGGCTGGTGGAGTGTACATATTTACAAACAGAACGATTTGCCTCGTAGGTTTCGGCCATCTCATGCACATGGCACATGGATCGGTAGGCTTTCAGCAATACGTTAGTGTCTGACATCGAAGAATCGTTCCTTCTTTTTAAAATGAAAAGCAAATTTAAGGGGAACGACCGTTAGTTTTAAAACAAAGCCATCCCTTTTGATCGGGATGGCCGTATAAGCAATTGGTATGAGGCTAATATAAGAGGTAGAATAGCAGGGCTATTTTACTTCAAGTTTGAACATGCTTTGGTTTTCGAGGGTTCCTTCCAACTCGTCACCTACCACGGCTTCACCTACACCTGCAGGTGTGCCGGTAAAGATCACGTCGCCGATATTGACGGAAAAAAAGTTGGAGATATAGGAAACGATATTATCAAAATCGTAGATCATTTGTGCCGAGTTACCTTTTTGCACCATTTCTTTATTCTTAAATAACTCGAAATTGATCTCTTTCCTGTTTTTTATTTCGTTGAGTGGGATCCATTTTCCAATGACGGCCGAATTGTCCCAGGCTTTTGCTTTCTCCCAGGGAAGACCTTTTGCCTTTAATTCATTCTGGATATCACGTGCTGTAAAATCGATGCCTACAGTAATGGCATCATAATATTTTCCGGCAAATTTTTCCTGGATATATTTTCCATTTTTACTGATACGAAGCACCAGTTCACATTCATAGTGAAGCTCGTTAGTAAATTCAGGGTAGTAAAATGGAGAATGAGGTTGAAGCAATGCACTCTTAGGCTTCATAAATATCACTGGCTCATCGGGAATATTATTTCCTAGCTCATCAGCATGGGCGGCAAAATTGCGCCCTACACAAAAAATCTTCATAAATCTGGGTGGTTGTTATTAAAATACATCGGATACTACTCCAAGGACTGTTGATCCCATATATATTCCAGTCTTCAATAGGATGTGGAGTTTAACGCATCTTAGGGTCGGGATGCTAAAATAAGTAATCAATATGACTTATCATAGCGAAAACCGCTGATTATTTACCTGGTTCATGGCAAAGCTGATGCCCTGGGTAGCAAAGCTTTCGATCACTTCCACGGACTTTTCTATCTTTTGCTTTACCAGGGGTTCCTCCTCTTTTGTCCATTTCCCAAGTACAAAATCAGACTGCATTCCTTTGGGATAATTGTTACCAATGCCAAAGCGTAAACGGGGATAATCCACGGTACCCAAAGCTTCCTGGATACTCTTTAGCCCGTTATGTCCCCCGTCGCTACCTCCCGGACGAAGCCTAAGTTTATCCAGGGGTAATGCCACATCATCCAGGATCACCAGTAAGTTCTCAATAGCTATCTTTTCTTTATCGAACCAGTATCTGACAGCTTTACCACTCAGGTTCATATAAGTGGTGGGACAAATGCACACAAAGCCGCGTCCCTTCCATCTGACCATAGCCATATAAGCCAGGCGGTCGGTACCGAATTGGCCTCCGTGTTTATGTACAAACGCATTCACCACATCAAAACCGATATTATGCCTGGTGTGTGCGTATTCATTACCGATATTTCCCAAACCAACAATCAGAAATTTCATGACTTCCTTACTAAAAAATTAGTGTGACGCTCTTGATCTATATCAATTCAAATATCGCATTAACGCATAAAAAAACCCGTTTCGATGTTGAAACGGGTTAATGATATCTTGCGGAGCATTATTTCTTCGCAGGTGCAGCGGCTGCGGCTGGAGCGGCAGCAGGAGCAGCTTTGGCAGCCGGAGCAGCAGCTTCTTCCTGTTTCAATTGCCTTGTCAGCACTACAGACGCGATAGGTATACGAGGAGAATTGAGTATATCGTAATGCTCAACTTTTACATCTTCTACCCTGATATTACCATTGAGATCAAGTTCATCGATCGGAACTTCGATCTGCTCCCTGAGGTATTTGGGATAAGTCTTTACCTTAAGTGAATTGATCTTCGCTACAAACTTACCACCGTTCTTTACGCCGATAGAGGCGCCGGTATACTTGAGTGGTATTGTTGCGATCACTTTTTTATCTTCAACCAGCTCGAGCAGGTCTACGTGGATCAGCTGATCGGTGACCTTGTCAAACTGCAGATCTTTTAAAATGCATTTGTGTGTCTTACCATCTACCTCTACTTCCGCTAACTGGAAGCTGGGTGTGTATACTAAAGGCTTGAATGCAGCAGCAGGAGCTGAAAAATTAATCTCCTGCGGACCCCCGTAAATTACACCCGGCACTTGTCCCTGAGAGCGGAGCTGGCGGGTGGCGGCTTTCCCGAATCCGGTCCTCAGTTGTCCTTTGATTGTAATTGTTTTCATTTTTTATAATTGTTTGTTGTTTCCTTTATCTTTCGTGCCTGCGGCTATGTGATTTTAAACAGAACCCTTTTATACTTTCCGTTGCGAATGGATAAACAGACTCGTGATACTTTTATTCTCAAACGCATTACGGATAGCTACGGCAAATAGCTCCGCAACGGAAATCACTTTTATCTTTGAGGTCTCTTTTTTCAGCGGTATTGTATCGCATACGATGAGCTCTTCCAATACACTATTCTCAATATTCTCGTAAGCTTTACCACTCAATACCGGGTGTGTGATCAATGCTCTCACACTCCTGGCACCTTTTTCTTTTAAAAGAGCTGCGCTTTTTGCAAGCGTACCACCTGTATCACAGATATCATCAATGATCACGATATCCCTGTTCGTCACATCACCGATCACCACCATGCTTGCGATCTCATTGGCCCGTTTGCGATGCTTATCGCAAATCACCATTTCGGCGTTGAAATAGTTGGCAATTTCCCTTACACGGTTGGTTGATCCCACGTCGGGGGCGGCAAAGGTAAGGTTTTCCAGTTTCAGATTCTCTATATAAGGAATAAAAACAGCATGACTGTCGAGGTGATCCACAGGGATATCAAAATAACCCTGGATTTGGGGTGCGTGAAGGTCCATGGTGATGATCCTGTCGGCACCAGCCGCTACTAACATATTGGCTATCAACTTACTCCCAATTGCAACACGGGGCTTATCCTTACGGTCCTGGCGGGCATAGCCATAATAAGGTATTACGGCAATGACCTTGTAGGCGGATGCCCTGCGTGCTGCAT
>JAEZRB010000336.1 GCA_023412975.1 Bacteroidota bacterium | reverse complement strand
GACCCCGACACTGTAGTAAACCTGCTAAACAATTATTTTGATGTGATGGTAAAAGAGATCATCGACCAGGAAGGTCATATTGATAAATTTATCGGCGATGCGATCATGGCTGTATTTCGTGGTGACTATCATCTCGACCGTGCTATCGATGCCTGCCTGGCAGTAAGGAAACAGATAGAACTATTACCGCGACAAACGAATAAGGTAAGCTTTTCACCACATGTTTCGATCGGGATCAATTCAGGTGAAATGATCTCCGGGAATATTGGCTCAGCCAATTTGCGCAGGCTCGACTATACGGTGGTAGGTGACAATGTAAATGTGGCACAACGTATACAGTCTATCGCCGGCCAGGGCCAGATCGTGATCACCGAATCATCATATGAGAAGGTAAAAGCTTCGTTCAATTGTAAGCCGATCGGTGAAACCAGTTTAAAAAATAAAACCGCGCCGGTAATGTTGTACGAAGTGCTGGATTAAGGGTGTAAAGTAATTATCCCTCCTGCCCCATCCACATGGCCCCACCTACGCTGTCACGGGTGGCGCCTGTCACAGAGGAGAGCACATTTGTTTTTTCCCGCCAGCGCAAGACGCCGATCAGCGCCATGATCAGTGCTTCCTTATATTGCACCAGGCTTTCATCTGGGATCACCACTTCAATCTGCCATTCTTTTAACAGGTCGGCGAGGCGGCCAGTGAGAAAATTATTGAACGCACCACCACCTGTCGCCAGTAGTTTTTGTTCGGAGGAACCAGCAGCTCCGAGGCCGCGTAGATTTCCAATGGCATTTTTTACCTGTGTGGCAATATGCTCAGTATATGTTCTCAACCCGTCAGCCGTTTCAATTTTAGCTTCGCTGATCATTGGATAAACCATATCCGTTCCAAAATCATTCGCCAGGGATTTTGGCCAGGGTTGTCTATAATAATCGAGGGTGTTTAATTTCTCCAGCAATTCCGGGCTGAGATTTCCCGAAGCTGCAATCCGACCTCCTTCATCAAAGGGCTTTCCCATTTCCGCCGCCAGCATATTGAGCACACGATTGGCAGCACAGATATCAAAAGCAATATATTCTGAGCCGGTATTGAAAGAAATATTCGCGATGCCTCCCAGGTTTAAAAAATAGTTGTAGTCGCCCAGCAAAAGCTTCTCACCAATGGGCACGATCGGTGCGCCCTGTCCGCCGAGGGCAATATCCATGGCACGCAGGTCTGATACCACCGGTAATT
This sequence comes from Bacteroidota bacterium, assembly GCA_023412975.1. GTDB lineage: Bacteria > Bacteroidota > Bacteroidia > Chitinophagales > Chitinophagaceae > Terrimonas_B. The sequence goes on along the minus strand of JAEZRB010000336.1, from coordinate 16,387 downwards.
TTGTTGTGGCGGCAATTGCGGCTCCATCTCCCAATTGTGCGGTCATTTTCCGGTCCGGTACATGAAAAGTTGTATGTCCGTGGGAGGCCACCAGCGCGACTTTATAATGCAGTTGGTGCGCATCGATGAAACGGTTGACCTGTTCGCCCAGGTAATGACCATAATCTGTATGCAAAAGCTGGTAATTAAGCGCATCCAGGGAAATAGCGTTTTTCAGCTTATCTACCCATTCTGCCGAATAGGGATAACAGTCGGCATGAAGAATCTCATAACTCCATTTTCCACCATTCTCATGAATTTCTGCGTACACGATATCTAGTCCATCCAGCGAACTCCCACTCATCAACCCGATAGCCCTGTAAATCATTTTATTTATTTTAGATTTGCCAAAAGTAAGTGTGTTTGAAGTTTAATGTTTAAAGTTTAAAGTCGAAAGGGTTAAAACATCGGGGCAAGGCTAGATCTCAACCTCAATCTTAACCTAAACGTCAACTTTAAAGAACATTAAACCATTTTAACCTTAAACCCCCAAACATGGTCATCAACCTAAGTGAGCAGCACAGCCTTGTCAGCAACTGGGTTAGCGAATTGAGAGATGTAGATATCCAGACAGACCGGATGCGCTTTCGCCGTAACCTCGAACGAATTGGCGAAGTGGCCGCTTACGAGATCAGCAAAGTGATGCCTTTTGTTGAAAAGGAAGTGCAAACACCGCTGGGAACCGCTACCTGTAAGGTTTTGCAGGTTAACCCCGTACTAGCCACCATACTTCGGGCCGGATTGCCGCTTCACCAGGGCCTGCTCAATTATTTTGACCTTGCAGACAACGCGTTTATATCGGCTTATCGCAAACATAACCAGGACGGCAGCTTTGAGATCAGCCTCGACTATATCTCCTGCCCCGACCTGGAGGACCGGGTGGTAATCGTATCAGATCCCATGCTGGCTACGGGTTCTTCCTTAGTAAAAACCATCCATTACCTGAAAGAAGAAGGCCGTCCCCGGGAGATTCATATCGTAGCCGCCATTGCCTGCACTGTTGGCATTGAATATGTGAAAAGAGAAGAGCCATCTGTGACCATTTGGTGCGGTGATATAGACGATGAGCTAACCGCTAAAGGCTATATCGTGCCGGGGCTGGGCGATGCAGGTGACCTGGCATACGGGGCCAAAGTACAGATGTAAGGGATATAAAGATTGGGATTTGGTATGTGAGCAGATATTCTGTCTCTCAGGTTTTTATCAAGTTATAGGGTCTGCCGACCAGTGCTTTACTGATAGCATATTTCAGGATTTTTTAATGTAATTCCATACCAGCTCAAGGCCGGAAAATCCGTAGCTCAGGCAGCAATAATGAGGTTTTACAGGTCTCAAATTTATTGTATTTTGCTAGGGCTATTCGACATTATATGTGATTGCTAATTATCGAAGCAATTTTCAAATTATGACAACGTTTATAAGAAGTACATTGTCATAGACATGGGGTGTCTGAGTTGAAAAAAACTAAATGCTGAGATGAAAAAATTTCTTTTAACATTGGCCGTCTGTGCTGCTTTGGGAATGGTGTCGATAGCCCAGGATCCGAATTTTTCCCAATTCTTTGCATCTCCGCTGACAATGAACCCGGCTATGACCGGCAAGTTCGATGGCGTTTTCCGCTTTGCTGCAAATTACCGTAATCAATGGCCTACAATTAATAATGCTTATAACACCATGACCGCTTCGGTGGATATGGGTATCATGAAGGATCGTGTGCCCGATTTCGACCAGTTTGGTGTTGGCTTCATGGCGTATAGTGATAAAGCCGGCGACGGTGCGCTCAACAGTACTTACTATGGTCTTTCCGTTGCTTATCATAAAGCGCTCGATGAAAATGGCTATCACCAGATTGGTGCCGGCTTCCAGGGTACCTTTATGAACAAACGGCTGAACACCACCAAGCTTTTATTTGAAGACCAGTTGACCACTTCTGGTTTCACCGGCGTCACAAGGGAAAGTTTTACTTCCCGCCAGGTCAATCTCAACTATTTTGACCTCAATGCGGGATTTATCTATAATGGTTCTACCAACGGTTATAATAATTTCTACCTCGGCGCATCGATGTATCATATCAACCGGCCAAAAGAAAGTTTTCAAAAAGGAGACTTTATTCTAAATGCCCGTACTACTATCCAGGGTGGTGCCCGTATACCCGTTGGAACATATAACTCTTTTCACCTCGCTGCCAATCACAGTATGCAGGCAAAAGCCCACAATACCATGCTGGGTGGCGCATTCAGTCTTAATGTGAACAATGACGAAGACAATCCTACTAATTTTTATCTTGGAAGCTGGTACCGTTTTAAAGACGCGATCATTCCTTATGTGGGACTTGAGTTTGGCGAATGGCATTTCGGTGCCTCCTATGATGTCAATACATCTTCCCTGAAAGCGGCTTCCAATTCAAGGGGCGGCGTGGAGATATCGCTTATTTATATCAAGAAACCAACCGATCCCAACGCCAAGAAAATGAACTGCCCGAAATTCTAGTGGGTCGCACGCCTTAAAATTCCTGCCACACTTTCAAAGAAGAGCCTCTCCCTGAAATACGCCGATATGGAAGCGTATGATCCGAATCTAAAAGAATGCGGCACCATCAAAGTGATCAAAAAACGGAGGATAGGTAAGCACACCATCGTTAGATCCATAGTAGTATAGGCAACAGGAACCATGCAAACAGGGTGATCAGGATCGCGGCGACAATATTCATCACAAATCCTGCCTTTGTCATATCACTCAGCCTGATATGACCACTTGCAAAGACAATCGCATTGGGCGGTGTACCCATCGGCAGCATGCTGGCACAACTTGCCGCCAGCGTCATGGCGATACCCATCATCAGCGGGTTCATACCAATCGCGTCTGCCAGGGAAGAAACGACCGGCGCAAATACTATCACCTGCGCTACATTACTCATCACCTCGCTCAGGAACATCGTCACTAAAACCACGATCAGCAGCAAAATGAACTGGTTCCCTGCAAACTGCGAAAGCCATACACCAAGTTGTTGCATGAGTCCTGCATTCTCGAGTGCTGTGGCGAGTGAGATACCTCCACCGAATAAGAGCAGGATCCCCCATGCCATTTTTTTTGTATCGTCCCATTCGAGTATCGAATCAGCATTATCGCCTTTCGCGGGGCAAATAAACAATGCGATGGCGCCAATCAATGCAATGATCGAATCATTCAACTTGACCAATGACTGACTCGCGTTGATAATATCTTTTGTGATCCATAAAGTGGCTGTTGCAATAAAGATCCCCAGTACTCTTTTTTCATTTACCGAAAATGGACCAAGTTCCGCGATCTCATCCCTGATCAACTGACGGGTGGCGTGATCAGATTTTATCCGGTTGGGGAACAGCCATTTTACCATCACCCAATACAGGCTCGCCAGCAATAATATGGCCAGTGGTGTACATATCAGCATCCAGCTCAGGAAGTCGACACTATAATTATACTTTTTCTCGATGTACGCCACATAGGCCACATTAGGTGGCGTACCTATGATCGTAGCAATACCACCAATATTGGACGCATAAGCAATAGACAACATCAGTGTCAGTGAGAAATTAGCAATGTTGCCATCTCCTTTATTATTCTCCCTCATCACATGTATAACCGAAAGCGCGATGGGAAACATCATCATGGTGGTGGCCGTATTGCTAAGCCACATGCTCAGCAGCCCGGTTGAAAGTATAAAGCCCAGCACAATTCTATTACCACTTGTACCAGTTATCCTGATGATGTTAAGAGCGATCCGGCGGTGAAGATTCCATTTCTCAATCGCCAGCCCCAACATGAACCCACCCATAAATAAAAAAATAACCGGGTTGGCATATGGAGATGCGGCCGTTTCCATCGTTGATATCTTTAGCAGGGGAAACAGTACCAGGGGTATCAGCGCTACCACTGGCATGGGCAGCGCCTCCGCCACCCACCAGGTGATCATCAATCCAGCCACCGCCAGAACTTTTGCAGCAGCAGCGTCTACATTAAAAGGATTTACATAAAGAAGAAACAGCGAAACGACTACACCCAACAACAGGGAAATAATCTTGAGTTTCGGCTTTGAAAAACTAAACAAACGCTGGTGGTTTTTTTGTCAAGATACAATGTTAAGCGGAAACTCAATAGGCGGAATTTCAAAAATAAGCTGATAATAGACCAGGTATTATTTCCCCGAGCATTGAACTTCATTCAATCAGGGGAAATACTCCGTGCCTTCCGTGTTTCCTCTGTGCCCTCCGTGTCCTTTTTGGGTCACGGAGGCACGGAGAAAATTCAATAAAACCTCTGTGTCTTCCGTGTTTCCTCCGTGCACTCCGTGTCCTACTCCCCGCGAGTGGTACAACACGAATTGACAAGGAAAAACTCACACCTGCCACAGTCAGTAACCCATATTCACCGCGGCCTGCCACTTACAAATGGATTCCCCTTTACATAAAACCTATATGGTAACAGCGCATCTTTACCCGCATAATCCACTCCAATGCGCGGCGACTTGAATATTTTCCCTACTCTGTAACTAAATCCATCATCTGCCAGGAAAATACTCCTGCCCGTCAGAGGCGTACCGGTATCAATGGTATGAATACCCAATGCTTTGGAAACATTACCCGGACCTCGTGTGAGCGTTTCATCAGGTTTGAGTTTGCCTGTACGTAATAACATATCCTGCATACCCATCACGGGCTCGATTCCGCGGATCAGTACCGCATGAGGAGTCTCCTTTACATTCGTCACAACATTAAATAAATGATGGATACCATAGCACAGGTACACATACGCAAGGCCCCCATCCTTATACATAACTTCATTACGCGCTGTACGTCGTCCGCCAAACGCATGGGAGGCTTTATCCGGCGCACCGGCATAGGCTTCACACTCCACAATTCGCCCACCCGTTCTGATCCCGTTTTTATTTGTGATCAATAATTTTCCGATCAGTTCCTCCGCCACTTCGAGTACATTTTCCCTCCTGTAAAAATCTAGTGTAAGTTTCTTCATCCTTCACAAACCCATTTTAGTATTATCTGGTACATTATCACATCTTCACATCTTCACATCTTCACATTTTACATAGCCAAATTCCGCTAACAAATTCTCCACTTCCTCCCCCTTATTCCATTATATTTACCATCAAAAATAAGTCTTGCTAAAAGAAATTGTTATAAGCATCCAATCCTGGGGAGAAGCACATCGTTTCATTTCGCAACATAAGCTTTGGAAATGGGTGATCATTCCGGGATTGATCTATACGATTTTGTTTATCGCGGCGATGTACTTTTTTGGGCGCTCAGCCACAGCGGTGATCGAATATATTACCCATATACTGCAACTCAGCAGCTGGATACAAAAATTTGAAAATAGCCTTGTCGGATTTTTGTTTACGCTTACCGGCATCATTCTCTGGTTGGTTCTCCTCCTGTTTTATTTTTCGTTTTTTAAATATATCTGCCTGATCATTGGCTCTCCGGCTTTCGCTTACCTCAACCGCAAGACTGAACTGATACTCGAAGGCAGTGAAGAAGGACCTGGCTGGTCGGATATATCTGCCGAAGCCAGGCGCGGTATTTATATTGCCATGCGAAACTGTGCCTGGCAGACTTTATACCTGTTTGGTTTTATTTTGTTGAGCCTTGTACCCATCGTGGGCTGGATCATCCCGCTGGTAGTGATTGTGCTGGAATGTTATTACTATGGTTTTTCTATGCTCGATTACGGCTTTGCGAGAAATAAGTATAGCACAGCTCAGAGCGTGGAGTTTGTAGGACGACATAAAGGCCTGGCCATCGGCAATGGATTTTTGTTTTATCTCACGCATGTATTGATCATCTTTGCCCCGGCTTACGCCATTGTAGCCGCGACACTCACTGTTCATAAAGTAAAAAGCTGACCATGCAGTCCGCCCGCGTTTTTCTCATCCCTTCATTACTCGACGAACAGGGCCTTCAGGCCATCCCTCCCTATATCATCACCGCTGTGCAGTCTTGCCAGGTATTTTTCGTGGAAAATGAAAGAACCGCCCGTCGATATTTAAAACTTTTATGGAAGGAAATCGTGATCGATAACTATGAATGGTATCCCATCCACAAAGCGGAGGAAGAGGCCATAGCAGTTTTCCGTCAAAAACTGGCGGATGGAAAGACTATCGGGATCATCAGCGAGGCAGGTTGCCCCGGTGTGGCGGATCCCGGACAGGTGCTGGTGTCGGTGGCACAGTCGATGAATATTAGTGTCAAACCCCTGGTTGGTCCCAGTTCCATCCTGCTGGCGCTGATGGCCAGCGGTATGAATGGCCAGCAATTTCGCTTTGTTGGTTACCTGCCCATCGATCAGTCACAGAGGGCACATACCATCAGGGAATTGGAAACTGACTCAATAAAAAGAAATTCCACCCAGATATTTATTGAAACACCATACCGCAACAACCAGCTCCTTGAAGTCCTGCTCAAAACCTGCAAACCGCAAACCCGGATTTGCCTGGCGGTAAATCTAACCGGGGAAAGGGAATGGATAAAGACTCAAACGGTTGAGGAGTGGAAAAAATCAAAAACCGATATTCATAAACAACCCGCTATTTTCCTCCTGCTGGCAGCTGCTCAATAACCACGCTCCGGATCGCGCATGGAAATGATGCTGTCAACAATATACCGGGTATTGCCCCGCCATGGTACCACACCATTGTACTCTTTGTAATGCAGGTCAAATATCTTCCCGCTGTTGACTTTAAGAATATCGAAGATCCTTTTATCCTTGATGGAGAATTCAAACTCATTTGACTGTATGGCGCCTACTGTCTTGCTCCGAATGCCTTCCTGGATCAGCTTCCCCTCGTAGGTTTTGAATAACTGGCCTTTCCGTACTGCGTAGTTCAGGTAACCTGATTTTACCCCGTCACTGGTATAAGGGTAATAAAACTTCCAATAGATATACCCCACCAGGAAAAGTAGCAAAACAATAACAAACGTTCGAAATACTTTTCTGAAACCGGAACCGCTTCGCCGGGTGGCTTTCGTTACTTCTTCCATAAACAGTATTTATAACAAAAAATTTGTGAGGTCAATCAATTTTAAATTATACATTTGTGCCTCAATTTACAATTTGTTTGTAAACGTGAGCAATATTTTGACACATACGAAGCAGAAGGCATTTCATGCACCCAACACGAGTGGCGTGTATGCAGTAGGATACGATTTATTTACTTTCTGCCGCCCCTGCCCGACTGCCAGGTGGCCCCGACGCCGCCCTGCATGCTGACAGGACGAACCCCTTACCACGGCCCCTGTCAGTGAAACTTTCTCCGCAAATAGCATCAGGACTGGTCATCCGCAATATTCAACTCTTTCAAAGTGGACAATCAATCGATCATCATTCGGGTAGCTACCCAGGATGACAAAAAATATTCAACCATCATAACAGATGAGATGGAATCCTCGGCTAAAGCCCGTGGTACCGGTATTGCTAAACGCAGTCCCGAATACATTGATAAAAAAATCGATGAAGGCAAAGCTGTAATTGCTGTTACAAAAAGTGGCGATTGGGTAGGTTTTTGCTATATCGAAACCTGGAGTCACGGGGAGTATGTGGCCAACAGTGGCCTGATCGTTTCACCCGAACATCGTAAAAGCGGTGTTGCCAAGTCGATCAAGCAAAAAATATTCAACCTATCCAGGCAAATGTATCCGAATGCCAAGATCTTCGGACTTACTACAGGACTGGCTGTCATGAAGATCAACTCGGACCTGGGGTATGAGCCCGTCACTTATTCTGAGCTCACCCAGGACGAAGCATTCTGGGCAGGTTGCAAAAGTTGCGTGAACTATGACATACTCATGAGTAAGGATCGGAAAAATTGCATGTGCACCGCCATGCTGTTTGATCCCAAAGATCATTACGAACCGGAGGAAACAAAACAATACTTTAAGGAAAATGCGAAAGGATTTGAACGCCTTCTTCGCTTCAAGCAGTGGAAGCTATTGCGTCCTTTTATGAAAAAAGAAAAGATCACTGGCAACAACGGTGGAGGCAGTAAGCTTAAAGCATTGTTTCATCATTTTTTTAATTTCTAAATTTCTTTCTGATACATGTCTAAAAAGGTTGTCTTGGGTTTTAGTGGCGGTTTGGATACTTCGTATTGTGTGAAATATTTAAGCGAAGAAAAAGGTTACCAGGTACACAGCATCATCGTCAACACCGGCGGTTTTTCGGATGAAGAGCTCAAGCAGATCGAAGCGCATGCCTATCGGCTGGGTGTGGCATCTCACAAAACCGTGGATGCAGTGAAAAGCTACTACGACAGTATCATTAAATACCTTATCTACGGCAATGTTTTAAAAAATAATACCTACCCCCTAAGTGTATCGGCGGAACGACTTAGCCAGGCGCTGCATATAGCGAGCTACGCGGAAGAGTTGCAGGCCGACGCAGTGGCGCATGGTAGCACCGGAGCCGGAAATGACCAGGTAAGATTTGACATGATCTTTCATATCATGATCCCCGGCGTCGAGATCATCACACCTATCCGCGATCTTCAACTGAGCCGCGAAGCGGAGATTGAATATCTCAAAGGCAAAGGGGTGGAAATGAATTTTGATAAAGCGGCTTATTCGATCAATAAAGGACTTTGGGGCACCAGTGTGGGAGGAAAAGAAACCCTGTCGAGCAAAGGAATCCTGCCTGAAGAGGCATGGCCCACACAGGCAACCAATACCGGAAGCGAAGAAGTAGTTTTACATTTTGAAAAAGGGGAATTGAAAAAGGTCAATGACCTGGATTTTAATCATCCCTCGGAAGCCATACAGTTTTTGCAAAAACTTGCAGGGCCATACGGCATCGGCAGGGATATACATGTGGGCGATACCATTATTGGCATCAAAGGTCGCGTTGGATTTGAAGCTGCTGCGCCCATGGTGATCCTTAAAGCTCATCATGCCCTCGAAAAACATGTTTTGACCAAGTGGCAGCTCAACTGGAAAGACCAGCTGGCGCAGTTTTATGGTAACTGGTTGCATGAGGGACAAATCCTGGATCCCGTGATGAGAGATATTGAAGCATTCCTGGAAAACAGCCAGCGTAATGTGACCGGTGACGTTTACGTGCAGCTTCTTCCATATAGATTTCAGTTGATCGGCGTAGAAAGTCCCTACGACCTGATGAACAGCAAATTTGGGAAGTATGGAGAGATGAATACTGGTTTTACCGGGGAAGATGTGCGTGGATTTAGCCGGATCTTTGGTAACCAGACCATGATGTATCATTTGGTGAAGGAAAATGTAAAGTAAGCTGCGAGCGGTTAGCTGTGAGCGGCGAGCCAGGGAAGTTTAATCAAGTATTTAATTGCTCGAAGCTCGAAGCTCAAAGCCCGAGGCTAAACAAGAACCTGATGAAGATTAAAGTTGGAATAATTGGCGGAGCGGGATACACCGGAGGTGAGTTAATAAGACTTTTGTTAAATCACCCCGGTGTGGAAACCTCGTTTATACATAGCCGCAGCAATGCTGGCAAGCCTGTTCACGCCGTACACCGCGATTTGGAAGGAGAAACGGATCTGAAATTTACCGGTGACCTGAACCATGATATCGATGCACTTTTTCTTTGCCTGGGACATGGTGAATCGAAAAAGTTTTTAACCGAAAATAAAATTCCCACTCACATTAAGATCATCGACCTGGCCAACGATTTCAGGCTATCGTCAGCATCAAAGCATGAAGGCCGGGAATTTGTGTATGGATTACCGGAACTGAATCGTGACAAGATCAAATCCGCTGCTAACGTAGCCAACCCGGGCTGTTTCGCAACAACTATACAACTCGGACTGCTGCCGCTGGCAAAAGCCGGGCTGCTGGATGAAATTTACACCACAGGTATTACAGGATCAACAGGAGCAGGGCAATCGTTGTCCTCCACTTCGCATTTCAGCTGGCGCGCCAATAATATCCAGGCTTATAAAACACTTACCCACCAGCACCTTGGCGAGATCGGTGAGTCGCTGCTGCAACTGCAGCCCTCCGGCGTGATCGACCTGAGCTTTGTACCCTGGCGGGGTGATTTTACGCGTGGTATTTTTGTAAGTTCTACCATTCATTGCGAACTGAATATTGAGGAACTTGTTAAACTGTACACCGATTTTTATAAAGGACATCCGTTTACACATGTAAGCAGCGATGCTATTTTCTTAAAACAAGTGGTCAACACTAACAAGGCGATGATCCAACTTGAAAAAGTGGGATCCAAGCTCGTGGTGCATTCAGCCAGCGACAACCTGCTGAAAGGTGCCAGTGGACAGGCGGTACAAAACCTTAACCTGATGTTTGGCCTCGATGAAACCGCGGGATTAAAATTAAAACCCCAGGGATTCTAGCCATGAAAGACCTGCTGCAAAATAATATTATTAAAAAAGGCAGCCGGATTGGACTACTATGCAATCAAACGGCCTGGCACGTCTCAACAAAAAAATATTCTTTCGAATCCCTGATCCGCAAAGGAGTCCTGAAAAAAGTATTTATTCCCGAACACGGCTTATTTGGGGAATTGCAGGACCAGGAAAAATTAAGCAATACGTCGGCTTATCATTTTTTTTCAGATAAAGTGGAATGGATTTCCCTTTATAGCCAGCAGGAAACTTCTTTGAGCGCATCGGCTGCGCAACTCGCGGGCATAGATACACTGATCATAGATCTCCAGGATACCGGCAGCCGATACTATACCTTTATTAGTACGATCTGGCTGTTGCTGAAATCCATCACTATTCACTATCCTGACACCCGGATAGTCGTGCTGGATAAGCCAAATCCTGCCGGCCGAATTGTTGAGGGTACACGCATGACCAGGCAGTATGCATCATTTATCGGGCTGGAAGGCCTGCCGCACCGTCACGGGCTTACTCTTGGAGAGCTTTGCCGTTATTTTAAAAAAAGGCTCGACGCAGACTGGGAATTACTGATCTTGCCGGTACGGAAAAAAGATCATGTTTTTATTCCACCATCGCCAAACATTCCCCATGACCGGGTTTGCTCATTGTATAGCGGACAATGTCTTTGGGAAGGCACCAATATCAGCGAGGGCCGGGGTACTACGCTTCCATTTGAAATGACTGGCGCTCCTTTTTTGGATTGGGTGTTCAATGAAGATTGGAATGAACCGGGTCACCCCGCCTATCATCCAAATGCATTCATAAGGCCGGCTAAGTTTATCCCTGTTTTCCACAAACATGCGCATACCAGTTGCAGTGGTTTCCAGTTGCTGGTTCCGGATCGGGAAAAATATCATTCGCTTTCGCATTCCCTGCGTTTGCTGCGCTATATAAAAGTGAAAACGCCAGAGTTTGCCTGGAAAGAAGGCAAATACGAAGCTTTCAATGACAGGAAAGCAATAGAGCTGCTGGTCGGAGACGAACTGATACTGGATTATTTCGAAAATAGAGCCGGTTGGAAAGAAGTGAAATTGAAAATGGAAGAGGAGGAAGCAGCATGGATCAAAACCGCCTCCCCATTCCTTGTTTATAAATCCTCATTAAAACAACTGAAAATCAGAAAATGAAACTATTTGACGTATACCCCATCAACGACATCACCATTGTAAAAGCCCGGGGATCTTATGTATGGGACGAAAAAGGCGAGCAATATCTCGACCTGTATGGCGGGCATGCCGTGATCAGTATCGGACATACGCACCCACACTGGGTAAAACGCATCGAAGATCAGCTGGAACAGGTAGCGTTTTATTCCAATTCCATTCGCATCCCCCTGCAACAACAACTGGCAGAGAAACTAGGCAAGGTTTCTGGTAAAACTGATTACCAGCTTTTCCTTTGCAACAGCGGCGCCGAAGCCAATGAAAATGCCTTAAAGCTGGCTTCATTCCACAACGGAAGAAAAAAAGTTATTGCATTCAGCAAAGCTTTCCATGGTCGCACTTCCCTGGCAGTGTCGGTAACGGATAACAAAAACTACGTGGCCCCGGTCAATGAAACCGATAACGTGATCTTCCTACCCTTCAACGACATTGATGCGTTGGAAGAATGTTTTGCAAAAAACGGGGCAGCGATCTCTTCCGTCATCATTGAAGGCATACAGGGTGTGGGCGGTATCAACGTCGCCGAAGAAAGTTTTCTCAGGAAGATCCGCCAGCTTTGTGATGAACATAGCGCCGTTTATATCGCGGACAGTGTACAATGCGGTTATGGAAGAACCGGTAAGTTCTTCAGTCATGATTTTGCAGGCGTAAACGCCGATATCTATACCATGGCCAAAGGCATGGGCAATGGATTTCCTGTAGCCGGCATCATTGTGGCACCGCATATCAAACCAAAACATTTCCAGTTAGGAACAACTTTTGGCGGTAATCACCTTGCCTGCTCTGCTGCGCTTGCTGTTCTCGAGATCATCGAAGAAGAAAAACTGATGGGCAACGCGGTGATGATCGGAAAGTATTTGAAAGACCAGCTCAGCGCGATACCCGAATTACAAAATGTAAGAGGTCGTGGTTTGATGATTGGATTTGATGTGCCCGATGAACTAAAAGACCTGCGGAAAAACCTGCTTTGGGAACAAAAGATTTTTACCGGGGAATCAAAACCAAACACGATCCGTTTGTTGCCCTCGCTGGCCTTAAAGAAAAGAGACGCGGAGCAATTCATTGAATCATTAAAAGAAGAAATAGAAAAATTACTCACTCCAACACCCGCCAACCAGGAATGAAAAATTTCGTCTCTGTTCATGATGTAAATAATATAGATGCGCTGGTGCAAAAAGCACTGGCCTACAAAGCTGATCCATTTAAAGACCGGGCATTGGGAAAGGATAAGAGAATTGGTTGTCTTTTCTTAAATCCAAGCATGCGTACCAGGCTCAGCACACAGATAGCCGCACAAAACCTGGGGATGGAAGCCATCGTTTTTAATGTAGGCAGTGAAGGCTGGCAGCTGGAGTTTGAAGAAGAAGCGATCATGAGCGGCAGTACGGTAGAACACGTAAAGGACGCCGCGCCGATCTTTGGAAAATACTTTGACATACTCGCTATACGAACTTTCCCGTCCTTAAAGAACCGCGAAGATGATTATAGTGAGTTGTACCTGAAACAATTTATCAGATACGCGGGCATACCCGTAGTGAGCCTGGAAAGCTCAACACTGCACCCCCTGCAGTCGTTGACCGATATTATCACAATTACAGAGACATCGCAGCAGTTAAAAATTGACAATAGAAAACTGAAAATCGTGTTGTCCTGGGCACCGCATGTAAAACCCCTGCCGCAATGCGTGGCCAATAGTTTTTCGCAGTGGGTAAACGCATGGGGTAAAGCGGATTTCACGATCACGCATCCCGAAGATTATGAACTCTCAGAAGAGTTTACAAAGGGTGCCACGATAAGCCATAACCAGAATGAAGCGTTGAAAGACGCGGATTTTGTATATGTAAAAAACTGGAGCACTTTTAATGACTATGGCAAAATCTATGAAAGTGATCCAAACTGGATGCTAACGAATAAAAAACTGCAAATCACCAACAATGCCCGGGTGATGCATTGCATGCCGGTGCGCCGTAACGTGGAGTTGAGCGACGAAGTGCTGGATGGCAGTCATAGCATCATAACGCAGGAAGCATCAAACCGTGTGTGGGCGGCCCAGGCAGTAATTGCAGAGATCCTCAGGAACAATGGATAAGCTTTATATAATCAAGATTGGCGGGAATATTATTGACGATGAAAAGGTGCTTTCTTCGTTCCTGGAAAATTTTGCCGCCATTGAAGAGAAAAAAATACTGGTGCATGGCGGTGGTAAACTGGCCACCCGACTCGCAGAAAAGCTGGGCATCCAGCAACAGCTTATCGATGGCAGAAGGATCACAGATGCGGAGACGCTAAAGATCATAACCATGGTCTATGCCGGATATATCAATAAGAATATTGTGGCGCAGCTTCAGGCCAACCAGTGCAATGCCATGGGTCTTTGTGGCGCTGATGGCGATTCGATCCTGGCGCACAGGCGAAAACATCCGATCCTGGACTATGGTTTTGTCGGCGACGTGGATGCCATCAATACACAGCTCCTGCGCCTGCTGCTCGAACAAAATATCTCGATCGTTTTCGCGCCGGTGACGCACGATCAGCAGGGGCAGCTTCTGAATACAAATGCCGATACTATCGCGCAGGAGCTGGCAAAAGCCCTGAGTTCAGATTATGAAGTGAGCCTTATCTATTCTTTCGACAAAAGCGGTGTTTTATTAAATACCGATGATGATACGAGCCTTATTCCCGAGATCACGCCCACTTATTACAGGCAGTTGAAGAGTAAACAAAAGATTTTCGCGGGCATGATCCCCAAACTCGACAATGCATTTGCGGCGTTGAATAGCGGAGTCAGCAAAGTGATCCTCGGTAAGGCGGAAAACCTGCCCGCACTGATTGCCGGGCAATCGGGCACAACCATTGTCAATGAATGACGCGTTACATAAATTAAAGGAAGATGCCATCGGCCTGCTTAAGGAGCTGATCGCTACACCCTCATTCAGCAGGGAAGAGGACCAGACAGCCTCCATACTGGGACGTTTTCTCGCTTTGCGGAATGTTGCCGCTTCCAGGGTAGGAAACAATGTATTTGCACAGAACAAATTCTTCGACCCGGCAAAACCAGTACTTCTTTTAAACTCCCATCACGACACCGTAAGGCCTAACCCACAATATACCCGCGACCCATTTTCACCTGAGGTACAGGATGGAAAACTCTATGGTCTTGGAAGTAATGATGCCGGTGGATGCCTGGTATCCCTGCTGGCGGTATTCCTGCATTTTTATGAGCGTGCAGATTTGAAATTTAATCTTGTTTTTGCTGCAACCGCAGAAGAAGAGATCTCCGGTATGGGAGGAATTGAATACACTTTACCTTATTTACCAAAGATCGATTATGCAATCGTTGGTGAACCTACGCAAATGCAGATGGCGGTGGCTGAACGGGGACTGATGGTGCTGGATGCAACGGCAAATGGTAAAGCCGGCCATGCGGCGAGAAATGAGGGTGAAAACGCGATCTATAAAGCCCTCAGGGATATTGAGTGGTTCAGTAATTATCAATTTGAGAAAGTATCTCCACTGTTGGGTCCCTCGAAAATGAGCGTGACCGTAATCGAAACTGAGAACAAAGCACATAATGTGGTGCCCGCGGTTTGCAGGTTTGTAGTGGATGTAAGGGTAAACGAATTATATACATTCGAAGAAATCCTGGACCTGATAAAATCAAATACCAATTCTGATATAAAACCAAGAAGCACCAGGTTGCGCTCGACTTCAATTCCGCTGGATCATCCCCTGGTAAAAGCAGGACTGAAACTTGAGCGGACCTACTATGGCTCTCCAACTACATCCGATAAAGCCCTGATGCCCTTCCCGGCACTAAAGATGGGTCCCGGCGACTCAGCAAGAAGCCATACGGCAGATGAGTTTATTTATATCGATGAAATCAACCAGGGCATCGCGCTTTATATAAAACTGATTGAAGAACTAAATTAGCAACCAGAAATCCAGTATCCAGTATCTAGTATCAAGCATCCAGTAACCAGTAACCAGTAACCAGCATCTAACATGAAACTCTGGCAAAAAGATAAAACATCATTAAAAGAAGTAGAAACTTTTACCGTAGGCAAAGACCGCGAAATGGATATGAACCTGGCTGGTTTTGATGTGCTGGGATCGCTCGCCCATATTACGATGCTGGAATCTGTAGGTCTGCTTTCAAAAGACGAGTTGAGTCAGTTACGCGGAGAATTAAAAAATATTTACCAGCAGGTCCAGCGTGGAGAATTCAGCTTACAAAACGATGTAGAAGATATTCACTCGCAGGTGGAGTTATTACTTACCCAAAAACTGGGCGATACCGGCAAAAAGATCCATAGCGCCCGGAGTCGCAATGACCAGGTGCTGGTTGATATCAAACTTTTTCTGCGTCACGAATTGGAAGTACTGGCTAATAGTGTTCAGCCATTTTTTGAATTGCTTCAAACACAAAGCGAAAAATACCGAGATCATCTTTTGCCAGGTTACACGCATTTGCAACTGGCTATGCCTTCTTCGTTTGGTTTATGGTTTGGCGCCTATGCCGAAAGCCTGGTGGATGATTTGATAACCCTGCGTTCTGCATATGACATTGTCAATAAGAACCCATTAGGCTCTGCGGCAGGATATGGCTCTTCATTCCCTATCAACAGGAAACTGACAACCGAACTGCTTGGGTTCGCCGACCTGAACTATAATGTTGCGTATGCCCAGATGGGACGTGGAAAAGCGGAGCGGGTGGTGGCGCAATCGCTGGCCAATATTGCCGACACGCTGGCCCGGCTCAGCATGGACG
>JAEZRB010000303.1 GCA_023412975.1 Bacteroidota bacterium | reverse complement strand
GCGTAGGCCGGCACACAGGCGAGATTCAACAGGACAAAAACGGATCTTCCATTATTAAAGGGCCTGGATCGCTCAATGAACTTATATAAAACTGCCAGCACCAGGAATGTAAAGAAGCCATTGTATTGGAAATGCAGGTAGAAGTAAATAGCATTATAATATATTTCCGAACCGGCTTTGCCCATGGCAATAAGGGGACCGGTAGCAAAAGGTCCGATAGCGGATATACAGAAATATGCGAAGCCCGCCCTTAAAAAGCTACGCGATGTGGAGAAAACCTGTTGGCGGGTGGTTTTGCGTACGATAAAGGCCGCATATAAGCCTGCAGCAATTGATAGGGTCGAGAAGAACACACTTATCAATCCATATCCCTGGAATGGAAAGCTGAAAAGCATGCCATAAGCTGAACCAATGGTCATGTATACAATTCTTTTCCAATGTCGAAATGCGGATAATGTACTGGACTCCGGGAAATATTTCAGGATAAGCAGGAATAATGCAGGCATGATCCAGCCACCAAAGGCGAAATGAGAATGTGCATGTAAGACATTTTTGTAAGTAAAAATGCCAATTGATAAAAGGGGATAGGCGCGCAGCCATAATCCCACCAGCGCCAGTATAAGGAAGTTGACCAGGCACAGGTGTAACAGCATCTTTTGCAAATGCTGGTAATTTGTTCGGACATTTTCCGTGCTGACACCACCCATGGTTTTCAGAATTGATAATCTCATTCTCCAATGCAAAGAACGATATTTCTGAAGGGCACTGTAGTTGCAGAAATCAATTGTCAATATGATTAGAATCATTGACATGTCTATTGATTTATAATCCACATCTAATAACTTTGCGGCGGATGAAGTTTATTACTGCTTCAATATTGATACTTCTCATATTAACACAAACTTTTAGCACCTGGTTTGTAGTAGTGGCATTCAGGCTCAATAGGGAATACATTGCAAATAATCTTTGTGAAAATCGGTCGAAGCCGGAATTGAACTGCAAGGGCAACTGTGTACTGATGAAAAAGATGAAGCAGGAGTCAGAGAAAGAAAAGCAGGCGCCCGCGGCATTGAAGATTGAGATCAATGCAAATTTTCTTACCACGGCATCTTTCTCCGACCTTCTTGAGTTGCCGGTTTTTGATTCACAAACTTCCTGGACTACCATCTTCCGCAGCGGTCAGCCCATCGACAGGTCCCTGACCGTTTTCCATCCCCCATCGTTCTAAGCCAGAACGACTTTTACTTTATTCACTATTAATGGATAAATATTGTTGTTACACACATAAAATGTGTAGCAGGTATGCATCCCATGTAAAATATTACCCCTATGTCTCGTATATATATAATATCTGCAATGATCTTTATGATCCTTGCTCCCATCGCTGCATTAGGTCAGCAAATATTTAAAGGAAAGATTATTGATGCCACAACAAAGCAGCCTATTGCCGGAGCTTCCATTCATTGTTCCACTGGCTGCGATTGCGGTTGTGCCACCGATGCAGCGGGTGAGTTTGAACTAAGGCCAAAAGAGAATTGCTGCAACCGGTTTAATGTTACCTCAGTAGGTTACCAGCCAACTACTATACAGTGGTCGCAGCCCATGACAGTGATCAGCCTTCAGCAGGAGGGCTATTCGCTGCAGGAGGTTGTGGTCACAGCAAACCGCGAAGGAGTAAGGCGGTCATTAGCACCAGTTGCTATCAGTTCGATTTCTTCAAAAATGATACAGGATGCCAGGCCCGTCAGTATTGACCAGGTACTCAATAAGGTGAGCGGTGTTTATATGGTCAATCTCGGCAACGAGCAACATAGCATGAGCATCCGGCAGCCCATGACTACCAAAAGCCTTTTTCTATACCTCGAAGATGGGGTGCCGATCCGTACAACCGGCCTGTTCAATCACAATGCTTTGCTCGAACTGAATATGGCGGCGGTTAAAAATATAGAGGTGATCAAAGGGCCTTCCTCAGCGCTGTTCGGTAGCGAAGCAATTGGGGGTGTTGTCAATTTTATCACCTTTGCACCTTCAGACATCCCGGTAGCCAAACTTTCGCTGCAGGGTAATAATATCGGCTACAAAAGAGCCGATCTGCAGACCGGATTCAAAAAAGGAAAATGGGGTTTTGGACTGAACGGTTACTATGCCAGCAAAAATAACGGCTTCATTGACTATACTGATTTCAAAAAAGCGACTCTTACCGGGAGAATTGACTACGAAATAAACAAGAAAACGTCTCTTACGGGTAGTTTTAGTTACCTGGATTACGATAGCGACATGTGGGGAAGTATTGACAGCAGCGGATTTGCGAACAAGTCTTTTTCAAGCCGGCAGACGTTTACGTATCGAAATGTACAATCGCTTCGTGCCAAAACAGTATTCAATCACAGCTGGCATGAGCATAGTAAGTCGACTGTCACACTTATCTACCGCGACAATACCATTGGACAAAATCCGGCCTATGCGATAAAGGACGATTATCGCCGAATGCAAAATGGTAACTGGACCGGTAATAAAGCGCTGGCTCATGGGGAGATCAATGAGGCAGGCTTTAAAAGCTATGCGCTGATCTTTCAGCAAAGACAAAATCTTAAATGGAAAAACGCAACACTTATCGGAGGCGCCAGCATTGACATTAGCCCGTCAACCTATTCCGCGCGTTATATCAGTATTGTGAAAGATACTGTGTCAGGAAAGTATACCGGTTACCATGAGCCCGATAGCATACTGACGCAGTATAAGAGCGGGATCAACAACTATGCGGGATTTCTGAATTTTGAAGCGAGTCCTATTGAGAAACTTAGAGTGGTTGCTTCTGTTCGGTATGATGTGTTTCGCTATGACTTTGACAACTATCTTACCCCGTCCGCCTATAGTGGTTCGCCCGATACCATCAACGTCTTTCAGAGACTAAGCCCGAAGATAGGCTTCACTTATAATTTTTCAAACCGTGTGGGACTGTACGCGAACTATAGTGAAGGATTTGTGCCACCACAGATCACAGAAATGTACAAGGGTATAAAAGTACCCGAACTGACCCCGTCTGTATTTTATAATTACGAAGCCGGCGGTTGGGCAGAGATTGTGAAAGGAAAATTGAGTGCGGATATCAGTCTTTACCGGCTTGATGGTACCAATGAAATCATATCGGTCCGAATGGATGATGGCAGCTCTCGCAACATGAATACGGGCAGGACAAGACACATGGGCATCGAGCTGGGTATGAAGGCCAGCCCGGTAAAAGATGTAAGCATCAGGTTTAGCAGCGCCCTCAGCAAACACCGTTTTATTGAATTTGTCGAAAAAGGAGTATCCTACAATCAGAATGAGATGAACAACGCACCACATTGGATGCACAATGCAGAGATCTGGTACACGCCTGCATTTATCAGGGGGATCAGGCTTGGTTTGGAATGGCAAAAGCTGGGTAGTTATTATATGGATCCACTGAATACGGTGAAATACGAGGGTTTTGATGCTTTCAACCTGCGCGTAGCCTATAAGTACAAAAGCCTGGAGTTATGGGTAAATATGATGAACGCGACCGATCGATACTATGCTTACACAAGTTCGAAAAGCAATTTCGGCTATAGTTACACACCGGCAGAGCCCCGGCATTTCAATATGGGTATTGCTTATGATTTTGGTCATCTATTAAAGAAACAAAAATGAACATCAGGATCATATTATTAATAATAACAAACGCAGTGCTTCTTTATTCCTGTGTTAGGAAAGAGAACTCAATTCCCGCGAAGCCTGGAACAGGCATACGAGTGGACTCCACGAACGGTAGCTGTCCATATCTCACAAAAGATAATGACGGAAATATCGTTTTAAGCTGGGCACGTGGCACCAGCGATACGAGTGCGGTATTTTGTTATACCATTATTGATAAAAATACCGGGCATCAGGGTGAGACGTTTACTATTCCGGCAAGTGTGAATATGCAGCCTCATTCGGAGAACCTGCCAAAGATCGTATTCAAACCATCAGGTGAGATCATTGCTTTGTGGGGTGTACATAATCCTGCTGCTGCAAACAAATATGCCGGTTTGGTTTACTACAGCCAGTCTTTCGACAGTGGTTTGAATTGGACGGATGCTAAACCATTAGTTACTGATTCGAATGGATTCGATCAGCGATATTATGACGTGGCATTACTGCCTTCCGGCGAAGCCGCTATTATCTGGCTGGATAATCGTAAATCCTCACGGCTGGAGGGCTCAGCTATTTATTATGCACGTACCGATGGTAGAGGCGGGTTTCAAAAGGAGAAAAAAATTAGTGAAGCCTGCTGTCCCTGCTGTCGTACCGATCTGTATGTTGATAGCAAAGCAGGTGTGCATGTATTGTATCGTGGTATCATCAAAGATAGTATCAGGGATATGCTGCATAGTGTGTCGATGGATGAAGGCGAGAGTTTCTCGGAGCCCCGGCTGATCAGTGCCGATAACTGGGTGATTCATGGTTGTCCGCATACCGGTCCCGCTATGACAGAGAACCAGTACGGCCTTCATTTTGCCTGGTACACAGGAGCGGGACCAAAAGGTTGTTTCTACACACGGTCGGTTGACAATGGTCAAAGTTTTTTTCAGAACGATCATGTCAGCGACAGGGGATCTCATCCACAACTGGCAGCACTTGCTTCGGGTGAATTGCTCCTGGCCTGGGATGAGCCTGTGCAGATGCTGGGAAAATTTACACGTGGTATTGCCATTGAAAGAAGATCAGCGGAAGGTATGAGTATTGCGAAGCATATTATTACACCTGATAGCCTTGAAGCTTCATATCCCGTTATTGGAAACCTGGACGATGAGACTGCGATTGTAGCTTATACTGTAAAGGAAAAGAATCGAACCTATATCATGTACCAGTTGATACAGTGAATTCGGGTTATTAATTAAGCAAATATTTAAAGCTGTGAAATGATGGCCAGGCTATCCGTTGGTTCCACAGGCAGGTTGGAGAAAATGCGCTGCTGGTTATAGATGATCTCCCATGTCACCGGCAGCGCTTTCTTCAGCATGTGGCTGACACCACATATTTTTTCCTGCGAATCGGTGATGGCCTGTAGTGTTGCCTGCTGGTCTTCAGGACGGCCTTTTATATCATAAACAATATGAATAGCTATATATTCCAGGGGTTGCTGTTTGCTTAATTCCCCAGTTACTTTTAAACTAAAATCAAAAGGCGCCAGGCCCGCTTTACGTAGCAATGCAACAACATCCATACCGGTACAGCCCGATAATGCCGTTAGGACAAATGGTTTAGGAATGGGTCCATTATCCTCACCACCTACCCGGGGTGGCGCATCCATGACAATTGTGTGACCATTCACCAGGGCATTGAATTGCATTTTGCCCATCCATTGTGTTTCAATCTCGTGTTTTGCCATGACCGGAGTTTTTGTAAGATCAAAAATCTAAAAGAAAACTGACGTGCCTTATAACCGGAATCAACTACTGGTTTGAAATCATATGATTTTCGTCAGTTGGTGTAAAATTCATCCATAATAAAAGTATTTCAATGCTTTTATTAGTAAATTTGTTTTTGAATTTATCATCTTAAAATATGTTGAACATGCACACTGTAACTGAAGAAAACATTCTGGATGTGACTGTCCTGGAACCGAGACAAAAGCACCCCACGATATTTACACGATTTGATGAACTGGCGGCTGGTGAAAGCCTGACGATTCATAATGATCACGATCCGAAACCGCTCTATTACCAGCTGTTGGGGGAGCGTGGTAATGTATTTACCTGGGAATACCTCGAGCAGGGACCCGTTTGGTGGAAGGTCGCCATTCGTAAACATGCTAGTGGTGAAGGAGAGGAGTCACTTGGCGAGATCGCGGCGAAAGATCTGCGTAAAGCACAAATATTTAAAAAATATGGACTTGATTTTTGTTGTGGTGGGAAGAAAACAGTGAAACAGGCCTGCGCGGAAAAAGGATTGGACGTCACAAAGATTGAACAGGAACTGCAACAGGCTGATAAACTGCCCGCAACTCGGCCTGTTCCGTATGATGAATGGAGCCTTGATTTTCTATCAGATTATATCGTCAACACACACCACAGCTATGTAAAAAAGACATTGCCCGAGTTAAGAGGCTATGCCGCCAAAGTAGCCCGTGTACATGGTGCCAGGCATCCTGAGTTATTGGCAATTCACCAGCTGGTGGAAAATGTAAATGCTGAACTATCGGAACACCTGGTTAAAGAAGAGCAGGTTTTATTTCCGTTTATCAAACAATTGGTTGCGGCCGCTAATAAAGGCGAGAATAAGCCTCCCTCACATTTCGGCAGCATAGAAAATCCCATCTCCATGATGAAGTCAGAGCATGAAACTGCAGGAAGAGATCTTGAGCAGATTAGAAAACTCTCAGATAATTTCAGCATACCCGATGATGCCTGCGCAAGCTACAGTCTCCTATATCGCATGCTTGAGGAGTTTGAAGACGACCTGCATATCCATGTTCACCTGGAAAACAACATTCTATTCCCCAAAGCCCTGAAGCTTGAAAAAAATTATCAATCATGAATAAGCACGTACCCCTGAAACGTCATGAATCCCTTGTTGGATTTTCGAAAGATCATCATTTCGGTTTGTTACTGGTGTGGAAGATCAGGCAGGGACTTAACAAGAAAATTTCGCCGGAGCGGATCAGCGATTATGTGCTCTATTTTTTTGATGAAGATTTAGACGGGCACTT
The DNA here is from genome assembly GCA_023412975.1 of Bacteroidota bacterium. GTDB lineage: Bacteria > Bacteroidota > Bacteroidia > Chitinophagales > Chitinophagaceae > Terrimonas_B. Next base: position 7,952 of record JAEZRB010000303.1, on the reverse strand, counting down.
CAGGGAGGAGGAAGAACAACTTTTCCCAATGCTTCCGTCATCCAGCACCCTGCGTCAACAGGCGGAAGCAGAGCATAAAGCAATTTATGAGCTGATCGGCCGCCTGCGAACAAATAAAGAAAATGTTGATCTGTTGTTGCAGTTTTCGGATGCGTTGAAGGATCATATTCGTTTCGAAGAACGCGAGCTATTTCCATTTATGCAACAGACTTTATCAGCCACCGAACTGGAGCAAATAGCCGATCATGGCGATCCCAGAGGTGAAGAAATCGACGCCCGCTGGCATGACATATTTTGGCTGAACGAAAAATCAAAATGTTAAAGACCTCTACGATGCGAACGCTAATAACGATAGGACTTGCAATAGCCGTTATGACTGGATGCAAACAGAGTGGTGAAAAGGGAAAAACTGATCTGGCCCAAGGTCATGGTCATTCAGCCGCTGCTTTATCCATTGAGCTTAACGACGGAAAGAAATGGAAGTCAGACTCTTCGACTCAACAGAATGTTAAATTGCTGTATGATATGTCCACGCGGTTTGCCGACCATGAGCTGGCCGAATACAAAGCTATGGGTGTTTCCCTGCAGGAAGGACTCGACAAAATGATCCGGGAATGCAGGATGAAAGGAAAAGATCATGATGCCCTGCATCAATGGCTGGACCCTTTTGCGAAATCGGTGGCCGAACTAAAAAACGCAACGGAGGTTGACCAGGCAAGAAAGGTTTTTGGTGAGATTCACCGAAGCCTGGAAATGTATCGGGATTATTTTGAGTAATCATGGTTATTAATGCAAATACAAAAATTGGCAGTATCATCAGGGAAAAAGCTGATGCCCTGGAAGCGATCATCAGCATCAGTCCAAAGTTTGAGAAACTGCGTAACCCGCTCCTGCGTAAACTTATTGCGGCACGCACAAGCATAGCCGCAGCTTCCAGGATCGGGAATTGCGAGGTGTCTGATTTTTTTAACAAGCTCCGTCCGCTGGGGTTTGAAATTGATGAACGCGTAAAAGCCGGTTTGCATGTAAAAAAAGATTTGCCAGCATTTTTACTGAACCTTGAGAAAAACCAGTTGACCGAGTTGGATGTACGGCCTGTGATAGTTGCGGGCAAAGATCCACTGGGTTTGATCATGCAGAAGGTGAATTGGTTGAAACCCGGCCAGGTATTAAAGATCATCAACAGCTTCTATCCCGAACCTTTGATTCTGCTACTTGAAAAGCGGGGATTCGAGTCGTTTGTAGACATTGTTGATGATAACCTGGTAGAGACTTATTTCTATCTCAGGGATGTGAAGTCAGTGCCAATAGCACAAAAAGTGGAGGAAGTACCCGGTGACTGGAAGGATATTTTGCAGCGCTATGAATATAATCTTCAGACAATAGATGTACGTGAACTGGCAATGCCCAAACCCATGATGACAATCCTGGAAGCTCTTGAAAGCCTGCCTGAAGATGCCGCCTTATATGTTTATCATAAAAGGATACCGGTATTTCTGCTTCCTGAACTTAAAGAGAGAGGATTTGGATTTCGCAGCAGGGAGGTCGGCGAAGGTGAAGTACATTTATTAATATTCCGAAACTGATATGAATGGCGCCAATGTCACCGGAACTGTTGCTAATACATCGCATAGGGTTGTAATTCCTTTTTATATCTATGCGGCCATTTCTTTTCTTGTCGCAACGCTACTGCTCGTATTTTCTACCCCCGCTTTTGCACAACATTATTTTCATCCGCATACCCTGGCCATCACGCATATTATGGCCCTGGGTTGGGGCACGATGATCATTTTGGGTGCCAGTCACCAGCTGGTTCCTGTGTTGATCGAGCGTAAACTTTTTAGCGACACACTCGCATTCCTGAGTTTTTTGCTGGCAGCGATCGGCATACCACTGTTGATCTATGCATTCTATGTATTCGATATCGGTTGGCCGGCACGATGGGGTGGCATCCTGGTGAATGCGGCAATCCTTTTATACCTGGTCAACCTGGCAATGAGTATGTCAAAGGCGAAGCATGAGAATGTACAATCAGTGTTTGTTTTTACGGCAGCCTGCTGGTTATTGGTGACCACCGTTTTGGGTTTGTTGCTGGTGTATAATTTCTCATTCCTGTTCCTACCCAGGGATTCTTTACACTATTTGCCATTGCATGCTCACCTGGGAATTGTTGGCTGGTTCCTGTTGCTGATCATAGGTGTGGGGTCGAGACTGATACCCATGTTTATGATTTCAAAATATGAAAACACAAAATTGCTTTGGTGGATCTATGCCTGCATCAATGCCGGACTGGGTGGCTTTTTCGTCGGTTTTATTTTCTTCCGCTCGCCCGTTTTTCTTTTACCCGTGCTATTGGTGCTAATGGGGCTGATCCTATTCGCCGTTTATATTATACGATCGTTTCAACAGCGGATACGCAGGAAGATTGATAAGCCGATGAAAATTTCTTTACTATCTGTTTTAATGATCACTTTACCATTGATCGTACTGATGGCTATATTGTTTTATTCCTGGGCCTGGGATAATAATGCCAGGCTTATCCTCAGCTATGGATTCACCATCTTTTTTGGGTGGCTGACCGCCATCATCCTGGGCATGACATTTAAGACATTGCCATTTATAGCCTGGAATAAAGTTTACCTACACAGATCAGGCTTAGGAAAGACACCAGATCCCAAGGACCTGTTTAATGCAAAAATTTTTGCGGTCATGGCAGTGATCTATCTGATAGGATTTTTGTTATTTCTTGGCGGTATCTTATTTTCAAATGAACTGGCATTAAAGTCGGCAGCCATCCTGTTGTTGGGTGCAGCCGTTTTATACAATTTTAACGTCTGTAAGGTGGTTGCACATAAACCCGCTTCGTGATGGAAGTAATTACAAACAACCCGGAGAAATGTAGTTGGGCCTTAGAAGGGCTTCGGCAGGTAAATGACCCGGAGATAGGATTGAACATTGTAGATCTCGGACTGGTTTACCAGGTAGATTTTGATGACAGCGATAAAAAAATCTACCTGCAGATGACTTTGACGACACAATTTTGTCCTATGGGGAATTCGATACTGGAATCAGCCAAAGAAGCACTGGAACACGCTTTCCCTGGGTATAAAGTTGAAGTATCGCTTACATTTGAGCCTCATTGGAGTCCGGAAAGAATTTCGAAGGAAGGAAAGATTTTTCTAAACAGATAAATATGCTAAGCTTAACTTGTAAAACAGCCGTGAAGGCGGTGATATACCTGGCCTCAAAATATGAATCTGGTACCAATGCCGGAATAAAAGAGGTGGCTGCGGCTATAAATGGTAATGAACATACCGTGGGCAAACTGCTTCAAAACCTGGTCAGGGAAGGAGTGATCAATAGTATGAAAGGGCCTTCAGGTGGATTTTATATTTCCAAAGAACAATTACGTAAGCCCATTATCACGATCATTGACGCCATTGATGGCCGTAACGTGTTTAGGGAATGCGGACTTGGGCTCAGTAAATGTTCGGCCACGCATCCCTGTCCTATACACCACGAATACAAAATTGGCCGTGATCATATCGAAAAAGTATTTTCCCAGAAAAGGATCATCGACCTTTGCGAGCCGGTCAGTAAAGGTTTTGCTTACCTATTCGGTTGACCTGCCGTCCCTGGCGGATTCCAAACCTGATAACACGCAGGCATCGGGGTGATTTCTTTCACGCGCATTACTTAAGTTTATTTTTAGATTTGCAGCTCATATCATCAAAAATGAAATTATGAGCGAACGGCATTTTGTTTCTCCCAGCGAGGCAGTAAAATGTGTAAAATCAGGTGATCGGGTATTCATACACGGCGGCGCGGCTACTCCTGTGCATTTGGTGCAGGCCTTGCAGGACCGTTATGCTGAGCTGAGTAATGTGGAACTGGTAAGTATCACCAATATGGGTAAGATCGATTTCGACAGGCCCGAATACCGGAAAAGCTTTTTCTTTAATTCGCTGTTTGTATCAGCAAATACCCGTTCGGTAGCCAATAGCAATGATGGCGATTATGTTCCCATATTTCTAAGTGAGATACCGTTATTATTCCGGCGAAATATACTTCCCATAGATGTGGCACTGATCCAGGTTTCACCACCCGATCCCCATGGTTACTGTTCTTTGGGGACCTCGGTCGATATTGCCCGGGCAGCTGTAGACACAGCCAGGATCATCATAGCGCAGGTAAATCCGAGGATGCCGCGTACCCATGGTGATGGTTTTCTTCATATTCGCGAGATCGATTATCTCGTCGCGGAGGAAGCTGAACTACCCGAAGTAGATTATTCCGTAAAAATAAGTGATGCCACCAGGCAGATCGGGAAAAACGTAGCATCCATTATTGAGGACGGTGCTACGCTGCAAATCGGTATCGGTAGTATACCCGACCAGGTATTACAAAACCTGACGGGTCACAAGAATCTTGGCATTCATACCGAGATGCTTTCGGATGGTATCATCCCGCTTTTGGAAAAGGGAGTGATCAACAACAGCATGAAAAAACTCAATGCGGGTATGTCGGTCACAGGATTTATGGTGGGTACCAGGCGGCTTTACGATTTTGTAGATGATAACCCACATATGCGGGTCATGGATATCGCATATGTGAATGATACCAGTGTGATCAGGAAGAATCCGGGCGCTACTGCGATCAACAGCGCAATTGAGATCGATCTCACCGGGCAGATATGCGCCGACTCAATCGGCACTTACCAGTATTCAGGTATTGGTGGACAAATGGATTTTATCCGGGGCGCTTCTTTATCTGATGGCGGTAAGCCAATCATTGCACTTCCTTCGGTGACTTCAAAGGGCGAATCACGCATCGTCTCTTTTCTGAAGCAGGGCGCCGGCGTCGTTACTACACGCGGACATGTGCACTGGGTCGTGACCGAGTATGGTATCGTGAACCTGTTTGGAAAAAATTTAAAACAAAGAGGAAAAGCCCTGATCAGCATCGCACACCCCAATCATCGCGAAGCCCTGGAGCGGGCGTTTCACGAGCGGTTTAAGTGATCAATAGTGGAATTAGTAATTAGTAATCATTGCTGTCCGGGGAAAATGCTGCCCTTAGAAAAGGAAACAAGAAAATTACTGATCAAAACGTCTTAACGCTAAGGGTTAAGCGAGAGGCACGGTTGACTGGTAAAACGGAACTCTGTGCCGTTTCTGCTGGCCTGAACGGAGTTCCGGCATCCTTGGCCACCGGCGAAAAACAAGTACACAGGCGCTATGAAAATAAGAAAAGCCCCTGTGAGAATAACAGCCATAGATGACGCGAAGGTCAAAGCTTTGATAATTTCCTAAAAATTTATTCCGGACAGCAATGATTAGTAATTTGGAATTAAGATATTTGTTGCCAGTAGTGAATTCTGATTTCGAGGCCGCCCCAATTCCCAATCCCCAATTCCTAACCCGATAGCGGGTCCCAATTCCTATCAAATAGCCTTACTAAACGCTTCTCCCTTCAGCAAGTCAGCATTGCGATGCAGGTAAAGATCAAAAGCGCTGCAGATATTTCGGATAAAGAAATAGCCGTCGGCTTTTAATTCGAGGTGTTGTGTGTCAAAGGTTATCAGGTCATCTGCAGCAAACTGCCTGAGTAATGGGAAACTGTATTGCTCAAGTAAGGGCAGATGCTTGCTATTGAAAACCGTATATCCTTTGCAGGAAATATCTTTTATATATTTTCTAAAGCCCAAGTCCTCGTCGTCAAGAAAATGTCCTTTTTTGACAGGGAAACGCTGCGCGTCAACCGCTTCATAATATTCATGCAGGCTTTTTTCATTTTGTGCGAATGCATTGCCAAGGTCACTGATCGCCGAAACACCAAGTCCAATCAATAGCCCGCCCGGCTGAGTGGTATAACCCATGAAATTACGATTAAGGTTTCCGTTTTGCCTTGCGATATACAGACTATCGTGCGGTAAAGCAAAATGGTCCATACCGATATCTGTATACCCATGTTCCATCAGCATTTCTTTGCCCTTCAGGTAAAGCGCGAGCTTTTCTTCTGCACCTGGCAGATCGTTTTCATCAAACAATCTTTGCCCGCGACTGGTCCATGGCACATGGGCATAACTATAAAACGCAATGCGGTCCGGATTTAACGTGATTACCTGCTCGATCGTATTTTCCATGCTTTGCAGGGTTTGCTTTGGCAGGCCGTATATAAGGTCAAAGTTTACGGAGCTAAAGCCGACAGCCCGCGCATCTTCCACGGCGCGTTGTACATTTTCTACAGGTTGAATGCGGTTGATCAGACGTTGTACCGTGGGATCGAGGTCCTGAACACCGTAGCTGATCCGCCGGAAGCCGAGAGCATAAAGTGTCGTCAGGTGAAGTCGCGTGGTATTGTTTGGATGCCCCTCAATACTGAATTCATGCACAGGATGTATGATAGCAGTCGTGAGAAACATTTGTATAAGCTTCCGCAGGTTCCTTGGAGAAAAAAAAGTAGGCGTGCCGCCACCCAGGTGAATCTCCCGGATGATTGGGGTTTGCGTCATCAGTCTGCGATAAAGTTTCCACTCTTTTTCGATAGCAGCCAGGTACTCTTCCTCTACAGAATGGTTTTGGGTTATTTTTTTATTACAACCACAATATGTGCACAATGATTCGCAAAACGGCAGGTGTACATAGATGCTAATGCCATCAGAGGCATTACTTCTATTGAATTCCTCAACGAATCGATGTTTCCATGTATCGGCCGGCAGATCGGTTTTCCAGAACGGCACGGTCGGGTAGCTGGTGTATCGCGGAACAGGCTTATTATACTTCCGCACCAACAGGGGTTTTATCGTCACACTATCCATAACACAAAATTGAATTTTTGAAAGTTGGAGAAAGCTGATCCAACTTAAGGGGAGGGAGGATTTTCGTCATGCGGGGGAGGATGCTGGAGCAGTCAGGAGTCAGACCCCGATAGCTATCGGGGCGATAGTCGGGAGCCGGATTTGTATAAGGAACGAGATTGGTTTTCTTGATACTAGATATTGGATACTGGATACTGGATGTTGGATACTTGATCTATCTATATGCAACGATAAAGTATAGGACACTAACCCCTCTCCTTAGGAGAGGGGTTGGGGAAGAGGCCTGGCTGGAGCAGTCGGGAGTCTGGAGTCGTTAGTCGGGAGCCGGATTTGTATAAGGAACGAGATTGGTTTTCTTGATACTAGATATTGGATACTTGATCTATCTATAGGCAACGATAAAGTATAGGACACTTGCCCCTCTCCTTAGGAGAGGGGTTGGGGAGAGGCCTGCCTGCCCGCCGAAGTTTTAGCGAAGGAGGGGTTGTTTTTTAGGCCATGTGATAGGTTAATGATCGCCCTCAGGATTTTACCTGACAAAAATCATGGTATTGTCTTACCAATCACATTCCGGGCCCGGGTGGCGCTATATACTTTTGGCACCGAATCTAAAACCACTTATATGGAATCGCCCAACGAAAAAAAATTTGTGCCAAAAGGAGCGATGGCATTTTTTGTTCTTCTTATCCTCCTCACGCTTGCTTTCTTCTTCGGTATCTATTTATTAATGATCGACAGAGTTTAAAACATTTGTTATGACAATCGATAAATCAGAGAAAAAGGTTGTTGGCATCACACTGGCTTTGATAAGCCTTTTTGTTTTTTCCCTGCTCTATGCTAAAGGAAAATACAAAACTGATGTGCCCGAGTGCCTGCCTTATGACAAGGCCTACACCGAACCCAAGGTCAATAAACTGGATGAGAAAACCTACCAGGTTTTTTCAGTAGCATCCATGTGGCAGTTTCAGCCTTCGGAAATATATATCCCGGTCGGTAGCGAGGTCGATTTCTATCTCACCTCAAAAGATGTTGTCCACGGGTTCAATATTTCAGAGAAAAACATCAATATGATGGCTGTATATGGCGCTATCAATAAAACCACCGTAAAATTTGATAAGCCCGGTGTATATGA
>JAEZRB010000295.1 GCA_023412975.1 Bacteroidota bacterium | reverse complement strand
GTATATGCCTTTTGGGCGAGATCTGCAAGAGCTTTATTCGCTTTCTCCTTTTGATTCATTTCTTTAATTCGCTCATTGGTGGATTTCAAACGCAAATCATATCCTTGCTTTTGCTTCCTAACCTCTTTATATTGCAACAAGACCTGCTGAATTTTCTCAATTTTTATTGAAAGGGAAGAAAGTCTTTCCGTGTCTTTGAACTCAATTAGCTTCTTCAACAACAAAATAGTTTCAGCTGCACTTTGTAATTTTCGAAACCTTTCTGGCAAGTCAGTTAAATTCTTTTTGAGAAGGCCTGAAGCAGAAGCTAGGTATGCCCGCTTAATCTCAAGTTTTTTATGCGAGTCATTAATGTCTCCTGCCTTTTTCTTCAACTCAGAAAGGTCATTTTTTACTTTCAGCTCTTTTTTCCCGAAATCTTCTGCATCTTTCACTTTAAATCCATGCGATGTTAATTCATCTGACAAATCGGAGAAGCTGTTTTCATCAAGACCCGTCTTGTTAAAATAGTCGGCCAGTTCTGTAAGTTTTTTATTTTCTTCCTCTTTATACTGGATATCACCTATCAACTTAGCAATGTTTTTCCAGATTACTGAAATGGCTTTACCTGATTCATTCTGCCCAAAAAGCATAGTCGAAAGTTGCAGGAGTTTATCCAGGTTTTCAATTTTTAGATTCAGTTCGTCGAGTGTCTTTTTCTCGCTGCGTAAGGAAACCTGCAAATCATCCAAAACCCGGGAAGAAGCAATATTCTTCTTGCTTCTTTCGATAAGCCTAACAAGCTGAGTATGCTCAAATGATGAATGACAAAGCGGGCATTCATCGGCATCAGGGTTCAGGTGAAGATATTCTTTTCCCTTACCTTTTATTTCGGCGATGACTTTTTCCAATTGATTAAACCCTGACGTCAATTTCTTTTGCTGTTCAGCCAGTTTCCGAATTAATCCTTCTTTTTTCTTTACCTGGTTTTTCAGTGCAGTCAATAGTTCATTTAGCTTAGTAGTAGCGGGCAGATCGTTAAAGTCTTCTTTATCTATTTCAGTGTAAATTTTTTTTGCCCGCCTTAATGTTACCAGTTCACTTTTTAAAAGCTGAATTTTGACAGAAAGTCCTGGCAGTTGTGCTATCTGCTTATTTCTGTAATAGGGGGAAAGTTCTTTCATTAAATCGTTTACTTCGTTGATTTTTTCTATCTTATTATCATTTTGGCTTTGCAATTTTTCTAGAACCGCCACTTCTTTACTGATTCCGTTCAATGCTGTTACTGCCTTTTTATAGGTACTTATTAGTTCTTCAATACTTGACGATGTATCGGCGTCACTCCACTTAATACCTGAAAGTATTGTCTGGATGTACGTTTTTGCTACAGTCAAATCTTTCTCTAGCCCGGGGATGAATTTATCGCCGGCTAAATGGTCAGCAGCAATCCACTTGCTCGCTTTCGCTTCTTTTACCAATTCCTGTAGAAATCGTTCAGGGTCCTGGTCTTTTCTGGAAATATCTTTTAGTAATTTTTCCTCCTTCTTTCTTTCTGTTTCAGCATCCTTAAAGGATTTTGAATACAGACGGTATTCCCGCGCAAAGCTTTCTTTGAAACTTAGCAAACGGCTTTCAATTCTGTTTATATCCTCACCAAGGGCAATATCTTCAAATGCTTTTTTTACGTCTGCCTTGTCAGGATTATTTGATAAAAGGAAAGCGGCATCAGAGTTATAGAAATTATATTTATTGAAGCTTATGTGTAGCCGGTTAAACCTCTGTTCAGCATTATTATACCATATTTTATCCCTGTGTTTATAAACCTTCAGGTTTTCAGGAGTAAATGTTAGCATCTCCTTACTTCCCTTTAGCCTTGCCTGCAAATTATAACCTGAAACTTCTTCATCCGGATTTCTAAATGATTTACCGCATAATAACAATTCGATGGATTCTAAAAGTGAGGTTTTGCCGGCTCCGTTTACACCTTTTATCAGGTTCACGCGGCCAAAGTTAAATTCCCTTATTTCCGGATGGGGGCGGTAAGCATCAAGTTTAAGATATTCAATAAAAGAAACGCTGTCATAATGAGAATGTTTCTTCCCGTCTTCCTTTCCGTTTTTGGAGGTCAGCACAACAGGTTTCCCTTCCATATAGTGCTTTATGCCGGCGGCAACCGAGGTGTCCAGAAAAACTGCATCCAGTTTATTTTTTTGCAGTTGCTGTATCCAGATGGAACCAAGGTCTTTTTCTACCATACTTTGCGAAGGCTTACTTAAATCCTCTATCCTTGATAGCCACTCATCCAGTTCTTTTGGAGAAAGTACTAATTTTCGGGTATATAATTCGTCCGATTCAATTGCCTTTTTCTTTTCTTCCTTACTATGTATCTCTTCGCTTTTCGAAATAAAGGCATAATAATAATTCCACTGTAAAGCCCCTGGATCACTGTAATAATCTTTCAATAAAGTTTTTCCTTGATAGTCTTCCAATTGTCTCGCTCCAAAATTGGAGTCAGACCATACATTACTACAGTCAACATAGAGTACCTGATAAGGGTGCTGTTCAAAATCTTTGGTACACCTGAAAATGCCATTTCGCTCATCCACGAAATGTACAGACTGCCTGCCCAAATGCTTCTCTAATATTTTCTTGGTTTCCTGTATAAGCATTATCGTATGATTTTTCTGATTGACCGAGTTGACTTTGTTGTATCATCAGTAATGCGTGGCTTATTCCCCTGATACACTGTTTGCAGATTGCCGTTATGATCATAATACCATACCACAACTCTTTTTCCAAACTGGTTCTCGTTGAATAAGGCAATCATTCGTGAAAGCGTATCTTCGGCATCCCCCTGGGTATTATTTCCTAAATAGATTCCCGTGGCCGGAACGCCTGCTTGACCTTGAGGGTATAAATTCAGGCGATACTCGTTGACGAATTGTCCATCACGGTAGCCAACACGGCAATTACCCCGCAGGTCACTGATACTGTCGGGAAGATTGTGAGGGTGAATGATGATGGCATATTCGAGCGTCCCATAGTTCAGCAAATATTGTTTTCTTCTGGCTTGAGCCTCTGCACATGGGTTTTGGGCAAAGGTCAATCGCTGGGCAATTTCATCATCTTTAACGATGAAGAAAAAATTTGATTTGGGTGAGTACCATTCCTCATTAGCTGCTTTTCCGACTGATAAGCAAATCAGCCTTTCAGCGTTTAAAGGGCTGTCATTATATAACCCAAGCAGGTAATTATAATTACCCACTGCATGAAGTGCTGCACAGACGGAATCGAAACCACTATTGATATTGTTCTTTGAATCCCAAGTACCATTTTCCCAGCAATATACTGCCATCATTTCCGGACCCGTTCTTTTTCTTAGTGGAGGAGCAACAGATTGTTGAGATGGTTTCGTTGTTCGAAACAAAAAAACATGTTCATCAAAATTGAAAAAAAAGATGTTAGCATAACGGCTGGTCCATCTGGTATAATAGAGACCCAGCTTGTGATTATTATTCATCCTGTCATCCGTGGTATTCAAATGCTTTTCTTCTTCATTTTTTAGGTAGAGAGCTGACCCTCCGTAAGTGTTCCACCGGTTTATGTTACCCAAGCTTATATTCCTGCTCCAGTTGAGACATATAAATTCCTTATTCTCACGTCCCATGCCATAGCTATCACCCCGATACCTGCAGAAGGTAACATGATTGGGCGCTTGGTTAAGCTGAATATGAACAATCAAATAAGGCATATTGACATAATCAGGCAATTGATCAATATGAATAGCTGGATTAAGTATATCAGAGCAAATCAATGTCACCAGTCGGGAAGAATTAGCCCTGTTTTGAAGTATATAAAGTCGTTCCCCGGCAATAAAATTATCTCGTTCCCATTCCAGGGCAGCACCACCAAGTGGTTGCGTTTTAAACTGGATAACAATTACTGTTTTGAGTTCGTCATTTATCAGGCCTCTAGTTTTAAAAATGTAACAAACCGGATTAAAAAAATGATTATTCTGAATATTGGCTGCAATTTTCTCGTGTTCGGTTACCCAGACTATATCATTATGGGCATTGATCAAATTTTGCAGGTCGGTTGCCTTGATAGATTCGCAACCTATGATCCATAATTTATGTTCTGCGGGAAGAACATCATCCGCAATAAGCCCGCACATAACGTCCCAAGAGCAAGAATACTCCGGTGTAACAGCTAACTCCACATTTTTTTCAGATGCCATATTAAAAAACGATCTGAATTTTTCCATGGCTCTTGCATGGTTAGCAATTCTTACATAATCATTTCCCCAATCTATTCCTTCTCCAGGCTGAAACAGCAGAGCATTGTATAAGGCAGCATCCTGATTTAATAGATCAAGAGTCGGGTTATGTAGACCCGCCTGAGCTAGATATGGGTTGATAAGATCGAACATTGATTAAATGGAATTGATGAATATTTAGGCCGATCCATTCAATAATAATCTTCTCAAATATATGTTGGGATGACATCTGGTTGGCGCAGGAATGGGATATGTCCTGGCATTATTAAGAAGAGACATAAGATTGAAGGTTTGGTGGCAATATTAAAGGTGAGAATTTTCTTTTACTTTTCCAACCCCAGTTGCTTCCGGACAAATAAACGTCGCAGGAAATTCTGCATAATTTCTATGGATGCATAGTTAGGTGATTTCGTAAATACGACCGTCCTTCACCTGCACTTTGGCAAAGGAAGGATAGAGCTGATACTTGCCGTTGATTACTTCCCGGTAGCCGTAATCATAACAGAAAGTAAGTTCTAACCCTCTCGCGCCGGTGATGACAAAATGAGTATGAAAACCGAACTCGAAACCGGCCTGTATCAGTTCTTCCCGTGTAACCAGCCGGTCTGATTTTTTGGGGTTATAGAGCTTCTTTAAAACACGCCGGTTTCTCCACAGTGCCGTATCCACTTTTTTTATCTCCTGCTGTTCCTTGATCTTGATCGCATTGTTATACTTGTCCTTGCACTCCGGGTTACAGAACTTCTTGATGCTTCTCCCTATGTAAATAGGGCCTTTGCATTGCAAACAATATCCGATCGGTTCTTTCATACTTAAATGTACAAATTTATCCGGGTACTACCCGGGTAGCATACACGTAGCACTCGTGTAGTATTTCTCATTCGCTTGCAAGCCGTTATACATTCGCCGGGTCAACGCAATTACTCACGAAACAACCACAAGATGAAAACAAATCGGGTACAGTTAATTGGCTATGTCGGCAGCGATCTGTCCGCTACAACAACTAACAAAGGAAACAAAAGGGTGAACATCCGTGTAGCCACACACCAACCGGTTAAAGGGGAACAAGGTGATACAAACTGGCTCACCGTCTGGCACGACGTAGTGGCCTGGGATAGTACGGCGGAATATGCTGGTCGCAGCTTTGTCAAAGGAAGCAAGATTATGGTGGAGGGCTCCATTCAGTATCGGACTTACCCGGATAAGCAAGGCCATATCCGCTATATCACACAGATAAAAGCGTATAGCCTCATGAACCTCGACCGTTAACCAATTTAATGAATAGTAAAGCAGATTGTATGACATCCCGAAAAAATAAATTCGCTTACAGTAAATCTTATAAGATCATCCATTGGGGTTGTTCCTTTGATTCCCTGACAGAATTAAGGTATGCCATTTCCATTCAGGATGAATACGAGTTTATCCGTGCCCGCATCACCATTCACTATGACCGGAAAACGCTGGCTCCGACTGATTATATCACGGGGCGATGCAGCCATTATACGCCCGACTTTTTAATCCGGCATAAGGAAACGGGCGAAGCTTTTCTCATGGAGATTAAACCGGCGGCTGCCCGGCAGGATCCGCAACTACTGTTACGAAAACAGGTGGCGGAAAACTACATCCAATGGAAAGGTTATGACTGGAAGTTTCGAACAGTCTTTAGCGATGAGATCATACTCAGCCAGTCCGAACTTGCCACCTTTCAGGATTGCTGTAGATTGAAATCCCGCTCAGCGTTTAAGTTGTGGCTTCAGGAGCAGAACAAACGCTACGACCGGAGCGCACCTACCTTTTTTGCCAGGATACCCCGTGACACGGACATCCGATTTGTCATGTTCGGCAAACGGTCCGAAAAGCAGGGCTGGAAAAATGCCACCTGAATTTATCATTTCAGATACCCGGCATACTATCCTCATACTTCGGATACAATGCCTTCAAGGTTATTGCGGTATTTCAATCCCGTCCCGCTTACCCACATTGTCAATGATGATTTAACAGCGGGACGGGAATCAAATACCAGGACACTGCAAAGAGAGACACTCCAAAGACCAAAACAGGAGCATTGATAAACTTCATTGATTCTTCACCCGAAACATTTTGAAAAGGATAGCATTGGTGATGATGGACAGTTGAAGCACTCTATTTTTCTGCACTTCGATAATACTTTCGCTGTAAATAAGTTGTTCAGTTTGATTCACAATGTATGCAAAAAGTACAAGTGTATTGTTAAGTAAAACAACAACGAAGAGTACATCTTGGGTTGTGCTTTTGAATTGCGTTATATCGTAAATGCACTGCCTCTTTAAATTTTATTCGCAACATTTTTAAACAATGCAGTTGATAAACATTTTGTCTCTCCGTTCATACATGAGATTGTCCTGATTATCACATTGAGCATGATTCTTTCTCACCCGCCTTTTTTGTGATAGCATGAATGCTTGTTGTGTTGCCATCGCCCAGTTCATTGGGCATCTTCCGTTGCGACGCTCCTTTTATCGTTCCGTTCATTGGGCATCAGCGATGCTGCAAGATTGATTTTTTTAGGAAGTGTTTTGTAAGAAAATGGGGCAAAGGCGAAAGCGAAGTTATGCGGCTGCATGTCTGATGTTTCAACGTGCAAAAAGACTACGGCATAAAGAAACGTTTTCGCCAATTCTTTCAGATACTTTTTATTCCGTTTCCTTTTTGCTTCCAATGCAGCCGCCTTTTCACTCAGCTTTCTTTTTTTCCATTTTTTCTTTTACAAAACATTTTTTTTCATCATTAAAACTTAAAAAGTTATGGAACTCACAGGAAGAATCACAGCGGATGCGAAATGCAGCACCATCAAGGACGGGAGGCAGGTAGTCAATTTTTCGGTAGCCGTAAACGACAGTTACAAACCCAAAGGCAGCGAAGTGGCCGTAAAGGTGGCGACCTTCTTTAATTGCTCGTACTGGATGAATCCCGGTATCGCCCCCTATTTAACCAAAGGCACATTGGTAGAAGTCTATGGGCGTATCAGTGTGAACGCATGGACAAACGCCGAAGGCGAAGCCAAAGCCAGTTTGAATTTTCATGTAAACAGTATCAAACTGCACGGGAAATCCAATGCAGCTACTAACACAGCCGTAAAGGAAACCGTACCGGCTGCGGCAGCAATTACCGAACCCATTGACGATTTACCATTCTGAAAAATCAATCATTCATTAAACCGCAGCAGTACCGCCTGCGGGATAGAAATTAAAGCTGGGTAATCAATTATGGCGCATAACATCAATTTCAACGAACAGACAGGACAGCACAGTTTTTTTTCCGTAAAGGAAAAGTCGTGGCATGGCTTAGGCCAAGTCATACAGGACTATCCGACCAGCAGCGAAGCCATCAAACACGCAGGACTGGATTTTACAGTGGAGAAACGTAAGCTGTTCACATTTGACAATGAGAACCACAACGGCCAGCCGGACACGGATATAATCATTCCTGAAATCGAAGTGCCGGGCTACTTCGCTACCATGCGAACCGATACAGAGCAGGTTTTGGGAGTAGTTGGTAAAGATTACGAGATCGTACAAAACAGGGATGCGTTCAGCTTTTTTGATGCGATTGTCGGGGGTGATGGCATCCAGTACGAAACCGCCGGGGCATTGGGTAAAGGGGAACGGATTTTTATTACTGCAAAACTACCGGGCTATATCAAAGTAGGCCGGGAGGATTTAATAGAACAGTATTTGTTTCTGACTACCTCTCATGATGGATATGGTAGCATTACAGCCGCTTTTACCCCGGTCAGGATAGTTTGCGCAAATACGCTTAACGCAGCCATGAGGAAACACAGTAACGCCGTGAAAATCCGTCATACGGCCAATGCCAAAGAAAGACTGAAGCAAGCCCATAAAGTAATGGGTATTTCAAATCAGTTATCCGTTCAACTGGAAAGCATCTTTAATAACTGGACAAAGGTAAGAGTGACCGACCCGGAACTGCAAAGGCTGATCCAGTTGGCAATGGTGCCGAACAAAGAAGTATTGGACAATATCCAAAAAGGTGAGTGGGATGAACTCAGCACCTGCTTTAATAATATGTGCCATACGGTTTTTGAATACGCCATGTCCAGCCCGACCCAACAGACAGAAACCACCAAAGGCACGTTGTTCGGGGCTTACAATGCCGTTACCGGGTACTTTCAGAATGTACGCAACTACAAAGACGATGAAAGCAAACTGAAATCCCTGTTATATGGCGGCACTGCACAAATGCGGACACAGAAGGCTTTTAACCTGTGCGCTGATTTTTTTCAGGGTGAATTAACAGGCATTGTAAACTGATACTAACCGGCAGCCTTTCGGGGCTGCCTTTTATTTCGTTTTTAAACAGCATTCAATGAAAAATTACATAGATGTAAAAGTTACGGTTTGGAACAGGCTGCATTTTTCTGAGCAATCGGATATGCAGGGCATTGCAGACCTCATAAAAGAAGATGGACAGGATGAAGTCATAGACGACAAACTCGGCTTTATCGAATCGGAAACCCTGTACGATACAGAAGAAAAGCTAACACTTGCAGAAAACGGCAATCAGGCCACGATTGAAGTCTATGCAGATTCTAAGGAAATCTGGACAAATCATATAAAGTAATGTACCAAACCGGGGGCGCAGCCGGATACCAAGGAGCGCATTTTTAATATGACAACAACAGTAAAACATAAACAAACATCGTTGACCAGACAGCGAAAGGACAAAGCGCCATTGGCCAACATCGTTTTATTGCGGGATGCGGAGTACGGGCAAATCCATACGGATGATATTGATTTTAGCCCACTCAATTACCGCAAATACTTTTCAGAAGAAGCCCTGCAAAACTTTGCGGAAGAACTCAAACAGCATGGTATTATTTCACCGCTAACTGTTCGCATTGCTGGCAACAAAAAATATGAACTGGTGGCAGGTGAAAGGAGATTGAGAGCCGCAAGAATTGCCGGACTGCAAACAGTACCCGCAGCAATCGTAACGCTTACCGATGAGCAGGTAATTGAAATACAACTTTCCGAAAACCTGCAACGGGAAAACCCCCATCCTATGCACGAAGCGCAAGGCATTGGACAGATGCAGCGAGCCGGAAAGAACATTGAAGAAATCGCCGCCCGGTTAGGCAAATCAAAACAGTTTGTGTACTCCCGTTTGAAACTGTTATCCCTGATTGAATCCTTTCAGGAAATGCTTTTGGCCAATGTAATCAGCTTGCAGGAGGCTTTACAGATTGCCAGCCTTTCGGCTGAATCGCAAATAGAGTTTTTTAATGAGCATTGCAGCAAGTGGAAAAAGCAAAAGGACTTTGAACTGTATAACCTGGACTATTACCTGAACCGCTACCGGTATGACCTTAAAAATGCGCCGTTCAATACAAAGGATAAGAACTTGGTACCGGAAGCCGGGGCTTGCAATGTTTGCCCTTCCAATTCAGCTACATTGAAAATCTTGTTTCCCGATATGGCGAAGCAGTCCGTTTGTTCCAATAAGGAATGCTATAACAACAAATGCAGCGTTCATTTTATCGCAGCATTGGCGGGTGCGATAGACACTTATCAACCCGTAGCCTTATTATTCAATAACCAGCTTACCGACATGGCGGAAAAAACAATAGCCCTTGTACCCGGTGCAGCAGCATTGCCCCGCCATAATGTGCATGAAATAACCGTTATCGAAAAACCTGCCTTGCCGGATAAAGAAGATTATACAGACTATGATACCGGAGAGCCGGACGAGGACGAATTTAACGCCGCAATGGAAAGGTATTACAGCGAACTGGAAGCCTATACCCTGCACGTTAAAAGTGGCCATTATGCGGTAGGTATCTTCCTCGGAAATAAGGAATTTGCACCTGTCTATTTCAGCATGGAAAGACCAAAGCCATCCCGCAGCGGAGGACAGACCGTAACCGCCAAAGAAGTGCAGGAAGCCATCAAAGCCGGGAACGCAACCCCGGATTTATTACAGGCTGAAATAGACCGTATCAAGCAACGGGAGAAAAGAGCCGAAGAACTGGACACGGAAAAAGTACAGTTGACCGTTCATAGCAGCTTTTCAGAGTTTGCCAAACAAGCGGAGAACAATACCAAACTAACCAAAGCCGACCAGACTGGCGCAAAACTGATTATTTACCAGTCACTGGACTACCATAGCAAACAGGAAGTAACCAAAACGCTAATGGCTGGTAAAGGAAAGAAGGCAATCAAAACCGATAAGGATTTATTTGAAAGATTAGCTGGTCTTTCCAACTGCGAGTCTGCCTACCTGATACGGATGGCGGTTTGCTGCAAATCCGACAGTAAATACCCCAATCAGGAAGCCGGGTATTTTTTATACCGAATGGCAACGGAGGCGGGTATTCCAGTAAAGGATATTGAGGAAGCGCAAAAGCAGAAACGGGAGGAACGCAAAGAGAAACAGAAAGTAAAAATTCAGGAACTTCAAAAGAAGCTGAACTGGTTAAAGAATAAGTAAAACGGAAACTATCAAAGGCGGCTGCGGCTGCCTTTGATTTTTAAAGGCCGGAAAGCTGCCGCCCTATAGTATGATAGAGGTTTTAAAAGGGGGCGGCAGCTTGGGTTCTATTAAGAATGATTATTTGATTAAAACTTTTCTGGATAAATAAGGATAGGGTTCAGCATCAATTCTGATTTTATTAATATAATCTTCTACCGCCTTTAATTCTTCAAAAAGCTCCAAACTGCTTTTTTCGATTATGTTATTTTCAGGTTCCATCATCAACACTTCGCTGATTTTAATTGCCTGTTTTAAAATAGAACTTTGATCGAGCTTAAAAGGGATGTTGGCAGTTAATGCTTCCAACAGGTAAATGATGATATAGCTAAGTCTTACAGATGGATGCGGATGGCAAGTTTCCTGATAATAAATTTTTGAATACCCTTTTGCCCACTTTATGAAATGAGTATAAACAGCCGCTAAAGCCATTGCCGTAGTGTCTGACAATAGACCTTCAAAGTCCTTCTCGTTTTTTGGATGGCATCGCTCTGCAAAATCCTTTATGTGGAAAGCTAACTGATTTGACGCAAACCAATCTGCATCATGTTCCCGGATATGTTTTTCTACTACTTTGTCACCAATACATTTTTCGTCTGCAAATTCAGTATGATCAGTTGACCCGATACTTCGTTGAATTAAATGACCAACTTCATGGTAATGGAAAAACAAGCTGGCATATTGGAAAAGAAAATACGCTGCTTCAATACCGCCTCGTTGAATTACCTTTTCGTATTTCAAAAGTGGTTCATTTTGAAATAAGACCTTCTTACCCATATAGAAAGTATTCAGCTCAAAAATTGTCCCTTTAAATATCTCCACCAGCGAGTATTTATTTTTAAGATAGGCGGCTGCATTTTCTCCTGTATTGGTATTATAGAAAAGCCTGGCGGGAGCGATTTTAAAGCCCAGATCATCCCGATCAAGATATTCCTGGCAATACTTGTAAAATTCGCTAAATTCTTTCTCCAGCGGAAAATCTTCATACTCATAAAAATCTCCAAAGAGTGGTGTGATACCATTTTCTTTTAGTTCCCTAATTGTGTCTTTGTAATCTCTCATAAAACGGTTGTTTTATTAATTCATTCATTCTTCCACAAAGTTCGGTTTCAGGCTGCTGAAGCGGCAATGAAATTCCGGCATAAACAAAGGCTTTCCAGCAGGGTAAAAGATACTATTTATTCCGTTGCTTCCTTGCCTTGATTGCCTGAAACCGGGCAGGGTTCCATAATTCATTTCAAAACATTTAAAACAAAGATTATGGAACAGATGACCATGCAATTCCCGGAATGGACAAGAGTAGCTGAAGTTGAACTGATTTACAAGTCAAAAGTAAAGGCATCTGAAAGGCCAAAAATCACCTGCTCAAAAGATGCTTATAAGGTGCTGATGGAAACCTGGGATGATAACAAAATTGAGTTCGTGGAGCAATTCAAAGTATTACTGTTAAACCGGGGAAACAGGGTGTTGGGTATCTATGAGGTTTCAACAGGTGGCATCACCGGCACGGTGACAGATATACGATTGATTTTTGCTGCCGCTTTAAAAGGAAATGCAGTAGCTCTCACGTTATGTCACAATCACCCTTCGGCGAACCTCAAACCCAGCCGGGCAGACGATGAACTAACTGCTAAGATTGCTGAAGCCGGGAGGTTTTTAGACATTCGGGTTCTCGATCACCTGATTGTGTGCAAAGAAGGGTATTACAGCTATGCTGATGAAGGGGTTTTATAGCCCCTTTTTTATTCATCCCACCCAACCGCCACCATCCCTTTTCATCTAAGAAAAACAGCCCTTGTTTTATTCAAACAGACAGCACATTGACATGGGCAGAATTTACCCATGTATTTGTCGCAAACTCATACTGGTTTAATTTTATGTCCATCTTCTTTTTGAAAGTGTAGTATGAATTGCGGAGTCCGGAACAATTACTTTTTCAAGATCGGGTCAGTGTGCCGGGAATTGCACACGGCAAGATGTACAAACGTGGCCACGTTTGAGCATCTTGCCCTTCGCTGCGGAACTTGCTTCGGGGAAAGAGTCGGATAAATTATGTGGTAGATTTGAAACAGTGCGTATGAAAAAACAGGAAAGTGAAGTGCGAGATATTTTCTTCAAATTCCGAATCAGCGATTCGGAATTAAAGCTGCTTAGAAAATTGCAGCAGCAAAGCACGGAAAGAAGTGTCAGCAATTATGTCCGTAAAGTGGCTTTGAAAAAGCCGGTGATCGTAAAGTATCGCAACCAGACAGCCGATGATTTTTTAACCGAGATGGTACAGCTTAAAAAAGAACTCAACGCCATTGGCAACAATTTTAACCAGACGGTACACAAACTGCACATACTGGACAAGATCCCGGAGTTTCGCACCTGGTTAAAGTTTTACCAGGGGTTGCACCAGTCAGTAGTGACAAAGGTGGAAGAGATTAATGAGAAGGTGAATAAACTGTATGAGCAATGGTTGCAAAAATAACTTTCCCCAAAAGAATGGAATCAGCATTGAATTATAACGAAAACAAAGTAAGCCAGGGTAAGGCAGAGTGCCTACACGCAGGCAACTTCCTGAAAGATGCCGGTGCTATGAATTTTTACGACAAGCTGGAAGGGTTTGAAAGACGGAACGAACTGAACGAAAGGGCGCAGACGAAAACATTGCATGTATCACTCAACTTCGACCCTTCTGAAAAATTCTCCAATGACAAGCTGCTAAAGATCGCTGCGGATTACATGGATAAGATCGGTTTCGGGGATCAGCCTTACTTAGTTTACAAACACGAGGATGCCGGCCATCCGCATATCCATGTAGTAGTAACGACAATCCGGAATGATGGCAGCCGCATCAACACACACAATATCGGGCGCAATCAGTCGGAGAAAGCCCGGAAAGAAATCGAGCAGGCTTACAAGCTGGTCCGGGCGGAAGATCAGAAGCGATCAAATCAGCAAACAGTAAAGCCGGTCAATGCGGAGAAAGTGGTATATGGAAAAACGGAAACGAAAAGAAGCATTACCAATGTGGTCAATGCCGTGCTGAATAAGTATAAGTTTTCATCACTGCCTGAGTTCAACGCTATCCTGAAACAATATAACGTCGTAGCTGACCGGGGAAAGGAAGAAGGACGGATTTACAAACACAAGGGATTGGTGTACCGGGTACTGGATGAAGATGGTAACAAGAAAGGTGTACCTATCAAAGCCAGTTCCATCAACAGTCAGCCGACACTCGCCAAACTGGAAAAACTGTTTGAGCAAAATGAAGCGCAGAAACAGCCGTTAAAAAAATCGGTGAAGGCAAAGCTCGATGAAGTCCTGGCGCAACAACCATCCAGCATGACAGAATTTAAAAAGTTGCTTGAACAGAAGAACATTTACACTGTTCTGCGCCAGAACGAGGAAGGGAGGATATATGGGATCACATTCGTGGACAATGCCAGTAAGGTTGTTTTCAATGGAAGCGACCTGGGCAAAGCCTATACCGCAGGCCACCTGCAGAGCAGTATGCAGGCGGTGAAAACGACAACGAAGGAAGAACCCGAACAACCCGAACGGCAAGCGGCTGGATCGGCAAGTGTCAACACTGAAATGCAGGAAAAACAAATCCACATGCAAAAAGAGCGAAACGCATCGGTTATCAATACACCGGTATTGGATGATATGATAGCTGCAAAAAATCAATCGGACTTTATACCATTCCAGTTGATACGGAAGAAACGAAAAAGAAAAAGACGGTCGCTCGGTTTATAAAATTTAAAACAGCATACTATGTCAGGTACAGGAGAGAATGAAATGGGGTTAAGAAAGATACTGGACATGACCCGCTTTGCGAGCATCTTTATTTTGTTGCTGCATTTTTACTTTTATTGTTACGGCGCTTTTGACCAGTGGCAGTTGACAAGTACGATCACAGACCGGTTACTCAAAAACATTATGCGTACCGGCTTATTTGACGAAGTGGTTATTTCCAGATTGATCGCATTGGGATTACTGTCTATATCTTTATTGGGTGCAAAGGGAAAGAAAAGCGACAAGCTACATCCTAAAACAATATGGCTTCACCTCGTAACAGGGTTGCTGATTTATTTTCTCAGCCCTTTATTGTTGAAGTGGAATGAATCTGTCCAAACAGTTACATTAGTTTACATGGCGGTAACAGCGATGGGATATTTACTGATCCTGTCCGGTGGCAACCTGTTAAGCCGCCTGATCAAAACAAGGCTGCGAAAAGATGTGTTCAACCACTTGAATGAAACCTTCCCGCAGGAAGAACGAAAAATCAACAATGAATATTCCATCAATCTGCCTGCCTGTTACAACCTGAAAGGAAAGGTTCGCAATAGCTGGATCAACATCATCAACCCGTTCCGTGGATTCTTGGTAACGGGAGGCCCCGGTGCAGGTAAGTCATGGTTTGTTATTCAGCATGTGATCAAACAACATATTGAAAAGGGTTTTTGTATGTTCATCTACGACTTCAAATACGATGACCTCAGCAAGATTGCATATAACTGGTTATTGAGAAACC
Organism: Bacteroidota bacterium; assembly: GCA_023412975.1. Lineage (GTDB taxonomy): Bacteria > Bacteroidota > Bacteroidia > Chitinophagales > Chitinophagaceae > Terrimonas_B. The sequence goes on along the minus strand of JAEZRB010000295.1, from coordinate 22,599 downwards.
AGAACAGGTATAAAGTGAAGCCATCCTTTTACATCATCAACTTTGATGACCTTTCCACTTCGCACCGCTGCAATCCACTAGATCCTCATTCCATGCATGACATTACAGATGCTACTGAATCAGCCAGGACGATTTTATTAGGATTGAACCGTGAGTGGATCAAGAAGCAGGGCGATTTCTTTGTAGAGTCACCGATCAATTTTGTTACGGCTGTAATCTGGTATTTACGCAAATACGATAACGGGAGGTATTGTACATTGCCGCACGTCATTGAAATGATACAGGCTGATTACGATGAATTATTTCCGGTGCTGAATACCGAGCCGGAGATACAGGTATTGATGAACCCTTTCATTACGGCTTACCAGAACGATGCAATGGAGCAGTTGGAGGGACAGGTCGCATCAGCCAAAATTGTTTTGTCCAGGTTGGCTTCGCCACAACTCTATTGGGTGCTGGCCGGTAAAGATTTTAAATTAGACATCAATAACCCGGAAGAACCGAAGATGGTCTGCATGGGAAACAACCCGGAAAAACAGCAGATATACGGGGCTGTTTTGTCGCTCTATATTTCGAGACTGGTTAGGATCGTAAACAAGAAAGGCCAGCTTCCTTCAAGTCTAGTATTCGATGAATTTCCAACGATCTTTTTTAATCATATGGATTCACTGATCGCAACGGCACGAAGTAACCGGGTAGCGACTACCTTAGCCATGCAGGATTTTAGCCAGCTCAGAAAAGACTACGGTAAAGAACAGGCAGACGTGATAGTAAACATCACCGGCAATATTCTCAGCGGTCAGGTAATGGGTGATACAGCTAAATTCTTATCGGAACGCTTTGGCAAGATCATGCAGGACAGGGAAAGTTTATCCATCAATCGTACAGACACTTCCATCAGTAAATCATCGCAATTGGATTATGCAATACCAGCTTCAAAAATTTCGTCGCTTTCTTCTGGTGAATTTGTCGGAATGGTAGCGGATGATCCGCATGAAAAGATAAAGCTGAAAATGTTTCATTGCGAAATACAGAACGACACCCAAAAACTGAACGAAGAAACCAAGGGGTTTAAACCAATTCCTAAAGTTTCCGATGTTACCCCGCAGCAAGTAACGGATAATTATTTCCAGGTGAAACTGGACATACGGGCATTGATCGAACAGGAAGTGTACCGGTTGAAGATGGCGAGGGAAGAGATTGATGAGTTGTAGTGATGCCCGCCTTTTTGTCCCCCTGGCCAGCAAATAGTGGCAAAAAAATACAGAATAAGCAAAGGGAAGCCCCTAATATATTGATTTTCCAATCCTTATTTACTATTTTACGAGGCCAATCAAGCCATTGTCCATGGATTTTGCAAAATCATATTCCCTTTACAAGAATGATAAGACGCTTCAGATCCTGAGAGCGGAACATTTTCCATTAATTATAAGCTTCTTTCATTTAGCTTTTAAACAGCAGGACAAGATATTCTACAATCAGCAAGATCTGAGAAACCTGTTAAGTGATTTTATTTATTCATTGGAACAACAGGGAATAAATGACTATAAAAATGAACCTCTTGATTACCTGCAACACTGGGCAAAACAAGGTTACCTCAGAAGGTACTATGATGTGGGTGATGAACCCGTATATGAATTAACACCTGCAACAGAAAATGCTCTAAAATGGCTAGAGGACTTAAACAAGCAACAGTTTGTGGGTACACATAGCCGCTTGCTACAACTGTTCTCCATCTTAAAACAACTGGTCAATAAAACGGCTTCGCCTTATGAAAGGGTTAAGAAGCTGGAGGAAGATAGGAAGAAACTGGACAAAGAAATCGAAGATGCCAAAAAGGGCATTTATGAAAGAACGGATGACACCAGGTTGCGGGAAGACTACCTGCTTGCGGAAGAAACCGCTAAACGATTGCTGGCAGATTTCAGACAAGTAGAACAAAATTTCAGGGAGTTGGATAAAGACACCCGACAGGCCATTATTAAAAGCAGCCTGACCAAAGGAAAGCTGCTCGACGATATATTCACTAAGCAGGATTTTTTGTGGAGTACGGATCAGGGAAAAAGCTTTAAAGCATTCTGGGAGTTTTTGATGAGCCGCAACATGCAGGAAGAATTAGAATTACTCATAACCAGAATCAACGAACTACCAGCCATTCAAAAAATTAAAAGCGATTCAACAATCGACCGACTAAAAACTAATCTCGTAGAAGCAGGCGATAAAGTAAACAGGACAAATGATGGATTGCTTGAACAATTAAGAAAATTTGTAGAGCAGAAAAGTTTGCTGGAAAGTAAGCGAATTCTTAATAGTATAGACAGGATTGAATCGTTACTCCTGGAATTAAAAAATACAATAGATCCTGGATTTTCTTTGCTCAAAGTGGATGGTTTGTTCAAACCAATGTTTATAATGGAACGTCCGCTTTTCCGGCCTCCGGTGAAGATAATATTCCAGGATACAGAGATCAAAGAAGGGGAATCGGATGCTGAAACAGATGCCTTGTATGAGCAATTCTTTATAGATATAGAATTACTAAAAGCAAATATCAGGACATTACTTAAAAACAAACCGCATGTATCCCTTGAAGAAGTATTCATGCATTATAAACCTGTGAAAGGAATTGCAGAAGTATTGGGATATATGCAAATAGCGTCGAGAGAAAATAAACACCTGATCGATTATGACAGAAAACAGGAATTGGTAGTGGAGAATACAGAAACAGATAAACAGTTTAAGATAGAAGTACCCATTATAGTTTTTAACCGATAAGATATGATTAAAGAGTATTCACTTTCATTGATTACCCTGTTGAAAGGTGTTGTTTATGACCATCAGAAAGCGGCATGGGCTAACCTGATCGATTACGAAGCTGATGTTAAGAAATATTTTTCTACTATAGGGCTTGAATTATTCATGGATAAAAGTGAAGGATATGCTTTTTTAAGACAGGTAGAATTTGAAGAGGAAGTGGATATTCCCCGTCTTGCTGAAAAAAGGCAACTGGACTTTCATGTATCACTCCTTTGCCTGGTGCTTAGAAAATATCTTTTGGAAAATGATGCACAAGGTGGTACGGTACGGGCGATCATTGCTCAACAGGAAATAATAAACAGGGTTTTATTGCTCATGCCCTCAGCACCCGACGAAGCAAAGCAGCAGGATAAGATAGTAACGACTATTAATAAAGTAATTGATATTGGTTTTTTGCGAAAACTCGAAGACAATACCGATAATTATGAAATACACCGTATCATTAAGGGCTTTATAAATGCTGATGAAATTGACAGCGCACTACACAGGTTGGAAAGCTATGCTGCTGAAAGAAAATTGCTGAATAATGACTGAAACAGATTTTGATATTATTATCTCTAATGCCGGGTTCAGGCTTCAATACCTTGAAGTACTGAATTGGGGCACCTTTAATCAGAAGATTTGGAAAATTGAGCCGCAAGGCTTCAATTCTCTGTTAACCGGTGATATTGGCTCAGGCAAATCCACGCTGGTCGATGCGCTGACTACATTACTGGTTCCGTCACATAAAATCACATTCAATAAAGCGGCTGGAGCAGAGAATAAAGAAAGGAACTTATTGACCTATGTAAGAGGTGAGTATAAAAAGGAAAAGGAGGAAGTAACAAAAACTGCAAAAAAAATATTCCTGCGCCCGGATGACAATACGCATTCTGTAATTGTTGCTAACTTTTTTAATGAGGGATACCACGAACATGTTTGCCTGGCACAGGTGTTCTGGGTGAAGGATAACAAGGTAGAAAAGCTGCTCATTGGAAGCAGTGTACCACTTTCAATAAAAGAACATTTAAGCAACTTTAGTGAAATCAGCGACCTGAAAAAGCGGTTACGGAATTTGGACGGTGTAACCCGCTTTGACGATAACTTTAGCAAGTACAGCGAATATTTCAGGCACCGGTTTGGAATGACAAGTGATAAAGCCATAGATCTGTTTTACCAAACGGTTTCCATGAAATCAGTAAGCAGTTTAACTGATTTTGTCAGGGAACAAATGCTTGAAAAGACGGACGTAAAAGAACAAATCGGAGTTTTATTAAAAAGATTTGATGAATTAAATAAAGCTCATGCTGCCGTTGTGCATGCGAGGGAACAATACAACCATCTGAGACCTCTTGTTGAGTTTGCAGTTCAGTATGGAGAAGTAAACACTGAAATTGAAAAAACTGAAGAGATGCTTACTGTTATTCCGGCTTGGTTTGCTGAGAAAAAGGTAAGTCTTATCGAAAAGGCGATTCTCGATGCCGAAAACGATCTCGAAATAGCGAAGCTTACATTAAAGGCAATACAGGATGAAGCCGGGCTTCTGGATAATAAAAGATTTGGATTGAAGCAAGATATAGATAATAATGGAGGCAAGAGATTAGAGCAGATAGCCGATGAAATAAAGAAGCGTTCGGTTGAAAAGGAATCCAGGAAAAAAGAATGGGACAACTATGATTTGCTAGCTAAAAGAAGTGGATTAAATAGTGCTGACAATGAGAATGATTTTAGCAACAATCTCCAACTGGGACAAATTATATTCGCTGGTTGTGAAACGAAAGAAAGTGAACTAAGAGATCAGCGGGACAAAGTTGTTATAGAAATTCGTGAAAAAGAAAATGAGTTGCTGGAAGAGCAGGCAGAATTAGATTCTTTACAGTCAAGGAAGAGCCAGATACCGGCATGGCTGATTGAGATCAGAAATCAAATCTGTATGGATTTGCGAATTGAGGAAGAAGAACTGCCGTTTGCGGGTGAATTACTGAAAGTTCATGATGAAGAAACCGAGTGGGAAGGCGCCATTGAGAAACTATTACATGATTTTGGCATCAGTTTGCTGGTTCCTTCAACTCACTACAGGAGTGTTAGCCGTTATGTCAACGGTAAAACACTCAGAAGTACAGATGGACGGGGAAGAAAGCTGACCTACCTGGAAGCAGATATTAATAAAAGAGATAGCCATACAAAACAGTTATCAGAGGATAGCGTTATCAACAAAATTGAAACCAAACCCGATACAGTTTTTGACACATGGCTTGAAAGTTATCTCCACCGGAGTTTTGGCGATTTTGCCTGTGTTGAAGTCGAAGAGTTGCAACAAATTCCTTACGCTATTACCAAACAGGGCTTAATTAAAAGCGGAAAGATCAGGCATACTAAAGATGATCGTTGGAGCATCAGTGATAAAAGGAATTTTGTATTAGGCTGGACAAATATTGAAAAGATAAAAGCTTTACAGGAAAATGTAATAGAGATCGAAGCTGCCATCACGGCGATAAAAAATGAAAAATCAAAAATTGAGAAAGATGAAGTCGCCAACAATACAATTAAAACTGCGGTTGGGAAAATAATTGAGCTGAAAGATTATTCTGTCATCAACTGGCAGGCAGAGGTTAGAAAGATCTTTGACCTGGAAAAAGAACAAAATGACTTGTTGGATAATAATGATCTTTTGAATACTCTTAAGAAGAGCTTGCAGGAAGTAGAAGACAACTTAAAAGAATTAAAAGAAAGAGAATCCCAAAAAGACCGGGATATTGGCGGGTTGCAAACAACACTTAAATCTTTTTACGCTCAGCATGACACTTCTAAATCATTAGTAAATCTAACCGATGAACGAAGGAAGCAACAATACTATCCTATCATCGAGGAAAAAATTGGTGAAAAGACATTTAAACTAAATACTGTCGATACGTTTCAGGATCAGTTTAAAAAACAGTTTGAAGGAGAAAACGGCGAGTTAAAAAAGTTACGGAGTACACTGACCAGACTGGCTACGAACATTACCAGGAAAATGCGGGATATAAAGGATCATTCTAAAGCTGAATACAGTGAGTTTAGCGAAGATGTGGACGCAAGGGCTGAATACATTGTGAAATTTGAACAGCTTGCAAATGAGGATTTAAAAAAACATGAGGATCGGTTCAAAGAGGAACTGAATCGTAACGTGATAAACAGTATAGCAGTATTTGATACGCAACTGGAAAAGCATGAAAAAGATATCAGACAAAAAATTATTTACATCAACCAGCACTTGCATGAGATAGTTTACGACTCGGCAAAGGGGACTTATATCACTATCCTGATTGATGCAAGCGTAAATAAAGACATCCGGCAATTCAAAGAGGATCTCCGCCTCTGTTATATTAATACTTTAGGTGATGAAAGTGGCTTGTACAACGAAGCTAAATACGAGCAGGTAAAAAAAATACTGGATCGGTTCGCAAGCATGGAAAATGTTGACCGGGAATGGACGAGTACGGTTACGGATGTTAGAAACTGGTTTGAATTTAATGCAAGCGAACGCTATGCTTCAGATGACAGTGAAAAAGAATTCTACGAAGGTTCCGGCGGTAAGAGTGGCGGTCAGAAGGAAAAATTAGCGTATACCATCCTGGCTTCTGCACTTGCTTATCAGTTTGGGTTGCAATTCGGGGAGGATAAAAGCAGAAGCTTTCGCTTCGTCGTAATTGATGAGGCCTTCGGAAGAGGAAGTGATGAAAGTACCCGTTATGGACTTGAGCTTTTTAGAAAACTTAATTTGCAGCTGCTGATCGTGACCCCACTACAAAAGATACATATAATAGAAAACCATGTCAATGCATTTCATTTTATCAGTAACAGAGACGGCAATAATTCTCAAATCAGCAATCTGACCGTTCAGCAGTACAAGGAAGAAAAGGCAAAGAGAAGCGCAATATTTCAGCCAACAATAAAACCGGAAACAACTTAACATGATAAGTCCGGCTGAAATAAAAGAACAGGCGTTAAAATGGTGGAAACCGTTTTTACAAAGCCATCTAAAAGGCGAAACATTCTTTCCCAGGACTATTGATCGTATTGGGAAAATAAGATCATACGCTGTTAGGGAAAAGCTCTCTGAACTGCAAACACAACTTGATGAGTTATATAAACACTCAAAAGAAAAAGCAGGTATTGGTTATACTGTCAATAAAGAAGATGTTCGCTTTAGAAGAACAGGCACCCATTCGCTTCCACAGTCAATTACTTTTGATTCATCAGAGGATTATATTGCTTTTATTGGAAGGAAAAAGGAATGGAATTCGTTTTTGCGTAGCTGCAAAGTAATTCAGGATGAAATACCACAACTAACAGAGTGGATGTTAAATAATCCACAGGCTATAATTGATAATGACGTGAAATGGCCCGGTTTAATCACTGTTTGCAAATACTTTTTAGCCAATCCGAGACCTGAATTATTCATCAGGCAACTACCGGTTGATTTGCACACAAAGTTTATTGAGCAAAATGAAGCCATTTTGAGATCACTTTTTGATTTTCTTATTCCAAATGACATTAAAGATGCTTCACAGAAAACCATAAGCAAAAGATATCATTTAAGATACGATGAACCTACCATCAGAATGAGAATACTGGATAAACAGTTAATGATCGGTGGTTTGTCAGATATTAGAATCCCTCTTGGTGATTTTGAAGCTTTAATTATCCAGGCCAGTAATATTATTGTAACAGAGAATAAGATGAATTTTCTGGCATTACCTGCCCTACCATCAACATTTGCAATCTGGAGTGGTGGTGGGTTTATGATAAGTTTTTTACAAAACATTAAATGGCTCCACGAGAAAAATATATTTTACTGGGGTGATCTGGATGCCCACGGCTTTCTCATGCTTCATCAAATGCGTAGTTATTTTCCCCAAACGAAATCTGCAATGATGAACAAAGAAGCCTTTGAACTTTTCAAAGGAGAAGGAGTTGTTGCCGGCGAAAAAATAAATTCCGAAAAATTAAGCACATTGACTCAGGAAGAATCGGAGCTTTTTGACTTTCTAAGAACCAATGATCTGCGGTTAGAACAGGAAAAAATCAGACAGGTATATGTGGATGCTTTCTTTCAACAATTATTTTCTCAATAACCAATCAATCGGAAGTTGGGTGCTAAAACCAATATTGGTCATTAACTGAATAATATAATGCCTGTATTCCTGGTAAACAGCAATTACTTCATCCAAATCCTGTAATGTTACATCAATTCCTTGCCTGCCTTTTGGATGAACGATGTCATCCCGCTTTAGCTTCAACCGGTAAAGCCTGCCGTAAGATGTACTCTGATAATCTTGCTTAATTTTCTCTTTCTTGAAAGACTTAGCATGATGCCGATAAGTTTTCTTGAATTTCCGGTTCAGATTGTCTTTATCATCATACCCTTCATATGGTAGAAACTGGTTGATCAGGTAAAGATCTCCTTCCACTAAACTAAACAGCTCTTTGATACAGGCTCTGATCAGCGGTTTTATACGTTCAGTATTGGTAGTATTTTCCTTTGTGATTTCAATAAGCACTTCTATATCTTTTGCCAGGGTATTGTGAGTGCGTTGCATCTCGCCCATTTTTTGCATGATATTAAGCTGTTCCTCAAAGCTTCCAACCGGGATGCATTCCATTTCTGATATTTCAGTTTCCATCTCCTTCAAGTTTGTCATTCAAATTTACAATTAAGACCCCCAAAAATCCCATAAACTGTAGACTTCGACAGCTATTATCACTCATAGACGAATGCTATTTCATTTGTATTCAATCATTTATGTCAGTTAAGCAAAACACCTAACTTATAATCATAAAAATAAATACATTTGTATTATACAGTATTATACACTTTGTATCATGGGAGAAAAAAACTTAAGTTCTAAAGCAAGAGAAGCATTAAGATTTATCAGAACCGGAGTAATGCATCAAAGCCGGGTTCCTTCTGTAAGGGAGTTAATGGCTTCTATGAATTATAAATCACCCCGGTCAGCAATGCTTTTAATGGATGAACTCGTCAAGGAAGGATTTTTGCAAAAGAAAGAAGATGGAAGTTTACGGCTAGTAAAAGATCTTAAAGAAGAAAATACCGCTATTACAGTTCCGGTTCCTCTTGTAGGAACAGCAACATGCGGCACGCCAATATTAGCAAATGAAAATATTGATGCTTGGATACCGGTGTCTGTTACGATAGCCAAACCGGGACACAAGTATTTTCTCTTAAAAGCCAAAGGCGATTCCATGAATAATGCAGGTATAAATGAAGGCGATCTGATGCTGGTGAAACAACAGTTGACAGCTCATAACGGGCAAATTGTTGTGGCATTAATAGACGATGAAGCAACCGTCAAAGAGTTTCATCGAAGCGGTGAATATGTTACTTTGAAGCCTAACTCAATGAACAAAAAACATCAGCCTATTATACTGACCAGAAATTTTCATATTCAGGGAATAGTAATAGCAACGATTCCTAAAACTTAATTATCAAATAATCATGATAGAAAATATACCCAAGAAAGAATTTAAAGTTCTCTCCATTGACGGCGGAGGAATTAAAGGGCTTTACTCTGCAAGAATTTTGGCAAGATTTGAACAAAAATTCAACTGCAGTATTTCTGATTATTTTGATTTGCTGTGTGGTACTTCCACTGGCGGGCTGATAGCATTAGCGGCTTCCTTGAAAATTCCAATGTCTGAAATTTGTTCGTTTTATGAAAAAGAAGGCCCTGTCATTTTTCCAGAGTACCCAAAAAATAAGTTGTTGAGTTTTTTTCTTAAAGCAAATATTACAAGAGGTGATGTCAAACAGATTTTCCGAGGCGGTAAATTCTCAGATGCTCCTCTTCGGGCTGCACTGGAAAAAGTATTTGGTGAGCGGAAGATTGGCGAAAGTCAAAACTACCTGTGTATTCCCAGCTACACCATAACTGAAGCAAGGCCATGGGTTTTTAAAAAGGACTTTGGTGAACTTAGCCGGGATGACAAAGCATATTATGTAGACGTAGCATTGGCCACATCAGCAGCTCCAACTTTCTTCCCGCTTGCAGAAATACCGTACTACGATAATAAACAATTTATTGATGGTGGTGTTTGGGCTAATAATCCCACATTATTAGGTCTTATTGAAGCATTCCGTTTTTTCGTTGGTGCAGGTAAAGATTTTGATAGCATACGGATGCTTTCAGTCAGCAGCTTATCTATAACAGGTGGAAAGCCTACCGGATTAAAAAGAGAACGCTCTTTCGTTAACTGGAAAAAGGATTTGTTTGAAACATCAATGACCGGGCAAAGTTATTTTGCGGATTATTTTATGCAACATATTTGTCAGTTGCAGAATATACCGATTCAATACTTCCGGATTCCTTCTGCTGAAATTGCCCGTGAGCAGGAAGATCACATCCAATTAGATGTAGCCACACCAAAAGCATTACAGCTTATTAACGGCAAAGGCAATGATACTGCTGATATTTATGAAAAGAAATCAGAAATAGCAGAGTTTTTCAAAAACAAAAAAATATCAAAACTAAATTAATATGGCAGACTGTCACTTCCTCTTTAGTTCTTTTAACCAAATCATTCGATTAACAGATGCAAGAAGACACGCTTTGTTAATGGCGAGAAATGATTTGAGACAAAGAGTTTCCAATGGGTTCAATAAAGTTAAGGAGCAACTACCCAGTGTTCATGATATAGAATATCAGACACAGGGATCATTCATCATGGATACCATTATTAATCCTATCTCTGAAGACTATGATCTTGATGATGGAATCTATTTTATAGGTTCTCTTGCAAGAACACAAAGACCTGCTACCAAAGTATTTCATGATTTTATTGTTAATTGTATTTCGGAGAATAATCACTCCGTTAGAAAAGTAATAGATAAAGACACTTGTGTAAGGGCATTGTACCAAGAAGGCTATACTTTTTTGTTCGAGAATAAAACAGATAAACTTACAAAGGGATTTCATGTTGATTTACCAATCTATTATGCCGGCAATAAGAAGAGCCCTGACCTTGCTCATTTAAAAAAATCCTGGATATTAAGTGATCCAATTGAATTTGTTAAATGGTTTGAGGAAAGAGTCCAATCCAACTTCCGTTCTGAATATTTGTATGAAACAAAGCTCTTCTCTGCACAGTTTGATGCCTGGCAGGATCAGGTCAGAAAACAGGACGCACAATTAAGAAGGATTGTACGCTATCTCAAAGCCTGGTGTGATTATAAAGGCCAGGAAAAAATGCCTTGCGGGCTTATCCTTACAATTCTGGCCGGAGAGCATTACAAGAAAGATTCGAGAGATGATATTTCCTTAAAGGAAACACTTGTTAATATTCACACCGCCTTGCAAAAAGAATTTGTATGTAAAAGGCCCACGACACCAATAGGTGAGGATTTGCTGGAAGGATTTGAAGAGAAAGTTCATTTCCTGAACTGCCTTTCAGATTTTAAAGAAACGGCTAAGCAGGCAATTAATGAGCAAAACCAAAAAAGAGCTTGTGCTAAATGGCAGACGGTTTTCGGGAACAGGTTCTCCTGTATTGCTGCATTAGATACTGATGAATCTTACAGTAGTTTTAACAGCCCTGCAATTGTCACCGGAAATGCAAAAAGTGCTTAATGGAATTGGACTTTGTACAGGCAAGGAAAACTGCTTTTGAGTATTTAAGCAAAACAAATTCACTTTTTGTTCTTACTCTTTCGCAACAGAGAGAACTTTCTCTTTCTAATTTCAGTGAAGTTTGGAATGTAAAGACTGAATTTTTTTTACCTGAAAAAACGGCAAGAGAAATTACTGTCCATATTTGCCTGCCTGACGACTTTCCATTGGTACTGCCCAAAATTTATCTTGCACCTTCTGACAACGGATGGATACAGTATATTCCCCATGTTGATACAAAGGGCTACATCTGCATCCTTGATGATGAATTTGTAAGCCTCGACCCCGATCAGCCAGGCGCAATTGTTAAAATAATGCTGGATAAAGCGATGGCAATTGTGGAAGACGGATTGGCTAAAAAGAATTTTGCAGATTTTGGAGAAGAGTTCATTGCTTATTGGGAAGAAAAGTATGGAAAGAATGACGAGGTGCATTGTGGAATGAGCATTATTGAACATGACTTTCTGCCGCCAGCAAATACTATAAAGTTTCTTCATCTTTCACAATCTTACGCCGGGTATTCAATAATTATTCACCATGAATCTGCTGAATTTCTGCAATTGAGGAAATACTTAAATGGAAGGAATTTTTCCTTTGATGAATTGGAAGCTTTTTATCTGGGGCCATTGGATACTTTACTGCCGCCATTCAATGCTACTAATAAATCGGTTATTGATATCATAGAAAACCATTTCCCTGATTTAATATCTCGTTTTAGCACCTTCATAAATGCAAATTCGTATCCCAAACTGGTTTTGTTCTCAACAATACAACGGAATAAGAAAATATACTTGGGGTGGAGAATACATCGCCTTAATACGAATAGAAATGGATTTCGGCCAACATCTCTTTCCCCTATAAATGTGATGAACAGTTTCCAAAAAAATGACCCCGTTGACAGAATTAAATTTGACCAATTTACCAGTGAAAGATTACTCGAAAGGTCTGAGGGTAAAGTAAGCCCTGATCCAAAGCTCAAAATCGGGGTTGCAGGTCTTGGAAGCATTGGTTCAAACCTGCTTTCCTATCTATTGCCTTTAGGAGTGGAGAAACTTTTGCTGGTGGACCCGGATATCCTGACACTGGAGAATACACCGAGGCACTTGCTTGGTGTGGATGCCATACCCCAGTATAAAGTAAACGCAATCAAAACATTTCTGGAAGATAAAAATCCACTGATTAACATTACAGCGATCCGCAAATCCATAGTAAAAGTGGTATTAAATGACCCCGAAGCTATAAACGAATGTGATTACTTATTTGTAGCAATTGGGAAAACCACTATTGAGGAATATCTTTCGAATGCCCTTAAAGAACGAAAAATTTGCAACTCCCTTTTTATTCTTTGGGTAGAGCCTTTTCTGATAGGGGCACATTGTATATTTCTCCAACCGGGACACAATATTTCATTCAAAGAGTTATTTCCAAATGGTTTCTTTAAGTACAATATTATTTCAGAAGCCGAATATAAAGATCCCCTAAGAGAGTTTACATTTAAAGAAGCGGGTTGTCAATCTACATATGTGCCTTACGGGATGAAGAGTATAATACTTTTTTTATCAGCGCTAATTCCAGAAATTTATTCCTTAATAGAAAAAAAGAGTGCCAGGAATTTGTATATATCATGGAAAGGATCGGACCAACTGGTAAAGGATATGAACATAAATCTATCTGACTTTGGAAAGCAGATAAAGGAAAATACTGTAACGATAAATGATTTATAAAATGGAATTAACATTACAGGGGAAACATTTTTATTTTACAGATGAAGTTGTTGCCATTCTTGATTTCCACAAGCAGAGGAAATCGAATGACAATGAAAAGGGCGGCATTATATTAGGGAAAATTCAGGATAATAATATTATTATAAACAGGCTTTCCGTACCTACTGAACTCGATAAATCATCAAGATATAATTTCGAGCGGCACCGCTTATCTGCTCAGATTATCATTGATTATGAGTTTCACAATAGTAATAAGCAGATTACATATTTGGGGGAATGGCACACACATCCGGAGGATAATCCTTCACCCTCTCAGACTGACTTAAAAATGATACAGCAACAAATCTCAAGTAATATCATACATACTGATTTTTTAATCCTTATGATTCAAGGCAGGGAAAAACTGTACTTTGGGATTAAAGATAAAAAGCAACTCAATTTTATTTTACACGTTTAAAAACCCCGACAAATTTATAAAGATGGCTGACTGTTCTGATATTTTTATCTCTTTTAGCAGCAATATTAGCTTAACAAAAACTTCCATTCGAAATTTGCGTGCGGCCAGGTCGGCGATTAAGACAAAAATTATCCAGTATTTTTCTGAAAGTATAAAACCTTTGCAATTTGAATTTTTCGGGCAAGGCTCATTCACCTTTGGAACGATTATCCGTCCTATTAATGGTGAGTATGATATTGATATTGGCATTTATATTAAAGACCAATCCCGGTGGCGGGATGAATGGCCAACACCCGAATCTATTTCAGAGCGCATAAAAAGCGCTTTAATAGGCCATACATCCTATAATCCTATTAATAAAAGAAAATGTGTCCGCATCATTTATAAGCCAACTCAAGCTTCCAATAACCTGAGTTATCATGTTGATCTCCCCATTTATATAAAATATAAAAACTTTTTTGGCGAAGAGATTACCCGGATTGGTATTAATGGCCCAATCCAATGGTCTCAAAAATCAAATCCTAAAGGCCTTACCCACTGGCTTATCCAGAAGTGTTTGATAAACAGATCTGACAAGGAACAACTTGTAAGATTGGTGAAATATATTAAATCGTGGAAAGATCTTAAATCGGATGGGACTAAATTCCCCAGTGGGATTGCACTCACAGTTTTAATGTCAGAGAACTATTCTCCCCACGACCGGGATGACATTGCCTTTAAGGAGACAATCAGGAAAGCATATAACAAGTTGTTCATGTGGTACGATCTGTTTGGAATGAAAAATATTTACAACCCGGTTTTGCCTGATAGTATTTTGACAGACAATCTCACAAAAAAACAAAAGGAGTATTTCAGACAATGTTTTGAGCAGCTTGTTGATGATGCAAAGATTGCCATTGATGAACCAGATTGTGCGAAATCACTTCAACTTTGGCAAGGACATCTTGGTAACCGATTTTTTTAAATGAGTTATAGTCGAATATAATACCCTTATAAACGGCCACAACTTTTAATGGCATAATCAAATTATTGCTGTAGAGAAAATAAAAGTGTCATTCATTGATGGTATTGCTAAATTTTTCTGCCCATTCATGTAGCATCCGTTGCAATAATCCTTTATCAATCATTTTCGTTTCATAATCCGCGACCAGCGCCGGACTTATATTTCTATTAAGAGCATACTCTACCACTTCAGTGTTCTTCGATTTACATAGTAACACACCAATGGAAGGGTTCTCATGCGGTTTTTTAACATCCCTGTCCAAAGCTTCCAGGTAGAAATTTAGTTTGCCTAAATGCTCCGGTTCAAATTCCTGTATTTTCAATTCAAATCCGACCAAGCACTGCATTTCCCGATGAAAAAAAAGAAGATCAATATAAAAATCCCGCTTACCGACCTGCAAGTGATATTCTTCTCCCATAAATACAAAGTCCCGTCCTAATTCCAGGACAAATTGCTTTAGGCGACTTATTAATGCTTTCTGAAAATCTGATTCATTGTGCGGCTCAGGCAAGTCAAGAAATTCAAAAATGTATTTGTCCCGGAAGACAGAAGGGATTTTTTCCGCCGCAGGGTGCTGGCTGGCAACGATTTTTTGCGAACTCATTTTTTGTCTTTCGTATAGGGAGGCTTTTATCTGCCGGATCAATTCAGGTATCGTATAACTTTCTTTGACGGCCAACAAAAGATAGAACACCCTTTCTTCTAATTCTTTGGTCCGTTTCAAAATCTCAACATGATGTGTCCAGGTAAGTCGTCCTAAGATTTGCGGTAATTCAGCTAATTGTGGCGACACCGCCGCCACAATTCCAAGTCGTTGATTTTTAATACCTTGCAATTGTGGGTTTTGAAAACCCACAGTTATAGTACCGGTATCTTTTAGTGCTGTCCAATCCACATTATGCCAGGTCAGATAAAAGTCCTGCATTCTGTATAATGCTCGCTTGTCAAACCCCTTTAAACCGGGTTCATTTTCCATCAACCAATTTGCCAGTGTATCAACCACCTTCTCACCCCAACTGGCTGCATTGAGCTTTTGATGCACATAAGCACCTACATTCCAGAAAACCTTTAATTGTTCGGTATAGGCAGCCTGCAATGCTTTTACCCGCCCCTGCTTGATTATTTGACGTATGTTTTCAAAATGATTTTGTAGTTCCATTATAAAATACTTTTACTGATTATTAAACTTTTTGTTCTGCGTGATTTCTTGAATGATGTGAGCACACCGGCCAATTCTTTTTTAACAGAGCTCTCAAAACTGTCCAGGTAACTTTCGGTAGTCTTTGAATCGGTATGCCCAAGAGATTCCTGAATAAATTCTATGCTGGCTCCTGATCGTTTCATAACAGTTGCGAATGTGTGCCTGGAAACTATATTGGTGACTTTTCTATTAATTCCTAATTCATTCCTGATGAAAGCCATTCCTTCATTGATATAGGAACGGGTATGATTAAGCAGGTCAAACTGCTCTAATATTGTCAGCCCCGGCTTCAAAATGGGGAACAGGTAGTTTTCTGGAGATTTATTTTTATTTCCCTGACGTTCCAGTATATCTTTTATTTCATCACTGATAAAGACAGTGATGGGCCTGGAGTTTTGCCGGGTGCTGCGTTCTGTTTTGGATCGTTCAAAAATGATAAAATCGCTATCAATGTTTTTGTACTTCAGGCTGATCATATCCTTTACATTCATTCCATTTGCCAGGTAACAAAATAGCCACAGGTCTTTTGCCCGTTTGTGATGCTCATCCTTCGGGTCATAGTAATAGATGTTCTTTACATCATCAATACTTAGTGCCTTTTTTATGTTTCTTGTACCGGGAATTTGATATTTCCTTCTTCCAAACGGATAACACTTTTCTCTGACAATCAAACCCTGTTCAATGGCTTCATTGAAAACTGTACGAAGGGGCCGTAATACAGTCGCAACGGTTGATTTACTTACACCCCTTGCAAGACTGGCCTGTTCATACTGGTATAAGTAAGCAACTGTTATTTCTCTGAATAACACATTTCCCCTGAAGCGAAAGAGATCAATATAACTTCTTTGATAGTTAATGGCACTTCCTATGCGCCCTTCTTGTAATAGCTTTTTGATGCAATACAAATAAACCGGAGAGATAGTTCCGGGACGGGAATGATCTTCTGCAAAAATCTTAAATCGTTTTTTGAACGGAGTGTAATCAAATTCATCCGCAGGCAAGGGTAAGTTCTCCTGCTTGAAAACACTCCTACGGAAATTATTATTGTCTCGGATAAAACCATTTTCGAAATCTCTGAAATCGGTAGGATCTTTTTCCTTGATGAAGTTGTCCAGAGTTCGTTTTAATTCCTGTAAGGAGTTTTTAATTTCCTGCAATGATTCACTGACACGGGAAGCGGATAATCGCCGAAATTCTTCCTCAGAGAGATCAAATTTCGTTCGATAACTACGGTTCTTCCGGTCAATAATGATCCTTAATTTTACCGGATACTTGTTGACACTTTTTTTTATTCTCCTTACATCGAGAATAATGGCGACAGATATGTTCATAACTACTGATTTTCATTTTCACTATTTTCTTCCCTTCAGAATTGCGAACAATTCGCAATCAATCACCAGTTAAACACCTACAATCGGCGTATCTGTAAAATTAAGCGTCAAACGTATAATGATGAAAATCAATTATAAAAGTAAAAACACATTCAAGCAAGTTAAATGAAATAAGGTCTATTCATTCGCTCAAAATCTGCCGTTCGCAAGGATGTGCTGGTTCGATTCCAGTCCCGGGCACCAGATTTCATACAAAGAAGCTCCACAATGGAGCTTTTTTTTATTGCCTAATCATGTATTACTCTTCGGCGCTGGTCAAGATTTGTCATCAACTAAGCGCCAGATCTTACTGCGAGCCTTATATTAGCGGTGTAATATATTCGTTCGCCAAATTAGCTCAGTATGAAAAAAGCTATCCAGGAATATAATAACAGCCTCCCCGCTGTAGAAAAAAAGATCTGCAATTTACTTGCGAAAGATATCTATCAACATCTGCCTGAAGCGGAGTACAAAATATGGCATGCCCACCCTGTGTGGTTCCTGGATGGTAACCCGGTAGTTGGTTATAGCAAACTGAAAGACTGTATCCGCCTCCTGTTTTGGAGTGGTCAGTCCTTTGATGAAAAGGACCTGGCAAATGAAGGAAGCTTCAAAGCCGCCGAAATGCGCTACACCTCACCTGACCAGGTAGATAAAGAAAGTCTCAAACGCTGGCTGGGGAAAGCCCGCGACATCCAGTGGGATTACAAAAATATCGTGAAAAGAAAAGGTAAACTGGAACGATTGAAATAACTGGCGCTTTTACTATTTACCCGGTACATTCATCTACTAGTCTCAGTAAGGAAGCATAGTTCTTACCCACTGCTTCCGACATAGCGATCTCGCAGGTCTTAGAAGTTGAATAATAACCTTCATACTCTTTCTCATTCACCTCCAGTGCTTCAGGACTGGTGGCGGCGGCAGTGAGTTCAGGAAACAGAAAACCACGATCACCCGCCATACCACAACAACCGGCGTGCATGGGTAATTTCACCTCTTCGGCAAATTGTTTTGCTATATGAACAAACTTTGCTTCCAATCCCATTTTATATAGAGAACAAACCGGATGCAATGCAATAGAAGTTTTCTTCCGGGTAACTGGTACCTCCAACAAGACATTATCGGCGATGAATTCAATACTGTCCATAATTCGCATCGCATCAAAGCGTTCCCGGTTTGCGGCGGTAAGCACAGGCCTGCAGGTTTGCAGGGTATGTGTGCAGGCTGTGATGTCCATCACCACGGGCCACTTACCTTCCTCCGTCCATTTCCATAATTTCTCAATGGTTTGATTGGCCGTAAAACTGTAAGCCCCATTAAACCCTTTTGATGAAAAAGGCTGGCCGCAACAAGTGCCGGAAATATCCGAAGGAATAACGAGGTTGAACCCGGCCTTGGCGGCAACGCTAAAAAATGTCTCAACTATTGTGCGACTGCCATCAACAGTTCCACCCATCGCCCGGGAAATACAAGCAGGGAAATAAATCAATTTTTTTGAGTGCACATTACTCCGCGAATCCTCTCCTTTTTTGAAAGACGGCGTCGCCTTTAACTGGTTTGACCATAAAGGCATCGCAGGTATAATTTTTTTGATACCACCGGTTAACCGGCGCATCGCTTTTTTCCCGAAAACTTTATTGATACCATTCCCGGTTCTTAAAGCGGTTCGCACACCAAATTCTACAAGCCTGAAATTCCGCGCCATCATCAGGGCGATCCTGTTACTCCACCTGCCGTGGTTTTCCTTCCGAAGCCTTTTGATCAACGATCCGGTATTGATATCAACAGGGCAGGCCTCGGCACATAGCCCGTCTACTGCGCAGGTGTCCATACCATCATACTGGTACTCGTCCAGCAAGATGCGATGTTCTTTTGCTTTTCCATCCTCCCTCAACTTTTTCATTTCCCGGCGCACGACAATGCGCTGGCGCGGGGTCATAGTTATATCACGACTGGGGCAACGGTGTTCACAAAAACCACATTCCATGCATTTATCGACCTCCTCCTCTACCTGCGGTAGTGATTTCAAATTACGGATATGAGCATCGCTGTCGTCGTTGATGATCACACCCGGATTTAATAATCCTTCGGGATCAATCTCTTTTTTGAGAGTTCGCATGATAGCGTATATCTCGGGTCCCCATTCCGTTTCAACAAAGGGCGCCATATTGCGGCCGGTACCATGTTCAGCTTTCAAGGCGCCATCATATTTCTTCACGACCAGCTCTACTACCTCTTTCAGAAAACGATCGTATCGTTCTACTTCTGTATCGGTATCAAATGCCTGGGTGACGACAAAGTGAATATTTCCTTCCCGCGCATGCCCAAAAATGATGGCGTTGTCGTAATGATGCTTTTTAAATAAATGCTGAAGGTCAAGAATAGCATCACCAAGTTTGTCTATTGGGAAAGCGATATCTTCCAGGATGACGGTTGTTCCTCTTTCACGCACCGCTCCCACCGAAGGGAACATTCCCTTGCGCACTTTCCAAAGCAGGGCTTGCTCAACAGTGTCTTCTGTAAATCTGGGTTGCGCGAGTAAGGAGAGATCATCCTTGCACAAATTGTACAACGCGATCTTATCCTGCAACTTTACACTATTGTTGGCCTGGTATTCCACAAGTAACGCTGCTGCTTCGCCAGGTAATGTCTTTATAATCTCGGGCAGGCCCGCAATATGTTCAACCGACCGAAGTGACTCGCGATCCATAAGTTCAATCGCCTCAGCACCGGATAATGTTAGGGGATTAATAGCCCGGCAGGCCGCATAGATATCGGGGAAATAAAGTAGCGCCGTGGATTTAAAAGGATAGTCAGGAACGGTATTCATCACCGCTTCCGCAATAAATCCCAGGGTACCTTCCGCACCGATGAGTAGATGAGCCAGTATATCAAGTGGCTCCTCGTAATCGATCAGGGCATTGACAGAATAACCTATCGTATTTTTTATTTTGTACTTGCTCCTGATCTTGTCGTACAAAACAGGCTGCGAGATCACCTGTTGTCTTAGTTCCCTGATGACATTGCTGATCCCCGGACATTCTGCAATGAATCGCTCATAGTCAGTTTTATTTTCCGTAGAATAAGTATTCCCGTTGGGCAGCATAAAGCGGATATACTTAATGGTGTGATATGAATTCTTCTTCACGCCACAACACATACCGCTTGCATTGTTTGATAAAATACCGCCCATCATCGCCGAGTTAATACTGGCCGGATCGGGTCCGATCTTGCGATGGTATTTTTTTAAATGCGCATTAGCAATCGCACCGATCACACCGGGTTGTACCCGCACCTGCTCTCCACCATTTTCTACTTTTATTCCACGCCATGACTTGCTGAGATCAACGAGGATGCCATCCGATATCGATTGGCCTGAAAGACTGGTCCCCGCGGTTCGGAAGGTAAGCGGTATCTTATGTGTATGTGAAAAATTAAAAAGTGCCTGGATCTCTTCTTCCGTTTCAGGCTGTACAACAGCTTTGGGACGGAGATAATAAAATCCTGCATCGGGCGCAAAAGCAATGAGGTCTATAAGGCGGGTCCTGATTCTTTCCTTTGGTAAAATGGATTCTAATAGTTTTCCGATTTCCATGATAAGCTGCTAAGATAACTATGAAAAAGCCACGAATTGCACGAATTACACGAATCAGTCATCGAACTCTTCGTGTATTCTAAGTTAAGTTTTCAGCAAAAAATAATTTTTTGTCCCTATCAGGCTGACAGAAGTAATGTCTTGAAGAATATCCAGGCAACATATTATTAATAAAAATAGATTGCAATAAACCGCATAAATAACGGGAAAAGAAAAAAGCTGCTCAAAAAAGCAACGAGCTTTCTTGAAACAGCTTTTGACCTTTTATTCACTGCCTGTTACAGTCAATTTTACTGCGCCAGGTATCCACCATCAACTGGATAGTAGGAACCTGTTACAAAGGAAGCCTTATCAGAGCCCAACCACAAGATCAATTCCGCGATCTCCTCAGACTCTCCCAATCTACCCATAGGGTGCAGGCCTACCAATGCATTTAAAGTAGCTTCGTCCAGGCTGTCCATCACCAACGGTGTTTTGATATAACCCGGACCGATAGAATTGATCCGGATCTTCTTATCCGCATATTCAAGTGCCGCAGTTTTGGTAAGACCCACTACACCATGTTTGGCCGCTACGTATGCGGGAGAAAACTTCGTACCCGCATTACCCAAAATAGACGCCACATTCACGATACTGCCACCTTCTTTACCCATAGCCGGTATTTGGTAACGCATGCCATAAAATACGCCAGATAAATTAATGTCAAGTACTTTCTGCCAGCCATCAATAGGATACTCACCGGTAGGACCCAATGGACCGCCAATACCCGCATTATTCACTGCAATATCCAGGCGACCATATTTTTTCAGGGTGCCCTCCACCAGGGCTTTATTATCTTCCGGTTTCGAAGAATCGGCTTTGATAAAAAACGCATCACCTCCTTCACTGGTAATTTCTTTTACTACGTTGTTGCCATTTTCTGCATTGATATCAGACACCACCACTTTGGCTCCTTCACGGGCGTACAATTTAGCTGCTGCCCTTCCTATTCCGGAACCCGCGCCGGTGATTATAGCTACCTTGTCTTGTAATGTTTTCATACGTTTTATTTTTTCTTATCGTTAATGAATTAATTCTCACCTGTCTAAACCACAAATTTACTTCCTATGCTATATCTGCAGGATGCCTGCGCTCAGGTGACGGGCTGATATTACTCAGTAAAGCAACCTAACCAAATTTTACCGAAGTCATCGTTAGCGAACCGCCTACTGCCTTATCATTAAAAAAACTCACCCTGTCTTTATTGGTTTTCAAACCGAGGGTATACATTAGGGGAAAATAGTGATCGGGTGTCGGAACAGCCAGCATAATTTCCCGTCCCAGTTTTTCATAGTTCACCAAAGCATTATGATCTCCCTCAGCAATTAACTTTTTGAAAAGATCATTTGCGTGGAGAGCCCAGTCATAGCCATACTCCGGTTCCTGCATTTTGTCCCAGGCCACCATACGCAGATTGTGTACCATATTCCCGCTACCGATGATCAGCACTCCCTTCTTTCTCAGGTTGTACAACTCTTTTGCCAAATCAAAATGGTATTGCGGGCCCTTGGTAAAGTCAATGCTAAGCTGCAACACCGGGATATTCGCATCGGGGTACATATGCCTCACAACTGTCCAGGCACCATGATCCAGTCCCCAGTCGTGGTCCAGTACCACCTCTGTTGATTTAATAAGGGAAGCAGTTTCTTTTGCCAGCGCAGGCGAACCCGGCGCCGTGTACTGCACATCAAACAACTCGCGTGGGAATCCTCCGAAGTCATGAATGGTTTTTGGAAAGTCCATCGCCGTTA
>JAEZRB010000278.1 GCA_023412975.1 Bacteroidota bacterium | reverse complement strand
GGCTTTGTCCGATATTTCCTTAAGGCTACCACCCTGCGCACCCACGCCAGGAACCAGGAGAAAATGATCGGGTATGATGCGGCGAATATTGGTAAACTCATTAGCCTGTGTGGCGCCTACCACAAACATGAGGTTCTCAGGGCTTCCCCAGTCAGCCACGGTAGCCAAAACCTGCTCATACAAATAAGAAGTATGCTTCTTTGTAATATGAACCCCTTCTTCGAGTGATTCCTCTTTAATCAATATCCTCTTCAACTCAAAATCAGCAGCACCCGTATTGGAGGTCAAACCAAGGACAATTGCCCATTTACCCTGCCATCGAAGAAATGGCTTTACACTGTCGTTGCCCATATATGGCGCCACCGTTACGGAATCAAAAGGAAGGGCTTCAAAAAATGCTTTCGCATACTGGTCGGAGGTGTTACCAATATCACCACGTTTGGCGTCGGCAATCCTGAAATGTCCGTCGCCGATATAGTTCACGGTTTTTTCCATAGCAGCCCAGCCTTTCAGGCCCTGCGACTCATAAAATGCAGTGTTGATCTTATAGGCAATACAAAGATCCCGGGTAGCATCGATGATCGATTTATTGAATGTAAAAACCGGGTCGGGGTCGGTTAAAAGATGGGAAGGTATCTTCGTAATATCAGTATCCAGCCCCACGCAGAGATAAGATCGCTTAACTTTTATTTGCTCGATGAGTTGCTGCCTTGTCATGGCCGCGAAGGTAATTTATTTCGTAACCAAATCCTTTCTGCCCTGGAGCTACAACTTTCCCAAAACAAATTGTTCGATCTCCTTTGTATTCCAATGTTCCTCGATGCCGGGTATCGCCATTACTTCCTGCATAATCGCTTCCTGCTTCATGGCATTGCGAAGGGCATAAGCAAAATGAATATGCGGGTTGAAAGTCACCTGCGAATAGGCAGGTATCCATTGCCCAGGATGCTTTTCATGTAACCAGGCCTCAATTTTTTTCTGTAATAAAAACCTGGGATCCGCGACTTTCTCGCGCATTTCCGCAAAATTTCCAATTGCCAGGTCGGCAATGGCATCTGCATCCGGTTTTCGGCTTTCCTGGTAGGCAGGTAATATCAGTTCCCAGTTATGATCATACTGATCGATCATTTCATCCAGTATCCGGCAATCTTCAAACCCGCAATTCATGCCCTGCCCGAAGAATGGAACGATCGCGTGTGCAGCATCGCCGATCAGGCAAAACTGCTCGCGTATCCATGGATAGCATTTTACTGTGACAAGTGATGATACCGGGTTGTTGAGAAACTCCGTGACGAAATTGGGCATCAGTGCTACAGCATCGGAAAAACTGGATTCGAAAAAACTTTTGACCTTGCCAGGTTTATCCAGTTTTGAAAAAGAAGTCTCTCCCTCGAACGGGAAAAATAAGGTACAGGTAAATGATTTATCCTGGTTGGGTAGTGCAATCAGCATGTAATCTTTTCGTGGCCATATATGAAGGGCATTTATCTCCATCGCATAGTCACCCGATGCTGTCGCTGGTATCGTAAGCTCTTTATAACCGCAGTTAATATAGTACTGATGATAGTCGAACTTATCATGCTGCAGCTGGTGTTGCAGCCTGGTAGCGGAATACGCCCCGTCCGCGCCAAACATCAATTCAAAATGGACATTGACTGCCGGCTCCTGGTCTGAATGAGCAAAGCTAACGACACTATTTGTCCAATCAACGGATACACATTTATGGTTGAAATGAATTTCGACTTCGTGATGTTCCGCCAGGTCGAGCAGCTTTTTGTTTAATTCACCGCGCGATACTGAATTTATAAATTGCCCCTGCTTGCCATAAGGTTGAAATCCTGTACTCCCATCGGCATGATGAAGAAATCTCCCGTTCATAGGAATGGATATCTGCTTTATTTCTTCCACAAGGCCCAGCTTTTCTAAAGCCAGCAATCCCCGATCGCTCAGTGCCAGGTTGATCGAACGGCCGGCGGAAATCTTCTCACGGCGCATATCAGGCCGGCGTTCATATATGCGAACCCTGTAACCCCTTTTTGATAAATAAATGGATAAAAGGGAACCTACCAGGCCAGCGCCGACGATTACAATATCTTTTTTCATGTTGTGTATTTTTGCCGGGGAGACGGGAGGACGGGAAGGCTATTATCTCGAAATACTAATTGAAACATCATTTGTAGATATTTACATAACGTCAGTTTTTCTCTCATGTGGCAACAGCATCGCCTGAATAATTGATCAAATGCCACTGATCGTTTGCTTTACTATCTCACCGAATTGCCATACTTCTTCAAAAGTATTATAGAGCGGAACTGGTGCTACGCGAATAACATTCGGCTCGCGCCAGTCGGCAATAACACCCTGCCGGCTCAGGGCTTCAAAGACCGGCCTCCCCTTTTCGAGCATCAACATCGATACCTGGCATCCTCGTTTTTCTTCATTTGAAGGTGTTATAACCTCAACCAATTTATTTTCTGCGCCTGCGTTTATATCTTTTAATACAAAATGCAAAAACCCGGACAAGAATTTTGATTTCGCGACCAGTCTGTCCATACCAGCTTCCGCAAATATATCCAGCGATGCTTTATGCGCTGCCATACTCAACACAGGTGCATTGCTGAGCTGCCAGCCTTCCGCCGTGGGAATGGCATCAAAACCCTTTTCCATTTTAAACCTTTCCGCTTTGTTATGTCCCCACCAGCCGGCAAAGCGTGGTAGCGTTTTATTACGTGCATGTTTTTCATGAATAAACACTCCCGAAACACCACCAGGGCCTGAATTCAAATACTTGTATGAACACCAGCATGCGAAGTCCACATCCCAGTCATGGAGTTGTAGTGCGACATTTCCCACGGCATGAGCAAGATCAAAGCCCGCAATTGCCCCGGCACGATGTGCTGCTTCTGTGATTGCCTTCATGTCGAACAACTGACCGGTATAGTAATTTATCCCTCCAAATAGTACGAGCGCTACACTATCGCTATATTTCTCAATAGTTGAAACGATATCTTCTGTTCGAAGTATATGTTCTCCCTGCCTGGGAAATACTTCAACCACCGCATCTGCCGGGTCAAATCCATGAAATTTGGCCTGCGATTCAAGTGCATACTGGTCGGATGGAAAGGCACCCCCCTCACAGATTATCCGGAATCGTAGTTTATTGGGGCGATAAAAACTGACCATCAGCAAATGAAGATTTACCGTAAGCTGGTTCATCACGACAATTTCCTCCAGCCTGCCACCCAGGATAGGAGAAAGTAGTTTTGGAAAAATTTCATGATAAGAAAGCCAGGGATGCTTTGCATGAAAATGTCCTTCCACGCCAAGTTGTGCCCAGTCATCAAGTTCCTGCTGAATATAAGACCAGACCGCTACAGGTTGTAGGCCTAGTGAATTACCGGTAAAATAAATGGATTCATTCCCGTTGTGCGGGGGAATATGAAATTTACCACGAAAATCTTTTAATGGGTCTGCCGCATCCATTCGTTGTGCAAATTCCAGTGTGTTCTGATAGTTTATCATTTTTTAATCTTCTACCGTAGCGATCACTTTCAATTCTATCGCGATGGGCGTGGGGAGACTTTTTACCTCAACTGTAGTACGACAGGCCTGCACTTCTTTAAAATATTCTCCGTATACCTTGTTATAAATTGGAAAATCCGATTTCATATTGGTCAGGAAAACCGTAACATCTACCATATTTTCCCAACGACTGCCGCTGGCTTCCAGTATGGCTTTCACATTTGCAAACACGGCATGACATTCGGCTTCGATATCGTATTTAATTATATTCCCTCTCTCGTCAAGTTCAAGTCCGGGTATAGAATTATCAACCGGGTTGCGTGGGCCGATGCCTGATAGAAATAACAAATTGCCAACCCGTCGCGCATGCGGGTAAGCTCCAAGCGGTTTCGCCGCCGACGATGTATTAACGATTTTCCGCACCAGCTTTTTTCTTTAACTCCTGAAAATGTAAACCCAGGTACACCAGGGTATTAAAACTTAAACGGTAACCTTCTTTTTTCCCTCCGCGTTCTACGATCACAAAATTGCAGGCCGAAGCATCTTTATAAAATCCCGCCTGCATCAACACCTTTTCACCTTTTTTAAAATGAATCGATCCCTGCACGGGGCAATCGGTGATCTGCGGCTTGGCTGCAAATAGTTCCTTAAAGCCATCCACAACATGTTTAGCTGTGTCAACATAAGTAAAGCCTGTCTGATGATCTATAACTTCGATCCTGTCGGCGTCTTCTATCTTTTCGGATATACCGGTTTGCGAACAGGAAAAAAAGATCACCATGATGATCACCCAAATTCGTTTCATATCCGCACACAAATATTTTTTGCTTCAGTAAAAAATCGCAGGGCTTCCCACCCACCTTCACGACCGACCCCACTATTCTTCATGCCACCAAATGGAGTTCGCAGGTCCCGCAGCAGCCAGCAATTTATCCAAATGATCCCGCTATTGAGCCTGGCAGCTACACGATTGGCCTTTGAGATATCCTTTGTCCAGATCGTTGCCGAAAGGCCGTATTGGGTAGCATTGGCAAGCTGCAATGCCTCTTCTTCGGTTTTAAAGGGCAGTAAAGTAACTACAGGCCCGAAGATCTCCTGCTGATTGGTTTCGCAATCGGCATTTAAACCTTCAATCACGGTGGGTTCGATAAAATAACCTTTTTCGCAACGACCCTTGAGTTTAACGAGGTGCCCGCCGCAAAGAATTTTTCCACCTTCCTGCCTTGCTGTATCAATACACCGGACAATTTTCGCCAGGTGTGCTTCACTTACGACAGCTCCCTGCCGGGTATGATCATCCATCGGATCACCAACCTTTAATTGGCTGACCCGTGCTACAAAATCGGTTTTAAATTTCTCGTAAATCGTATGTTCAATTAATATCCTGCTGCCACACAAACAAATCTGTCCCTGGTTGCTAAAAGAAGAATCGATGGTACTCTTCATCATCTTTTCCCAGTCACAATCAGCAAAGATGATATTCGGATTTTTTCCACCCAACTCCAGCGAAAGTTTTTTAAACTTAGGCGCCGCGAGTGAAGCGATCCTCTCTCCCGCTCTTGTGCTACCCGTAAATGAAATAGCTTTTACACCAGGATGTTTTACGATAGCCTCTCCAGCGATGGGCCCGGTGCCGTGCACAATATTCAAAACTCCATCAGGTAGTCCAGCTTCGCTGCAAATGCGTGCAAGCAGGTGAGCCGTTATGGGCGTAACTTCAGATGGTTTTGCAATCACACAATTGCCGGCAGCCAGGGCTGGCGCAATTTTCCATGTAAACAAATACAGGGGAAGATTCCAGGGCGATATGCAGGCCACTATAC
>JAEZRB010000056.1 GCA_023412975.1 Bacteroidota bacterium | reverse complement strand
TGGCGGGACTTTATAGGGAGTTACTTGAGAAGAAAATACGTTGATGTAGGTGAATATTGTTGAAGGTAGTTTAACATCGTGAAGGGCGGATATTGAGGGGTGGAACCTTATTACCTTAGTAGAAAGCCTTTTTAACAATACCCAACCTTATTCCCTTATCCCGCTGAAAAATAAGGGAATAAGGTTATTTCCTGTTTTGCTTTTAAGTTACTAAGGTAATAAGGTTTTCATCCCAGCCGATTAAAAAACTTTTCACCGGTTAAAGCGAGAATTTGAATTGCGCCCGGTATTGACCATAAAAAATCATGACCATCATGATCATCCGTGTTCCCCGGTCCATGTGTCAAGGATTCCTATGTTCGAAGAAAGGGGGCACGCGGATTTTTATGATTATTATGATTGGTTATGATTTTTGCAAAGCAGGTTCTGATCATAAAAAATCATGACCATCATGATAATCCGTGTTCCCCAGTCTATGTTCAGATTATCTTTGTCGTTACACAATTACAACATTAAACCCCATTCAACTATATTAAACAATATTCAACAGTTTTCGTTAACCAGGTATTAGTGAACCCTATTCATCATGTTCAGCATATTTAAAAAAAAGAAGTCCGGGGGTGAGAAGATTGATTATTCCCTCATAGGTGCCGATATGCATTCGCATTTGCTGCCGGGTATAGATGATGGAGCGGAGGATCTTGAAAGATCCGTGGAGCTGATCCGTGGATTGAAAGAACTGGGTTATCGAAAGCTGATCACCACACCACATATTATCTGGGACCTGTATAAAAATACCCCGGCGATCATCAACGAAAAGCTCGATCTGGTGAGAAAAGCACTAAAAGACGAGGGGATCGATGTCGAACTGAACGCCGCCGCGGAGTATTTTCTGGATGAACATGTGGAAGAATTGCTCAGGAAAAAAGAACCCCTGCTGACGGTCAGTGGCAATAAGGTATTGATCGAATTTTCGATGATCTTCCCTTCCATGAATGCCAAGGATATTCTTTTTGATATGCAGATGAGTGGTTATCAGCCGATTATCGCGCACGCCGAAAGGTACCAGTACCTGCAGCAAAACAAAGAATTTTACGACGAATTGAAAGATATGGGCTGCCTCCTGCAGCTAAACATCCTGTCCCTGTATGGCCATTACGGCCGCACGGTGCGCGAACTGGCCGAATACCTGCTTGCCAAAGGTTATTATGACCTGGTTGGCACCGATATGCACCATTCCCGCCATCTTGAGGAGCTAAAACATGCCGAAATGACGCCAGCCCTGAAGAAAGCCTTTGATTCAGGACAAATTAGCAACTCCCTCCTTTAAATCTTATCCCCTTTTTCTCTGGTAGACTTTTTGATGAACTATTAAGGTATTCTTAAAATGTATCAATGTTTGGACATTGAATTTGATAAATGGTTGACAATTAGTAAATTTGAAAAAAGGGATTAGAATGGCAACAACTGAATTTAATGACATGCTGGTGGGGAATGCAGACTTTCTCAAGCCATTTGCCGTAAACCTTACCAAGGATTCGGAAGCGGCGAATGATTTGTACCAGGAGACCCTGTACAAAGCGCTCGCGAATCACGAGAAATATAATGCAGGTACAAATATTAAAGCCTGGTTGTTTACAATCATGCGGAATATTTTTATCAACGACTACCGGCGCAAGTCGAAGCAAAGAACCGTATTTGATAATACAGCCAATGATTTCCTGATCAACCAAAAACAGGCAACAGTCAGCAATGCTGCTGAGAGCAGCCTTCGCATGAAAGAGATCAATGAAGCAATTCACCAACTGCCCGAAATCTTTAAAGTGCCCTTCAAACTTTACTATGACGGGTACAAATACCAGGAGATCGCTGATCTGCTGGTGGAACCACTGGGTACGGTAAAAAGCAGGATCCACTTTGCCCGCAAATTGTTGAAGGAAAGATTGAGCCGCTATTAAAAAAACTGTTTTAAATTATTGGCCGGTGAAATTGTTTGAACTATCGCAATTTTACCGGCCATTTTTTTAGCCACGAATCACACGAAATTGCCACAGATTACACGGATTAACACAGAGAGGGAACAAGCAAGGAGGATAAAGTTGTTTGAGAAATCCACGTGAACTTCGATACCCGAAAAAAATCAATCCGTGCAATCCGTGTAATCTGTGGCAAAAAAAATCATTTGAAAGATGAGTCAACAAGTAATACTGGTAAATGATCAGGACGAAGCCATTGGTACGATGGACAAAATGGAAGTACATCAAAGGGGCCTGCTGCACCGGGCATTCAGCGTTTTTATTTTTAATAGCAAAGGTGAAATGTTGCTGCAGCAAAGAGCGCTGGATAAATATCATAGTGCCGGCTTATGGACCAATACCTGTTGCAGTCACCCGCAACCCGGGGAAGATATTATCGAGTCCGCGCAAAAAAGATTAGGGGAAGAAATGGGTTTCACAACTTCACTTACAAAGGTTTTTGATTTCACATATCACGCCAGCTTTGAGAATGGACTTATTGAACACGAATTTGATCATGTATTTACCGGCGAATATGATGGTGAAGTAAATTATAACCCCATTGAAGTGATGAATTCAAGCTACCGTTCACTGGATGAGATCATGAGATCGCTGCAGACCGAACCCCAAATTTATACGGCCTGGTTTCGATTGGCATTTCCTCGAATAGAGCGATGGATCGTCGAGCGCTAAAGGAAGAGATTGGGCAGAATGATTTTATTGAAGAATTACCATTTCGATTTCATTGCTTTCCGGAATAAAAATTTAAAAGTTTCATAGAAGCCAGGACTAGCACGACTTTTTATGGATTTTCCTCTTATAGAGGCTTTACCTTATTTCCGGGAATTTCCTAATGATGATGAGACGCTACGGGTACAACGAGGTGTATAGCCGTGTTGTTTCATGTCCTGCTTTCCATATCAAATTTTTTTTTGGAACACATAGGAACAATAGGAACGTAGTTAACATAGATGTTACTGTAGTGTCTTTCTATGTTTTCTATGTCGCTATGTCCCTACTGTGTTTCCCCTGGCTTCTGAACCGTAGGTAGTAAAGTATAGATGCTGATTTTTTGGAGCAGGAAAAGTCTTTCGCCATGTTCTCCGTCTCCACAAGGCCAGAATTCTCCGGACAGCAATGTTTCGATTTTACGGTTTCGCACCTCCTATTTATCCGGATTTTACATCCTTCCGTCGCCAAGCTCTAAGCTCTTATTTCCGTAACTTCGCAGCCTTTTAAATCGGCTATGAGTACTAAGTACAAAGAATTTTCGGGGTTGAATTTGCCTGCTTTCGAGCGGGATATGTTGGCTAGTTGGACTGAAAACCAGGCTTTTGAAAAGAGTGTGTCGCTTCGCGAAGGTGCAAAGTCCTTCGTTTTTTATGAAGGTCCTCCCAGCGCCAACGGCATGCCTGGCATCCACCACGTGATCTCCCGCACCCTGAAAGACCTTGTATGCCGCTACAAAACCATGAAGGGTTTCCAGGTGAAACGCAAAGGCGGCTGGGATACCCACGGTCTGCCAATCGAACTCGGTGTTGAGAAGGAATTGGGCATTACCAAAGAAGATATCGGCAAAAAGATTTCCGTTGAAGAATACAACCAAAAATGCCGCGAAGCGGTTCTGCGCTATAAAGACAAGTGGGATGATATCACCCGCAAGATGGGTTATTGGGTTGACCTCGACGATCCCTATATCACTTTCAAAAATGAATACATCGAAACCCTCTGGTGGTTGCTAAGCGAACTTTATAAAAAAGGTTTGTTGTATGAAAGTGTAAGCATCCAGCCATATTCACCCGCTGCGGGTACCGGTCTGAGTTCGCATGAACTGAATCAACCGGGCACTTATAAAGATGTCAAGGACACCAGTGCCGTCGCGATGTTCCGAGTAATCCGCAATGCGAAAAGCGATTTTCTATTCACAGCGTCTTCGCAAGTCTCCCCCTTAGGGGGAGATTTAGAGGGGGCTGCCGTTTTCTTCCTGGCATGGACGACCACACCATGGACCCTGCCTTCCAACCTCGGGTTGACCGTTGGTGCGGATATCGATTATGTATTGGTAAAAACAATCAATCCCTATACGCATATCACGGTTCATGTGGTATTGGCCAAGGCCCTGCTGGGTAAATATTTAAAAGCTGAAAACGAGAACGCCGATTTTGCCGCTTACAAAAATGACGGCAAGAATATTCCTTATAGCATACTCAGCACTTTCAAAGGAAAGGATATAGAGGGGTGTGAATACGAACAACTTCTTCCTTACCCGGCCAATTCATTGGAAGTGATCCGCGAGATCACACCAGGTGCAGAGCCATTCCGTGTGCTGCTTGGCGATTTTGTGACCACCGAAGATGGTACCGGTATCGTTCATACAGCACCTGCATTTGGTGCCGACGACTTTAAAGTAGGTAAGAAATATAATATCGGCATTCTTACCATGGTTGACAGGCAGGGTAAGTTTATCGATGGCCTCGGGGAATTCAGCCATCGCTATGTAAAAGATTATAAGGACGAGCCCAATTATGTCGATGTGAATGTTGACATCGCCGTTAAACTGAAGAAAGAGAACCGCGCTTTTAAAGTAGAGAAATACGAACACAATTACCCGCATTGCTGGAGAACGGATAAACCGGTTTTATACTATCCGCTGGATGCCTGGTTTATCAAAACCACGGCCCTGCGCGACAGGATGGTGGAATTGAACAAGACCATCAACTGGAAGCCAAAATCCACCGGAGATGGACGCTTTGGCAACTGGCTGGAGAATATGGTTGACTGGAACCTGAGCCGGTCGCGGTTTTGGGGAACTCCGCTACCGATCTGGAAAACTGAAGATGGCGAGGAAGAGATCTGCATCGGCTCCATCGAAGAGTTGAATAGCGGTATTCGCAATGCCAATGAAGTATTGGGTGGCGATGTCAACAAAAATTATCTCCACGAAGGCATACTCGACCTGCATAAACCTTATGTCGACGATATCGTCCTGGTGAGTCCGTCGGGCAAACCCATGAAGCGCGTTCCTGACCTGATCGATGTGTGGTTCGACAGCGGCGCCATGCCCTATGCACAATGGCATTTTCCTTTTGAAAATAAAGAAACATTTGCAAAAAGTTTTCCGGCCGATTTCATTTGTGAAGGCGTAGACCAAACGCGGGGTTGGTTTTATACTTTACATGCAATTGGATGTTTGATTTACGACAGCCTGGAAAAAGAATTGAAAGATGTACCGGAGTGGACATCTAAAATCCCCCCTTTGGGGGGTGGGGGGGCCGCATTCAAAAATGTGGTTAGCAATGGCCTGGTGCTTGACAAGAACGGTAATAAAATGAGCAAGCGCCTGGGTAACGTGGTGGATCCATTTACAACGATTGAAACGTATGGTGCCGATGCCACCCGCTGGTACCTGATCACCAATGCATCACCCTGGGATAATTTGAAATTTGATATTGAAGGTATTCGGGAAGTACAGCGCAAATTCTTTGGTACACTATATAATACCTACCAGTTCTTCGCGCTTTATGCCAATGTGGACGGATTCTCCTTTAAAGAAAAATATATTCCTGTTACAGAGCGACCGGAGATCGACCGCTGGATCCTTTCCAGTCTGAGTACGCTGGTGAAAAAGGTGAATGAGCACATGGACGATTATGAGCCAACGCAGGCCGGTCGACTGATCGAAGATTTTGTAGACGATCAGCTCAGCAACTGGTATGTCAGGCTTTGCCGTCGCCGGTTCTGGAAGGGCGAGTATGAGCAGGACAAGATCTGCGCCTATCAAACCCTTTATGAATGTATTGAAACCATCACGCGGTTGATCGCGCCGATTTCACCTTTCTTCAGCGATTATATTTTTCAAAACCTGAATGCTGTTACAAAAAGATTTAATGCTGAGTCGGTGCATCATGTAAGTTATCCAGAACTTGATGCATCTCTGACGCCCCTTTTTGGGGGCCGGGGGGCTATCGATATTGCACTGGAGGAAAGGATGAAACTGGCCCAGGATGTTTCTTCGCTGGTACTTTCTTTACGAAAGAAAGTAAATATCAAGGTGCGTCAGCCCCTGCAAAAAGTGTTGATACCGGTGCTTGATGCAAACATGAAGCAGCACCTGGAAAAAGTAGAGGAGCTCATCAAAGCCGAAGTGAACGTAAAGCAAATCGAATACCTGGATCCGAGCAATACGTTTATCCGCAAAAAGATCAAGCCCAATTTTGTGGCGCTGGGTAAAAAGCTGGGGCCAAAAATGAAAGCAGTGAGTGCTGCGCTCGCACAATTTAGCCAGGATGATATTGCAAAGTTGGAAAAAGAGGGACAATATAATTTGTCAATTGATGACGAACCCGTAATATTACAGATAGCCGAAGTAGAAATAAGCAGCGAGGATATTCCGGGTTGGACCGTGGCCGGAAATGGAGCATTGACCGTGGCTTTGGACGTAACGATTACACCTGAGTTGGAGGCAGAAGGAAATGCCCGCGAGTTCATCAACAGGATCCAGAAGATCCGCAAGGACAGCGGGTTTGAACTTACAGATCGGATAAATGTTATAGTTGCTGCACCAAATGGGTTGAAAGATTCATTGGCAATGTATAATACCTATATTTGCGCCGAAATTCTGGCCGATAAGCTGGAAATAGTGTCTGAAATTCAAGGTGGTACAACTATAGAACTAAATGACGTACCGTTAAATGTGATTGTTTCAAAAAAAGGCTAAGTTTTATGGCTAATAAGAAAAAACCGGCTCCAAAAAAAGCGTCGAAGCCAGTTGCTAAGAAAGCATCAAAGCCCGCGAAGGCAGCAAAACCAGCAGCTAAAAAGCCTGCTGCTAAGCCTGTAAAAGCGAAGCCAGCGCCAAAAAAAGCGGCAAAAGCACCGGTAGCGAAAAAATCTCCGGCAAAAGCAGCTCCTAAAAAGCCTGTTGCCACCAGGAAGCCGGCTCCGGCTGCGAAGCCTGTTAAGCCCGCTGTAAAAGTGGCAACCAAACCGGCAGCCAAGCCTGAGCCCAAACCGGTGGTGCAGGAAGCTCCCAAACCGAAAAAATCTGGCGCTCCTGACCCGCAATCTTTGGTTTCCATTAAACCTACGGCTAAACCCGTGATCAAGAAAGAACCGCCGATGCCGTCGAAGATCGTGATACCGAAAACGACGACGAAAAGCGCAGTGAAATATGAACCCGATTTTACAAAATCAGTATTAGACTCAACCCCTATGCAAGAACATACAGGCCCGACAATGAGGTATTCCGATTCCGAGCTCGCAGAGTTCAGGGAAATTATCAACAGGAAATTAGATGCCGCCAAAAAAGAGCTGGCATATTTACAGGGTTTGATCACCCGTCGTGATGAGGGTGGCGATATGGACGAAGCCCGCTATATGACCATGGAAGATGGCAGCGTGAGTATGGAAAGGGAGCAGTTGAGCCAGATGGCCAGCCGCCAGATCACCTTTATCGATCACCTCGAAAAAGCAACCATGCGGATCGAGAATAAGACCTATGGGGTATGCCGCGTAACCGGCAAGCTGATCGACAAAGCGCGTCTCCGCGCGGTGCCACATGCTACTTTGAGCATCGAAGCCAAGCAGATGATGAATAAATAATCGTGTTTGAAATTTATTGAGCCTTCTGCTCCGGCGGAAGGCTTTATTTTTTCATCTCGTTAGGTTAGAAAACTGCGATTCGATAAATTCGGGCATGACCATACATTTTAATTATGAAAAAGGCCAGGTGATGCAGGCGCTGCGCTATCATTTTATCAGCCGCCCCGAGATACGCCTGATGATCATCCTGGTAAACATATTCGCACTGGCCTCACTGGTGTTGTATGCCATGAAAAAGATCACGCCCCTGGCATTCCTGGTCGGATCGCTTTTATGGATTATTCTCATGATAAGTTTTTGGTTCATCCTGCCCATGATGGTATATCGTCGCGCCGAAACATTCCGTCACCAGTTTAGTATGAGCTTTGAAGCGGAAGGATTTTCATTACAACATGAACGTGGTTCGCGTAACTGGCCCTGGGCAGCCCTTAGTCATTTTATTGAAAGCCCGCATTTTTTTCATCTCTACTTCGACAGCCGTTCATTTTTCCTGGTGCCAAAAAGTGGCTGCCGTGATGCCGATGAGGTGCATGATTTGAGGAATTTGTTGAATCAGCATGCGAAGAAGAAGTGACGGAATTGGGAAATAGGAATTAGGGGAGGTGCCCTATTTGCAGAGCCTAAACACACTATCAACGATACTATTAGTCTTAATCCAGTATCCAGTATCCAGTATCTAACATCCAGAATCCATCATCCAGCTCACAGTTCCTTCTCCATCACATAATGCGGTATCGTGATCTCAATAAACTGATCCCCTTTCACTTTATATCCAACTTTTTCGTAGAAGCCAACCGAGTTATGCCGGGCATGCATGCGAATGATACGGTAACCGCGGTCGCGGGCGAGGTTTTCGGCGAAATTCATGAGCGCACGGCCGATGCCTTTTCCCTGGAGGTCGTTGAGCACCGCCATTTGCCGGAGACGGACGACATCCGGTTGTTCTTCCACCAGCATACAACAGCCCAGCATGCTTTCGTCTTCAAATGCACCGATCAGCATATTGTCTTTTTCCTTGTCCAGTTCTTCGGGTGAAAAGTTCAGACCAAGTGGTCGGCGCAATACGGCTTCTCTTAGTTTTACCATCTGAATATACTCGGGAGAGCCGTGGTCAATAATTTTCAGCGCCATTATATTTTAGTGGTTGAAGATTTCAATTTACAAAGAACTTGTAATACAGCCAACGGAACCGCTTTAATTATTTAACGCCCTGGTCGCTATTTTTGCCTTATTATCGACTTATTTTCAGTGAATTGTACGAAAACCGGAAAAAATGGCGTTTCGTACGCTGGTTTAGTCAAAAAGTATATTTTTGCACCCATAATAACTAAACTATTACGACATGTCAGACATTGCATCAAGAGTAAAAAAGATCATCATCGACAAACTGGGTGTTGACGAAGCAGAAGTAACAAATGAAGCGTCCTTCACCAATGATCTGGGTGCCGATTCATTAGACACCGTAGAATTGATCATGGAATTCGAAAAGGAATTCAACATCTCCATTCCTGATGAGCAAGCTGAAACCATCACTACTGTTGGACAGGCGGTTGCTTACCTGGAAGAACATGCAAAATAATTACCTGGAATATTTGGATCGTTCGCGAAACAAATGATGTAATGCCTGCTTGCCGGCAGACAGGGAATAAAACAAAACCCGCCTTCTGATCCGATCTACTTTGACTGTCGAAGTATCGGATCGAAGGCGGTTTTAATCTGGGCATATAAAAGCTGAGCAAATTATATGGAATTAAAAAGAGTTGTTGTTACAGGATTGGGTGCCCTCACACCTTTGGGCAATACGGTTGAAGATTACTGGAACGGCCTTGTCAACGGTGTCTCAGGCGCCGACATGATCACTCTGTTTGATGCCAGTAAGTTCAGAACAAAATTTGCCTGTGAGGTAAAAAACTTTGACCCTTTCCAGTTTCTTGATAAAAAAGAAGCCAGGAAGATCGACCGCTTCACTCAACTGGCGCTGGTAGCCAGCGACCAGGCTATGAAAGATGCCGGTTTAAATAAAGAAAATATCGATCCAGATCGTATCGGTGTGGTTTTCGGAAGCGGGATCGGTGGACTTATCACTTTTCAAAATGAAGTGACCGAATTTGCCAAAGGTGATGGAACTCCTCGATTCAATCCATTCTTCATACCCAAGATGATCCTTGATATCGCAGCTGGCCAGATCAGTATGCGTCACAATCTGAGGGGGCCCAACTATGCGGTAGTCAGCGCCTGCGCCAGCAGTACCAATGCCATGCTCGACGCATTGATGTTGCTTCGACTGGGGAAGGCGGACATCATACTTACCGGTGGCAGCGAAGCCGTGATCAGCGAAGCGGGAGTTGGTGGTTTCAATGCCATGAAAGCCATGAGCGAACGCAATGACGATCCCAAAACAGCCAGTCGCCCCTATGATAAAGACAGGGACGGGTTTGTAATGGGTGAAGCAGCCGGTGTGGTCGTACTTGAAGAACTGGAACATGCAAAAACCCGCGGTGCCAATATCATCTGCGAAGTGGTTGGCGGCGGTGCCTCAGCAGATGCGCACCATATTACCGCTCCCCATCCGGAGGGTCTGGGTGCTAAAAACGTGATGCTGGCAGCCCTGTCTGATGCAGGTCTCAAGCCGGCCGACATCGACCATATCAATACCCATGGTACTTCCACACCGCTGGGTGATATTGCTGAAACTAAAGCTATACTCGACGTATTTGGCGAACATGCTTATAAATTGAATATCAGTGCTACCAAAAGCATGACCGGGCATTGCCTGGGTGCAGCTGGTGTGATAGAAGCCATCGCCTGTATTAAAGCCGTGGCACACGATATCGTTCCACCTACGATCAATCATTTTACCGATGACCCTGATCTCGATCCCAAATTGAATTTCACCTTTAATAAGGCCCAGCAACGTACCGTCAACGCAGCAC
>JAEZRB010000042.1 GCA_023412975.1 Bacteroidota bacterium | reverse complement strand
GTTCATACTCGATTACTATTTCCCGGCAGAAGACATAGCTGCCCTGTTTTCCATAGCCGCAGGGATTATTTTATAAGTGATTCCAATTTAAGAAACACCTTTGCTTTTTTTTAACGCGTATTCACTTTATCCGGATAGGGGAGCAAAGCAAATGAGTTGTCATGATGATGGCAACAGGGCTACCGGTATGTTGAAACTTTAAAAAGGTTTAACGTAAAAAGTTTAAACGCCGGGAAGTCTAGCCTTGTCACAGCAGGGGACTATGTTTTTTTGATAACCTTCACAACTGTACGACAATATATTTTTTAAAAACCTGTTTCAACAAAGAAGATTATCATCGATCCATATCCTTGCACCCTTATAGAAATCATTAAAAAAATTAACAATGAAAGCGAAGTTTTTCCTCCCGCTGCTTGCAGCGCTGGTGATGTCATCCGCTGCGATGGCGCAGTTTCACATTGGTATCAAAGGTGGCTCGAATATTACAAAAGTAGACGGGCTCTCATTTAAGGATCAGTTCAGGTATGGCTATCATGTCGGTGGTTTTGCAGAAATTGGTCTCGGCGAAAAATTCTGGCTACAACCTGAAGTATTGTTTAGTCAATACTCCACCACACTCGACAGCAACTACAAACATATCTACAAAGATGTTTTCAATTCAGACCAGACCAAAGTAAAGCTCAACTACCTTTCAGTACCGATACTGTTAAATTATAAACTGATCGGTAACTTTCTTTCCCTGCAGGCGGGTCCACAATTCAGTATCCTGATGAAACAGGACAAAAATCTTTTGCAAAATGGCGTGGATGCTTTCAAAAAAGGCGATTTCGCAATGCTGGGTGGCGTACAATTCAAGCTCAGCGCCATCCGTATCACCGGGCGGTATGTGATCGGGCTGAGTGATATCAGCGATA
This sequence comes from Bacteroidota bacterium, assembly GCA_023412975.1. Taxonomy (GTDB): domain Bacteria; phylum Bacteroidota; class Bacteroidia; order Chitinophagales; family Chitinophagaceae; genus Terrimonas_B. The sequence goes on along the minus strand of JAEZRB010000042.1, from coordinate 4,810 downwards.
TTGGCAGTAAGGACGAGTGGAAAAGCCAGGGTTTCCAGGTTTCTCTGGGCCTGGCACTATAGAGTTTCACCTATTTTATAGATATTGCCCTCCCGATTTGGGGGGGCAATTTTTTAGCGCTTTGTCAGTATTTTTCCGGCGGCATGAAACTTGACCCCTACAGGGCACCCTGTTCAGATCAAAAATCAGCTGTAAGGGAGTGACAGAATGTCTATAGGAGATAAGAACTATGTTTGATAAATTTTTTTTGAGGCCGGAGGATGAGATGGATTTTATGCCAATCATCCCATTGAACGAGAGCGACCAGGAAGACCTGAATGGTATTGAAGTGCCGGGCGAGATAGCCCTTTTACCGCTGAGGAACACTGTTTTATTCCCGGGTGTGGTATTACCCATCACCGTGGGACGCGATAAAAGCATCAAGGCGGTGAACGACGCCTATAAGGCTGACAAATTGATAGGTGTGGTAGCCCAGAAAGACAGCAATGTGGAGGATCCTTCGATTGCCGACCTGGAGGAAGTGGGCACCGTAGCCAAGATCGTGAAACAGATCCGGATGCCCGATGGCGGCACCACTATTATCATACAGGGCAAGAGCCGCTTTGCGATCGAGTCTATCCTGGGAGAAGACCCTTACTTTAAGGCCAGGATCCGTAAGCTCGAGGAAGAAGAACTGCCCAAGGATGCCGATTTCGAGGCCTATGTTGCCAATATCAAAGACCTGGCCACCGAGATCATCCAGCTTTCACCCAACCTGCCTACCGAGGCATCGATCATCCTGCGGAATATTGAAAATCCTTCTTTCCTGATCCATTTTGTATCGAGCAATCTTAGTACCGATATCAAGGAAAAGCAACGCCTGCTGGTGCTGAATAATATCCGCGCCCGCGCCGACCTGCTAATGCAACTGCTCCAAAAGGAACTGCAGTTTGCAGAGTTGAAGAACAAAGTGACTACGAAGACCAGGACCGAGCTTGACAAGCAGCAACGTGAATACTTTCTTCAGCAGCAACTGAAAAGCATCAAAGACGAACTGGGCGGCGACAGCAATACACAGGAAGTAAAGGAAATGCAGAAAAGGGCGGAAGCCATGAAATGGCCTGCTACCGCAAAAGAAGCTTTCAAAAAAGGAATTGAAAGACTGGAAAGAATGCATCCCAGCACACCGGATTATTCGGTGGTGTACAATCACCTCGACCTGATGCTCGACCTGCCCTGGGAAACCTATACCGAAGATCATTATGACCTGAAAAAAGCGGGTAAAACCCTTGACGACGATCATTACGGGATGAAAAAGATCAAGGAGAGGATCCTGGAATACCTCGCGGTATTGAAATTAAAAGGTGATATGAAAAGCCCGATCCTTTGTTTTGTGGGACCTCCCGGTATTGGTAAGACCTCCCTTGGTAAAAGTATCGCGAGCGCGATTGGCAGAAAGTATGTCAGGCTGAGCCTGGGTGGACTGCATGATGAAAGTGAGATCCGTGGCCACCGCAAAACATATATCGGCGCCATGCCCGGCCGTATCCTGCAAGCGTTGCGCAAAGTGAAATCATCCAACCCGGTGATCATTCTTGACGAGATCGATAAAGTGGGTAGTGATCATCGTGGTGATCCCAGCAGTGCGTTGCTGGAAGTGCTGGATCCTGAGCAGAACAATACTTTTTATGACAACTATCTCGAGATGGAATACGACCTGAGCAAGGTATTGTTTATCGCTACGGCAAACAATATGCAGGCAATTCAGCCCGCGCTTCGCGACCGTCTCGAAGTGATCGACCTGAGTGGTTATGCTATTGAAGAAAAGATCGAGATCGCAAAAAGACATCTCTGGCCCAAACAAAAGGATCTGCATGGATTAAAGAGCAGTAATATCAAGATAAGCGATAAAGTGCTGGAAAAACTGATCCAGGACTATACCCGCGAAAGTGGTGTGCGGGAGCTCGACCGCCAGCTTGCTGCCCTGATGCGCTACCAGGCCAGGGAACTGGCCATGAGTGGCAAGCTGAAGCCTGCGATCACCGCTGAAGATCTTGAAAAGATCCTGGGGAAACCTAAATACAGCAATGAAATTTATAAAACGGCTAATATGCCTGGTGTGGCAGTAGGACTTGCCTGGACCTATGTGGGCGGTGAGATCCTATTTATCGAAACCACGATCAGCGATGGAAAGGGCGATCTGAAATTGACCGGTAATCTTGGCAATGTGATGAAGGAAAGCGCCAGCACGGCCCTGACCTACCTGCAATCCAACGCAAAAAAATATGGGATTGACCATAAGAATTTTGAGAAAAGAAATATTCATATCCACGTACCCGAAGGTGCGGTGCCCAAAGACGGTCCCAGTGCAGGTGTTACCATGATGACATCTATCGCATCGGCGCTGACAGGTAAAAAAGTAAAACCCTTCCTGGCCATGACCGGCGAGATCACCCTGCGTGGACAGGTGCTGCCTGTCGGCGGGATCAAGGAAAAAGTACTGGCTGCGAAAAGAGCAGGCTTAAAAGAGATATTGCTTTGCTGGCAGAATGAAAAAGACGTCCAGGAGATCGAAGCCGATTTTATCAAGGGCATCAAATTCCACTACGTAAAAACAATGAACCAGGTGCTTGAGATCGCGTTGGGGTTATAAACGTTAAATCTTCTCGCACAGCTTACTCCGGCCTCAGAAAAATGGCGTTTAGAAAATTACGGAGTAAGCCGCCTTAACGCGAAGTGTTAAGGGAGCAGGCGCTGTCCGAGCGCAAGTTGTCTAGGACTTAAATGCAATTCCGGAGCGAGTTCGTCGGCGACAGGCTTACCAAGTAATTTTTAGCCATTTTTGCGTAGCTCCCGGATTAAATCCGGGACAAGCTTGACTTTTTTTGTTACTTTTTTTTATCAAGAAAAAAAAGTAAGCAGACTCTATAAATATAATTTGAAGCTAACTCACAAAAAATCCATAAAACCCGCACTGGTTTTAAGCTTGATACTAATTCGATTGTTATTGCGGAAAGCCAAGTTTCAATCTGTTAACCTGATCGTCGAATCCTTTAACATGGGCAGCCCTGCATCAAAGTATTTATTCAGTACCACCCGGAAACTATTCACCGGGCTGATACTGTCGTACAACATCGAATAATCCTTGTCGGAAAAATAGTAAGTGTTCAGGTTCATAAACTGTTTCTCGCGTATAGCCCGGCTGCTTTCTCCATAACGATTACCATGATCACCTTCCAAGATAAGTACCAGTGGACGGTCACGTTTCGTATTGATAGCGGATTTTACCAGGGAATCAATCCATGTGTTTACGAATCTTACCTGATCCAAGTACAAACTATCCATCTCAGAGTCGCTTATTTCTACATTTGATACCATTCTTGGTTTGCCATAACGATCCACAAGTGCAGGTCGGTGCGGAATGAAGACATGACCGTAAACAAACTTCGGTTGGTCGTCTGGAGCACTGAGTTCATGAAAAAAACGGCTGAAATTCTTTTGATTCCGACCTATAATATTCATATCCGGTGGGCTTGTGTTTTTATAGCCCGGTAATCGCACGGTCAAGTTCCAAAGGATATCTTTTTTAATTCTTCCCCAAAACGTTTCATAATACAAAGCCTTAATTGCATATTCATGAAAAAGGGGACGAACCTGTACAGGGTAATTCTTTAGATCGCACAGCCCATGATTGACGACCCTATAACCCGCTCTTTCAAGTAATTCTGGCAGTAAGCTATGCTTTAAGGAGTATGCACCTTGTAAAAGGCTATAGGGGTTATTGGGTGTATTTTCAAGGTCCCTGTTAAAATATTCAAGATTGAAAGTGGATCCTAAAGACAATGAAGTTGCGTTATAGTTACTTTGTGAATTAGTTGCGATATAGAACCCGGCATTTTCAAGGGTAGAGTCAAGTTTAGAATTGTCGAAACCAAGATATTTCTGCAACGCTTTTGAGCTGGCGTACTCGTCAAAGACCATGAAATAGATATCGGGCGCCTGGCTTTGATCCTTAATTTTTAAGACTGGATTCAGGGGATCATTATCTCCCGCCGGGTTGATACGTTTTATTTCATTGGTAAATAAATAAAACAGGGAGGTTCCAATTTCGATACATAGCAACAACCCGGTGAGATAGGCGAAAAAGCGATTGAGTCTAACCGGGGCATTGGATTTTTTTAACCGATAGGTGAAAAAGACAACTGCCACCAGGCCCAGTGAAAGCAGGAAAGTATATGATACAAAGAACCGTGGAAGGCCGATTTTTTTAAGCAGATCATGAAAGGCACCAAAAAAGAAATAGACAAGTAAGATGCCGATCGTCCAAACCGCAGCTTTTACCCGGTTTCGAAGTATTAGAAAGCCCAGGGCAAAAACCGCTGCTGCCATTAATATGTAATACACCGTAAACTCCAGGACCAGGCTGATATTAAAGATCCCGAAATGCGCATTATAGACATGCCAGGTATAAAACACCGGCAGTAAAAAAATAAACCAGGGAAATGGAACCGCTTTATTCATAGTGATCTCAGATAACTATCTTTTCTTAAAAAGGTAAAGTACTCTCTGGCTGCCCGGGATCTTTTCTTTTTTTTCCAGGGTAAAAAGCCGGTCAAAGGATGATTCAAAATTTTCCTGCCGGTAGTCATCGAAAGCCCGTGTTTTTTGCGCCAGCATCAACTGCACTTTTTCATCGTCTGCGGGTACAAACTCCATGACAAGATAGTCGGTTATTTTACTGAAAAAATCGGCCACCATCGGGAAAGGGATATTTTTCCCGATCACGAGATGATGAACCAGGGCTAAAGCCAGTGTTAGATCCACATTGAGC
>JAEZRB010000029.1 GCA_023412975.1 Bacteroidota bacterium | reverse complement strand
CGCGGCATCTATGACTTTTACATTTACAGGGGCTTTGCTTTATTTTTCCTGGAGACTCTTACTTTTGCTGGCCGTAGTTGAAATGTATCGATGTGTCAGGATACCACAGCGCACACTGCGGACACAGGGAAGTATTCGCATCAGGTCCTGTTCTACGTAGCAGATTTTATCACGAAAACGGCTTTCGCTGTGCTCACCGTGCCCGCCGTGGTTTATAGTACTCCAGAGTTCCCCGAACAATAATGCTTTGAAATTGGGAATCCCAGTCTCACAACTGCACCCGCGCCTGGCTGGGTGTCAGACGCTTCGCGGGCTCCCGACTCCTGACTACTGACTATTGACTACTCACCACTCACTACAAAAGATCCGAACGCTCCGAAAACTGCCCCTCCTCCACCACCTGGTCGGGTTTTTTCTTATAGAAAATCATTCCCAGCGTCATGATAATGCTGGTGGTAAGAATAATATAAAACAGGATGCCATCGTCGAAGGAATTCAGCTTCAGGTGTTCGGGGATCTTATAAAATAAGACAATGGTGATAAGGCCACGAGGAATGAAAAACGATTCCGGGAACAGGTTGGTTTTTACAAAAAACCGCAGGTATAAAATACGAATGACAAACAAAGCCAGTACGATCAGGCTGCCCACCATTACCACTTCAGATTGGGACAGGAAGTTCAGGGAAATGGAGAATCCAAATAGCAGGAAGAAAAACGTACGTATCAGGAAGGAAGTTTCGGCAGTGACGGAATGCAACAAATGCCGCAAGGCTTCAACCTGTTCATGGGGGAAATAATTTAGAAGTCGCTTCCATTTCAATTTTTCCCAGTTGTTGATCAGTAAACCAAAGGCGAGGATGATCAGCAAAGATGGAAGGTGGAAAATTTTACCGCCCGCATAGATCAGGATCAACAGTGAAAATATCAGGAAAAATTTAATATTAAGACGGGTCTTTGCCAGGATGATCAATAGCAGGAATGAAAGTAAAAGAGAAAGGACTAATGACAACCCAATATTAATACCGAACATCCCGATGGATTTCCACTTCAGCACATCACCTGCGATGAAATAGTTGAACACAATGATCCCGATGATATCTGAAAATGAAGCTTCATAAACCAGGAACTCCTTTTTCTGAGCAGTCAGCGGGTGGATACTGGGGATCACAATGGAACTGCTCATGATAGATAACGGTATAGCATAAACGATACACTTGTTGAATGGCTCCTGCAACCAGTAGTTGAGAATAATACTTAGCAACACCGTGGAAATGACAAAAATGAACAACGCCGAAAAAAAAGAGTCGCGAATTAGCTTTACTTTGTCCCTGCCCAATTTAAGGTCCAGCCCGGCCTCCAGCACGATCATGATCAGACCTACCACCCCGAGTGATTCGATCAGTTTAGCCGAAAAAGAAATTTCAAATTGATTGAAGTCGGCCAGCGCCCTGAAACCAATACCTGCAAACAACAGCAGCAACACCGAGGGAATACGGATATACTGACTAACGATAGAGAATAAATAAGACAGGACAATCAGCGTACAAATGACGATGAGTATCTCCTCCGTATTCATGATTTGCATCGGGTGAAATTAAGAAAATATCTACACCCATTCACCCTTAATCATGACCCGGTCCACCAGGTTGCTGCCAAAAGAATAAGGAAGGTAAGCCAGTGAGGGAATTTTCCTGGTAAGGATCAGGTTTGCCTTTTTTCCTATCGTAATACTACCTGCCTGGTCCTGTAATTCCATGGCATATGCACCATTGAAGGTAGCGGCATTGATCGCCTCCTCCGGAAGCATCCGCATCTGGATACAACTCATGGCCACAACAAGATTCATATTTCCACTAGGTGATGATCCCGGGTTGAAATCCGTTGCCAGCGCAATGGCAGCGCCTGCATCGATCAATTGCCTGGCGGGCTGAAAAGGCATACGCAGAAAGAAAGCTGCTGTCGGCAACAATGTGCCAACAGACGAAGACCCGGCCAGTTCCCTGATATCCTGGTCCGTCATGGTCTCCAGGTGGTCGAGCGACAATGCATTTAGCGCGATCCCCGACTGAAGCCCCCCAATACTGTTGAGCTGGTTCACATGCAGCTTTGGCTTTAGACCATACTCCATCCCCGCACGGCAGATGGTTTCTGTTTCGGCGGGTGAGAAAAAACCGGTTTCACAAAATACATCAATATAGTCCGCCAGCTTTTCCCGGGCAATCACTGGAATCATATCGCTGATGATGCTGTCAATATATGGCTGATGGTTTTCCTTGTACTCGGTCGGATAGGTATGCGCACCTAAAAAAGTTGCCTTGATCAAAACACTAGATCTTTCTTTCAGCCTTTTGATCACACGCAGCATTTTTAGCTCGCCCTCCACGGAAAGCCCGTAACCACTTTTTATCTCTACTGCACCGGTGCCCAGCTTTTGTATTTCCTCCAGACGATCCCAGGCCAGTCTGAATAACTCGTCCTCGGTTGTCTCATTAAGTTTTTTGGCAGAATTAAGAATACCCCCACCCCGGGCGGCAATTTCTGCATAGCTCAGCCCCCTGATCTTGTCGATGAACTCGTTTTCCCGGCTCGAAGCAAACACGAGATGTGTATGAGAGTCACACCAGGCAGGTAAAACCATTTGGCCGCTGGCATCGTAAACATTTGCAAAACCTGAAGCTGGCGTATCAAGTGTGTTCATTTTTCCGAAACCCGCAATCTCATCGTCCTCTGTGATCAAAAATGCATTTTCAATGCAGGGCAGATCTGCGAGTTCAGCGCCACGCAAAAGTCTTTGCTGATCCCTGGTATTGACAAGCAATTTGATATTGGTAATAAGATGTGAGGCCATGAGGGAAAGTTAAGTGTATTTTACTATTTTAACGACTCCAGTTCCTTATAGTAATCATATTGCAGATCCTCATGCAGGGTTTCCAGCACCGCATTTATTTTCTTTAGCTGACCCTGGTAAATATTATTGATCGCGGTATTAAAAAGTGAAATACCGGACTTATAAAGGCTGCTGCAAAAATAAAGTCGCAGTTCCACCTCGGTTTGTTTGACATTACTATAACGGCAATACTTATTGATCACCCGGATGATCTTCCGTAGTGTTTTCTTTGCAAAATAGAGGTGCGACTGGTTGATGGAAGCAAACAATTCATCAATTTCGGCCTTTACACTATTCACAAAAGCCTCTTCATCGTGTGCTTCAAAAAGCAGGTAGGTAAGCAGTTCCTTATTCTCCTTCTTGAATCTGGCCAGGCGGAGACAAAGCTCCGTAACAGCCGCGGGTTTTAGGGATGCTAGTTCCTGTTTTATCTCATGAACGGTTGCGGTTTTCATAAAAGCGAAGATATTCTTTTAGCTGCGAGCGATGAGCTGTGAGCTGCTAGCTTTCAATCAAACCTGATATAGTTGTATAATTTATAACTGATATACCCGGGCAATGGCTTTCTTTATGATATTTGCAGCAAAAATTGCGAGGAAGATGAAGGTTGCTATTAATGGAATGGGTCGGATCGGGCGGCTTTTATTCAGGAAATTGATCCACCAACCCGGGATTGACCTGGTGGCGATCAATGATATCATGCCAACTGATAACCTGTTGTACCTTTTAAAGTACGATTCGGTCTATGGCACTTTTGATAAGGAACTGCGACTGGAAGGGCAACAACTTTCGGTTGATGGCAAAAAGCTCTCCGCTTTGCAGCTCGATCATCCTTCCCGGCTTCCCTGGAAACAATTGGAGGTGGATGTTGTCCTGGAATGCACGGGCGTGTTTTCCAGTAAGACCGCTGCCAGTGAACACCTGGCTGCCGGCGCTAAAAAAGTGCTTTTATCAACAACTGGTTCAGATGATATTCCCCTCATGATCTATGGCTTCAATCAAAACGGCCTCGCAGAGAAAACGGATATAGTTTCACCGGGCGGCTGTATGACCAACTGCTCGATACATATTTTATACCTGCTTCAATCCATCGGGATCAGGTCGGCTCAGATCAATATTCTGCATTCCTATACCTCGCGTCAGGAACTGGTGGATGCCCCACACCGCAACTACCGCCGTGGAAGAGCCGCGGCCGAATCGATCATTCCCGTTGAGATTGATCTTCACCAATCATTGGAAAGGCTGATGCCTGGCATCAAAGGCAAAATCGCCACCGTTTCGACCCGCGTCCCGGTAGCAAACGGCGCGATGGCTGATTTTTCGGTGGTGATGAGCAGTGAGGTATCAGCGGGGCAGATCAACACTATTTTTAGAAAGGCTGCACAAAACGAATACAAGGGCATCCTGGAATATACGGAAGATCCGCTCGTATCTCTCGACATAAAAGGCAACACCCATTCCTGCATCATCGATGGCACACTCACATCCGTGGTAGGCGATCATGTGAAACTGATCGCATGGTTTGATAACGAATATGGGTTTACAAGCCGAATGGTTGACTGGTTGCTTTACTGGAAAAAACTATTTAGCTGAGGCAACCTCAACCTCACCCTCAATCTCAACCTTAACCTCAACCTTAATCTCAACCTCACCCCGTACTTTTGCCTCCATGAAGAATACTTCGGACTGGATTTCCGGTATCATCTCAAGGTTGGATATCGATTCGCTGAATGAAATGCAATCGGCGTTTATTGATGCCAGTGAAAAACACGATAACCTGGTACTGCTTTCCGCTACCGGAACGGGTAAAACGCTGGCCTTCCTGTTACCTATTGTTGCGAAACTTAACCCGAAGAATAAAAAGACACAGGCTATTATTATTGTTCCATCCAGGGAACTCGCTTTGCAGATTGATAAAGTTTTCAAATCACTCGGAACGAATTTTAAAGTAACCTGCTGCTATGGCGGGCATAAACGTGAAATAGAAGAAAACAACCTTGTTCAACCTCCTGCCCTGCTGATCGGCACGCCCGGCAGACTGGCCGATCATATACGCCGCGGCAATATCACAGTCGATACCATCACAACCCTGGTGCTTGATGAATTTGACAAATCACTGGAAGCTGGCTTTGAAGAAGAAGTCTCATTTATCATTGGTTCACTACCGGCGATCAATAAAAGATATCTAACCTCAGCGACTGAAGCGGTGGCCATCCCTGATTTTATTGGTTTGAAAGATCCTGCCAGGCTGAATTTTCTTGAACCTGGAAGTGAGTTACCAGAGCAATTGGCGATCAGGATTGTTGAGAGCCCGGATAAAGACAAACTGGAAACCCTGTTCAGGCTGATCTGTCATTTGGGTAATCGTTCCACTGTAGTTTTTTGCAACCATCGTGAATCCGTGGAGCGGACCAGCGCTTTTTTAAAAGAAAAATCCATCGTCAATGTATTTTATCATGGCGCCATGGAGCAACATGAACGTGACAGTGCATTGTTCAAATTTAGAAGCGGAGCTTCCAATATTTTGGTGACAACCGACCTGGCGGCCCGCGGACTCGATATCCCCAATATCCGGTATATCGTTCATTATCATCTGCCACATACGGAAGATATTTTTACTCATCGCAATGGTCGCACCGCACGTATGGATGCCAGCGGCACCGCCATCCTGATCTTGTCTCCCGCAGAAGAAAAGCCGGATTATGTTCCAGAAGAAGTGGAGGAGATAAAATTGCCCGAAGAACAGCTATTGCCTGAAAAACCCAAGTGGTCTACCCTCTTCATCGCTGCGGGGAAAAAAGACAAGGTCAACAAAGTTGATATTGTTGGTTTCCTGGGAAATAAAGCAAAGCTTAAAAAGGAAGATATTGGCCTGATTGACGTAAAAGACTTTTCCTCCTTTGTTGCGATCAGAAAGAGTAAGATGGGCGAAACTCTTCGGTTGATAAAAGATCAGAAAATTAAAAACAAAAAAGTGCGGATGGATATTGCAAAATGATTTAAGCGAAAACGATTTAGAATCTTAGGTCACAAAGACGAATTAAAGTACTGTATACCTATCATAGTAAACTTGGCAAGTTGGCATGCTAACAAGCCAGGTTTTTATTTTGGTCAACTCTTCATTTGCCTGATCCATTCGCGGATAAGTTTTACGCCTTCTTTGTGTACCTGCTCCCTACCAAGTTCCGGCATCGCGATCCCCGGGTCGCTGGTTTGCATGCGAAAAGTGAGAATAGATTTATGCGGCTTTCCCGGCACTATATCAAATGCATTCCTGCCTGCGCCTCGACCGGCAGCCACAGGACTTTTCATAATACCTAATTCTACCGTGGGATCCTGGTCATAATGTAAAAACAACCCCGAAGAGTTAGCAGGGCCCTGGGGATGATGACAGGTTCCGCAATTAACATCCAGGTAAGCCCTGGCCCGGTCATCGAGTGTTCTTGCCATATCGCCGATAGCCGGCATTTTTTCTACCTGGTTCAAATCCGGAAGCTCTTCCAGGATGCCTAGTTGCTGCCAGTAACTTAGTTGGTTTTGTATCCCGCCAGGATAAGTGTAGTTTCTGTTCAGCTGCGCGGCCACAGGCCCGATTGGAAGCATTTTATTATCCCTGATATGGCAGCCCTTACACTGGTTCTTATTGGGTATGATATAATCGATCTCGACTTTTTTCCCATCCTGATTGATGTACTTAACTCTCCTGATATCGCCGGCCACATCATAAAAAGCCTCGGTTTGTTCGTCGTTCCATACATAAGGATATGCATTCCATCCATCGTGTTCATGAACAAGTAACCTGGTTTCGAGTATCCTCCTTCCCTTGCCCGGTTTCCGAAAATCATTTTCATAATAAAAATTCTTGATGATCACCGTACCGATGGGCATTTCCAGGGAACCCGTTTTTGTATACCTCGCTTTTTGGCCTTCGGGAAGTTTGATAAATCTTAGTTTCTCTGCATAGTTTGAAAACAATGTCATATTAATGTCATAGGGTATCACACCCGGGGCAGGTTGCAGATCGGCCAATCTGCCGGAAAAGTAATCGTATTCGGATAGTTTTTGTTTTCTATCAAAATGGCTGCCAGCGTCTCCAGGGGTTAGAGACAGACAAGTGATAATAATACCAGCTAAAATGAGTATGACTACATATTTTTTCATTAACAATAATAAACTTTAAGTTCTGCCTATTGTACAAGTTGCGCCAGCTTCACCGGCTCCTGCCCTACTCCTTCACAATCGTATGGCGTCATATCTCTCGTTATGCCTTTAAACTTCTCAGCCGCTTTAATATTGGCGAATGACTGGTTCTCATTGTTGCGTATGCAAATACCCTGTCCGTTAGCTTTTTCGTCGACAATGCCATCATAAATAATATGCGGTACATTTTTGCCGAACCTGACTTTTAGCCGGAACATCAAACCCATACGGCCCTTCATCGTGGTTCTTTGCTTCTTACGTGAATAGCTGTTATCATGAATATAGATCTGGTCAGGATATGGGTAGTAGGATGCGTCGTTGATCGGTATTTCCGAAATATAATAACTGACGATAGCGGTACCGGCTGTTCTGTTATTGACGATTTTATTATTATAGATTTCAACATTGTTGGTTGCCAGGATCATCACCCCTGTACCCAGCGGTACTTTTCCGACGATATTTCCCTTAGGTGCAAAATTAGGATAGTTATTATGGTGAATATTATTGTTAAACACCCGCACATGACCTCCCTTTTTTTGAACGAGATTAGGCAGGTCGAATATTAATATGCCGCCGGTATTTTCGGTAGCTTCATTATTATACACATCTGCAAACAAGGTGTTTTCGATCTCTATGCCGGCTACATTATGATACGCTTTGCTATTGCGCACAATTACATGCTGTGATTGACCCACATAAATACCGGCATCGGATGCGCCGATGGCAATGCAGCTGTCAATGAGTACATTTTTACATTGTACCGGGTACAAAGCATAAGCTCCATTATCTTTTGAAGGTTTACCAGTCCATTCGGCTTTTATGTTACGAAGTGTAAGCCCGTCTACGTGTTGTGCTTTGATCAGATCACCTTTTGAATCCTGCACTGTAAGATTTTCTAACGTGATATTCGTGCAATTGGTGATCTTGATGCCTTCCGCGCCAGCAAGCTGGTCTTTGAATGACAAAATCGTCCTGTCCATTCCCCGGCCCCGGATGGTAATATTGGCTTTGCCATCCATCCATAATGCCATATTCATTTTAAAATCTCCTTCAGGAATGTCTATTACGGAACCGTCTGGCGTTTCAATAAATTGCGCCTGCAATTGCCTGCGCAGATCCTGCGCAGAGAGAGATTGCGTAAAATAAACCAGGACAAACAATAGGCCAGCCGTTCTCATAAATAGCCTTTCCCTAATTTACAACATAAAGACGAATCGTAGGCCATAGTTCACTAACTTACATACATCAAAAATCCTTACCTTAATTCGCAATATGTCCAGGGCGATCAATATTCCTTCCCATTTATCAGGTCTTAATGAAAAGCAGGTCACCGAGAGTCGACTTGAGCACGGTGATAACGAACAACAAAAGGCAGGCACCAATCAATGGTGGCGCCTGTTGCTCGATGTGCTGCAGGAGCCGATGTTGATATTATTAGTGGCAACAGCCATTATTTACTTCATCACCGGGCAATATGGCGAAGCCTGGTTCATGCTGGCCGCTATCGTCATTGTATCGGGCATTTCTTTCTACCAGGACAACCGTAGCCGCAAAGCTCTTGCTGCACTGGAGGCGCTGAATGAACCGCTGAGTACAGTGATCAGGAATGGTGTCGTAAAACAAATCGCCACGGCCGATATCGTTGTGAGCGACCTGGTGATCGTGGAGGAAGGCAATACGATCAATGCTGATGGCAGAATCGTACACAGCAATGACTTTTCAGTGAATGAGTCTTCGCTAACCGGTGAAGCATGGTCGGTTTTCAAGTCGGCCGACAGCGAAGACAACAAAGTATTCAGTGGCACACTGGTTGCTTCGGGACTGGCGGTTTACCAGGTTGAAAAAACGGGAACTGCAACCCGTATCGGCAAGTTGGGAACCTCTATGCAGGATATCAGGGAGGAACCCACTCCTCTCCAGTCGCAGATCAAAAGATTTGTAAAGGGGATGGCACTGATCGGTATCTTTTTTTTCGTGATGGTCTGGATCGTTAATTATGTGGACAGTCGTGATGTATTAAACAGTCTACTGAAAGGATTAACGCTTGCCATGTCGGTATTGCCCGAAGAAATACCGGTTGCTTTCACCACTTTTATGGCCCTGGGATCATGGCGGTTGATGAAACGGGGAATTATTGTAAAACGTACGAGGACGGTTGAGACGCTGGGAAGCGCTACTGTTATCTGTTCTGATAAAAGAGGTACGATCACAGAAAATAAAATGGTGTTACAGGCCGTGTATGCATTTAGCAACCGGACATTATACCAGGCCGATAACTGGAATCACGACGCAGCCAGGCAGGTGATCCGAATGTCGATGTGGGCTAGCGAACCCGTGCCCTTTGACCCGATGGAAAAAACCCTGCACCACGTATACGAGTCGACTACGGAGAAAGATGAACGCCGCAACTATTCCATGATCCACGAATACCCGCTCGATGGCAAGCCGCCGATGATGACGCATATTTTTAATGGTAACAACGGAGAGCGGATCATCGCTGCAAAGGGCGCTACCGAGGCGATACTGGCGGTGAGCCGGCTCACCGATGCCGAAAAAACTGAGATCAAAAAAGTGGAAGCCGGGCTTGCTGAAAAAGGATATCGCGTCCTGGGTGTAGCCGGCTCCAGTTTTCATGGAGATAATTTTCCGGCACAGCAGCAATCCCTGCCTTTCGAATTTGTAGGAATGGTAATTTTTTATGATCCACCAAAAGTCAATATCCAGGAGGTTTTCAACCAGTTTTATCAAGCCGGTATCGATGTAAAGGTTTTTACCGGTGATAATGAGATCACTACCATGGCCATCGCAAAGTTTGCCGGCATCCGCAACGCTTCATCAGCAATAAACGGAGAAGCATTGATGAAACTTGATGAGCCCACCATGATCAGGCAAC
>JAEZRB010000001.1 GCA_023412975.1 Bacteroidota bacterium | reverse complement strand
GATGGTGCCCAGGTTGCCCGGGTCCTGGATAGTATCGAGCACCAGTGAGACCTGGTTTTTTAATGTAAAAGAGACGGGCGCCTGCGGTTTTTTTAAAAGGGCAAGTACTTTATTGGGTGTAGTAAGCTGTGAAATTTTTGTCAAATCCTGTTCATCGATTTCGACAATTTCAGCTTTGGAGAGAAGCCGATTGTTTGCTTTGATCCAGTCCTGCAGTGCAAATACCTTTAATATTTGGGCAGACGGGGATGCCAGCAGTTCACCGACGATCTTGGGACCCTCAGCGATCTACACACCCTCTTCGTCCCTTACTTTTTTGTGGCCTAAACTTTGGATATATTTGGTCTGCGATTTACCAAGCATGTTCTCTCAATTTAATTATGTTATCGGGCAAGCCTTTATTTTATAAGATCTCCTGCTACGCAATTGTTGCCTTTTCAATTATTGTACTGCTTGCCTCCTGCACGATCGTCAAAAAATACCAGCCGGACAAACCCTTTGTTTATAAAACAAATATCAACTTAATAGGCAATTTTTCAAACGAACAGAAAAACCAGCTGGTCTCAAGCCTCGAGGATCAGCTCGACGACAGCATGCAGGTCCGTAAACTTGATAAATTATTGTGGAGCGTTATGAAGACGCCGCCCGTTTACGATAGCAGCAATGCGGAGAAGTCGATCATCTTCATGCAGGCATTGCTCCGCTCACTGGGATATTTCAACGATACGATCAATTATAGCGCTGCTGTCCAGCAAAACAATGACCAGTGGCGCACGACAGTCGATTTCTTTGTAAAGCCGGGAAAGCAGGTAAAGCTGGACTCCGTTTCTTATAACCTGCGCCATGAAGACCTGCAGCATATCACCGATTCAACCCGTCACCAGGCTTTTATCAAAAAAGGAGCGCCCTTTGCAAAAAACCCCATCTCCGCGGAATTGGATCGCCTTACAGAATTATACCGCAATTCGGGTTACCTGCGATTTACCCGCGACGAACTGGTGGGGCTTTGGGATACCCTGGATATATCCTTTCTCCAACCAAGTCTTGATCCATTTGAGCAATTCCTCGCGCTGCAGCGATTGCGTGAAAGAAGAGAGAACCCCACCGCCGATCTTGAAATACGATTAAGAAGTATTGATAGTGCAAAGCTGACGCGTTTTTATATCGGTGATGTGACGATCTACCCCGATTATATATACGATACTCTGGGGCTTACAGCTCGCGTTGATACGGTGGATGGCATCAAAGTAATTCAATACCGCAACCGTTTTAAACCAAAAGTTTTTCCGCCTAATATTTACCTTCCACGGGATAGTCTTTATCAACAAAGAAGGTATATCCGTACGATGAACCGGTTCAACAACCTGGGCACCTGGCGCATGGTGAGCATTGACCAGGTTCCTCGCAAAAACACCGACACGGTAGATTTCGTGATACGTCTCACACCAGCCAAGAAATATTCTTTCAGCACCAACCTGGAAGGGAGTATCAATCAAAGCGCCATTTCGGGCAACCTGTTGGGCGTGGGTGTGACGGTAGGTTTGCAAAACAGGAACTTTGCAAAAGCAGCCAATATGACCAATACCAACCTGCGTTATGGTGTGGAATTGGGAAATAACAGGGGTGGCGGCCAGTTTGTGCAAACCCAACAGCTAAGTTTCAGCCATAATATTTACTTCCCCCGCTTTGTCCCGGGCTCGAAACTCATCCCCGAGCGATTCCGGGATAATTTCAGAACGGTATTTTCATTTTCAGCAGCCAATACTGAGCGGAGGCTGCTTTATAACCTGACCACCATCAATGGGTCCTGGGGATACGAATTCCAGCGACGAAAAATATTGCTCAATGTAAAGGTACCCAACTTTGAATATTCCGAGATCGTGAGAAGGGATAGCCTGGATACACTTATCAAATACAATCCTTCCCTGCGTAATATTTTTACTGATGGGTTTATTGCATCAGTGATCGTCAATTTTACCCTGAGTGGTGGAAGTGGCAATAAATTAAACGTATTTCGTTTCAATATCGAACAATCAGGCTTGCTGACGGGTATCATCCGCAATTCATTTCTTGATAGCCAGCTGTACCGGTTTGTAAAAGTGGATGCTTCGTTTTCACACCTGATACGATTTAATAAAACCTCACTCGCATTCCGGGCCTTTGGTGGCATCGGCTATGAGTTTAATTCTACCCGCCACCCTGATAAACGATACAACCTTCCCTTTTTCAAAGAATATTTTAGCGGCGGCCCCGAAAGTATGCGTGCCTGGGCGCTGCGAAGACTGGGACCAGGTTCCACGCTAAAAGAATTCAAGGGACAACTTGGTACACCTGACCGCTACGGGGATGTTCAGCTTGAAGCCAATATAGAATACCGCTTCCCGATTGGTACACCTCTCGGAATAAAAGTAAATGGCGCCCTGTTTACCGATATCGGTAATATCTGGTATCTCAAAGATGCGCCGAACAGGAGTCCTGAGGAGATCTTCAAATTAAGCCGGCTTGGAAAAGACATTGCTATCGGCGCGGGTGGTGGTTTAAGGATCGATTTCAACTTCTTTGTCATACGCTTCGACTACTCATACCGCATCAAGGACCCCAGCCCTGCCCTGTCCGACGCGATCTATCAAAACAAATGGTTTAGTTACCCCTTCTTCAAAGGCGCGCAATTCCAACTTGGAATAGGCTACCCCTTCATCTTCTAATAAACCTGGTTATACTCACTACTCACCACTACAATTGCAGCCTAATCTTCACCCTATTCAATCCCATCGCCAATAACATCATGATAATAGCAAAGCAGGCCGACCAGGCAATTCCCAGCAAGCCCTGGTGAAAGGAAGCCGGCATAAAATAAAGCCCTGTTAGCTGTTGAATATGTAGAATTATCGCAGGCAGGATATAAACCAGCAAAGCGTTGGATGCAGCGGGCTGGAAGAATTCAGTCCATTTGCTGTATCGAAGCACATCCGTGAGCCAGTATAAAACTCCATACAATACCACGCATATGGCCACACAATACAGGCACCAGCTGGGAGTGGCATAAATTTTTGAAATACCGAAATAGGGTCGAATGAGATAAGCCGCTGCTGCCGTACCCAGGGCAAAAATGCCGGCGTACAAAAATCTTGTTTTGATCTTTTGAGAAAACTTTTCTTCGAAAAATATAAGTGAGACCACAATACCCGACAACACGATACTGGTGTGTGCTGCATCGCCCGACCATTTTGCCATCCAACGCAATAATGGATATTCACCTGCGCCTGCACTCCTGCTTACCATATACCAGGCCAGGCAAAAAACGATGGCGATTAACAGCCAAAAAAATTTTCCCCGTAAAAGCTGGTAAAAAATGCTGCTGAACAGGTAAGCCCACCCGATCAATCCCAGGATACCCCACCACTTCGGTGTCATTCCCTGCTCGCCATTTTCACCGGCGCGATACAGAAATGCCAGTATTATTAGCCCTGCCACACCGATGCCCCTCAATAGCCAGGCCCATGTTTTATTTTTAAACTGGTAAACATTCCAGACCAGTATGGCTGACAAATAAAATAAAAGCGACCAGGCCTCTTTTGGAATAATCATGAATTTCTGGTTGCCCCCACCGCTGTTGACCATAAAAAACCCGAGCACCAGTAATCCCAGGGTGCGCCAGAGTATATGCCCCTGCAGTTTCCAAAAACTATCCCCACGCGACAACCGTCTATTGATAGCAAATGGCAATGACATGCCTACAATAAAAAGAAATGCGGGAAACACCACGTCCACGAAGGTCATCGCGTCCTCATTGGCAGCCTTATGCTTCATCCATCCTGGAATACCGGATACGCCGGCAACATCATTTACAAATATCATCACCAGGATAGTGATGCCGCGGAATACATCGATGGAACGAATACGTTGACTGGTCAGAGAATTAATCATAAACTTCAGGCAGCAGTGATGGCATCTGCAACTGTGCTAAAGGTAAGGCAGAATTGCAGTCGGCACTACCGAAAAAATCTGCAAGAAAACAAAATCCATCAACCGATTATAAATACGATGATGAAATTCCTGTTTAAGGATTTACGCACGTAGATAGATCAGAGTAAATAGATACACCAGGTAGGCCGACACAAAAAGGATACCTTCAAACCTCGATACCCTGCTACCGCTGCGAAATACAGGATAACAAACTATGGCCACGGCTGCTGCCAGGGGAAGATCGAACCATAATATATCCTTACTTACATCAATACCATCAGCCGCAGCAACGCAGGTAAAACCAAGTATCACCAGCACATTGGAGATGCTGCTTCCGATCAGGTTGCCGATAGCAACATCACGATCATTTTTAATTGTTGCCATAATAGTGGTGGCCAATTCCGGTGCCGAAGTACCAATGGCCACTATCGTGAGCCCGATCACGGCATCGGAAACTCCCATAGACTGCGCGATACTGGTAGCTCCTGATACCAGCAGGTTGGCACCCAGCATCGTCATTGCCATACCGCCTACCAAAAAAACAATATTTAAACTCCATACTTTCCACCCTCTTTTTTCTACCAGTACAACGGGGCTGAATTCTTCCGCAAACTCTTTACGAACACTGGCTGTTTCCTTACTGCTGGCACGAATAACAACCAAAATATACAAAACAGAACAGGCGACCATGATGATACCTTCCAGCCTGCTCAGTATACCATCAAGGGACATGACGATTAGCAGGATCGCCGTCAGGATCATCACGATCACATTCAGCCGCAGTGTTCGCATTTGCAAAGGCAGGGGGCGTAAGGCTGCGCTCAGACCTAAAATGAAAAGGATATTTAACACATTAGTTCCCGCAATATTTCCAATCGCCAGGGCGCCCTTGTCCTCCGATACAGCTGTAATGCCCACCGCCAGTTCGGGCAGACTGGTGCCGATGGATACCACGGTGAGACCAATAATAATTGGTCTGATGCCAAGCATGGCAGCCATGGTAGATGCCCCCCTGAGCAGGAATTCCGCTCCCAGGGATATAATCACCAAACCCCCAAGAAAAATGAGCGAAGGATGTATCGTCATACGCGATTGTTATTATAGCCGGTTGATGTTAGGCAAAAATGATAAAATTTTGCACACCTCCCGTTATATTCAATTTCTCATAAAATGTTTAACTTACTACAATGGACAAAGCAACTCAGACAATGATCGAAAACCTGCACAAAAATACAGGCAGGACATTAGAAGAATGGATAGCGGTCGTAAACAAACAGAGTTTTGCAAAACACGGTGAAATCATCAGTTTCCTAAAAACTGATCACCAGCTGACGCATGGATTTGCAAACCTTATAGCGCATAAGGCAAAAGGTTCTGATGCGGGTTCCGCAGCCAACCAGGACGATCTGATCGTAAGCAATATAAAGGAAAGGAACATTTCAAACCCATCTATGATAAGCTGCTAAATGAGATCCTGAGATGGCGGCAGGGGGTTAGCCACGAATTGCACGAATCACACGAATGGAGCCACAGATTACACGGATTTACACGGAGAAATTTTTATACAGCCTTCGGAAATGATATAGAGATCGCGCCAAAAAACGCTTATGTGAGCCTTTACAACCTGCCACCTGGACCAGATATGATGTTGGCCTTAACTTAAAGGGAGAGCCGGAGCAGGGAAAGGTGGAAAAAATTGACACAGCAATTCGATGTGCTCTCACAGGATCAAGGCGCTGGATAGATACAATCCTTATTTGTAAATCGCAACTACATTCTTTCCGCCTTCCTTTACATAGCCGCGGTACATTCCTTCAGTACAAAACGGCATGGCAATATTGCCATCTTTGTCAACGGCAATAAGGCCACCATCGCCACCCAGGGCCGGCAGTCTTTTCATGATCATTTCATGTGCCGCGGCCTGGAGCTTCATCTTACCAAACTCCATCATATCGCTGATACTTTTTGCCATAACAAGTCGTATAAAGTATTCACCCCAGCCGGTACTACTGATCGCAACGGTTTTATTGTTGGCATAAGTACCTGCTCCAATGATCGGTGCATCACCTACACGGCCAAATTTTTTGTTGGTCATCCCGCCTGTACTCGTGGCTGCGGCCAGGTTGCCCTGTTGGTCGACTGCCACCGCTCCTACCGTTCCATATTTATAATCTTTATTTTCCAGCTGGCGCAGCAGCGCCTTTTTGGAAGTATCACTATGATCCAGTTCAATCTTACTTGAATCTTCCTGCTTTGCTCTTTGCAGGCTTCTCCATCGACTCTCAGTATGGAAATAAGAAGGATCTACAATCTCGAGTCCCTGTTCGGTTGCAAATTTCTCGGCACCCGAACCTACCATCATCACATGCGGGCTTTTTTCCATCACTGCCCGGGCTGCGCTGATTGGATTTTTTATGGTGGTCACACCGGCGACGGCGCCCGCTTCCAGTGTCTTCCCATTCATGATGGAAGCATCGAGTTCATTTCGGCCATCATTGGTAAATACCGCACCCTTGCCGGCATTGAACAGGGGATTGTCTTCCATAGTTCGTACGGCAGCTTCAACCGCGTCCATCGCCGAACCGCCACTGGCCAGGACTGCGGAACCCTTTTCAAGCGCTTCATTCAGGGCATCGGTATGAGCTTTCTCTCTTTCAGGTGTCATCTGGCTTTTGAGAATTGTGCCCGCGCCACCATGGATCACCAGTACATATTTCTGTTTTTTTGAAGTGGTGGTTTGGGAAAATACCGGCACCAACATGGCTGAGCACAAAATACCAGGCAGTACCCGTTGCGTGGCTTTCCTAAAAAAATCCCAAATTCTATTACTATGCATCCGGATGGGCTTTCCCGGCGTTCTAAATTGGTTGGTTCCTGTAAGCATCTGCTGCAGTTTTTATTCTTATAGATTCTAAGAATGGCCTTCGACGGGCCCGATGAAATTCGTGTGATCCCGGTAATGTAAAAGTAAAAATACCTCTTTAAGGCATTAAGAGATAAAAATATATAAACTGCTGGCACTGAACTTGCGTGGAACGGATTGATTATTTTTACAAATCAAATACCCAGGTCTGAAGACGATTAAGAAAATATTACTTTGGCTTGTTGTTACACTATTGTTCCTGATCCTGGCAGCCTGGCTGCTGATACAATCACCCTGGGGACAGAACTGGCTCACTGCCCGCGTTACCCAACGTCTTTCCAAAGACCTTAATACAACGATCCGCGTGAAATACGTGGATTTCTCACTTTTTAATAATATGCACCTGCGTGGTGTATTGATCGAAGACCAGCAAAAAGATACTATCCTTTCTGCCGGTGAAGTGCGCGTGCGAATCACTGACTGGTTTTTCTTCAAGAAAAATATCGTGCTCAAGTATGTGGGTCTTGAAAATGCCGTGATCAAAATGCAGCGGAGCGATTCGGTATGGCGACATAAATTCCTGATCGATTATTTCTCTTCCCCCTCCACCGGTGAAAAACAAAGTGGCGGCACACAGCTTAGCCTTGAAAAAGTTGATTTCCGCAATGTATCATTTTTAAAGAAGGACGCCTGGTTGGGGCAGGATATGTCGATATCAGTTTTGGCGCTAAACGTAGACACCCGTAAGATCAACTTCAAAAATAAAACCATCGACCTGGGCTCGCTTGCGTTGATAAACCCGCGGGTGAGTCTTTTCAATTACCAGAAACTAAAACCGGCACCCGGTAAAGAGATCATTGCCATCACACCTTCTCCGCTTGATTCAGCGCTAAACTGGAACGAAGGAGGCTGGGCGATAAAGGTCAATCGCCTCGACATCAAAAACGGCATCTTTAAAAATGATGCGTATACCCTTATCCCCACCAGGTCAGGATTCGATGGTAAGCATATCGAGTTTGGCAACATTAATGCCAGCTTCACGAATGTACTTTGGGAAAAAGACACAGTGACAACACATCTCAAACTCCAGACAAAAGAAAGAAGTGGGTTTGAAGTAAAGGATATGGTGGCTGATGTAAAGCTTACCCCGGAGGAAATGAGTTTTCGCAATCTCGATATCCAAACCAATAACAGCCGGATCCGAAATTTCTTCCGGATGAGTTATGATGATATCAGCAGCATGAACGATTTTGAACACAAGGTCAACATGCAGGCCAGCTTCGATGATGCGGAGATCGATAGCGATGATATCGCCTTCTTTGCGTCGGGTATGAGCAGGTGGAAAAAAAATATTCAACTGAAGGGGAATGTTCGCGGCACAGTTGATGACCTGGTAGGTACAAATCTCATCATACAAGCCGGCAACAATACCCTGCTGAATGGCGATATCAGCATGACAGGTCTTCCTGATATCAATCAAACCTTCATTGATTTCAGGGCAAATGATTTTCGTACCACTCACGAAGATGCCCTGGCTTTTGTGCCAGCGATCAGGAATGTGGTCACACCGGATCTGAAAAAATTACAGTACCTGCGTTTCAATGGAAGCTTTACGGGTTTTATCCGCGACTTTGTAACCTTTGGTACCTTTCATACCAACCTGGGTATCGTTCGCAGTGACCTCAATATGAAACTACCTGTCGGCAGGCAACCCGTTTATTCAGGAACTGTTTCTACGGAATACTTCCGGCTGGGTGAGTTTATAGGTGATAAAAATATTGGGGCCATCGCGATCAGTGGATCCATAAAAGGTACAGGATTTACTGACAGGCATCGCATGGCGGATATCGATGGGAAAATAACATTTGCCGACTTTAAAGGATACCGCTATGACAATTTGCTGCTGAAAGGTAAACTGGATAAAAAACAGTTCATAGGCTTCGCATCGATCAATGATGAAGAAGTACAACTCGACCTGAATGGTCTTATCGATTTCAACAGCAGCACCCCGGCATTCAACTTTTTTGCAGACGTAAGAAAAGCCAACCTGCAAAAGCTGAACCTGATCCGCGAGGATATCAGTTTCCTTGGAAAATTCAATTTGAATTTCACGGGCGATAATATTGACAACTTCCTCGGTACTGCCAGCATCTCGGAAGCCGTCATTACGCAGGACGGTAATCCCCTGCCCTTCGATTCTCTCGTGGTTTCATCAGGGTATGTCGATCACATGAAATCACTGACAGCACGTTCCAACGAATTTGAAATAAATCTAAATGGAGAATTCACGATCCGCGACCTGCCGGATGCATCCCGTTTATTTTTGAATAAATACTACCCCGCCTATATCAAACCGCCAAAAACAACTCCAAAGGATCAGTCACTTAGTTTCGATATCAGGACCAGCAATGTGGACGCATATGTAAAACTCATTGATAGCAGCCTAGGCGGATTTAACAATAGCCATATTTTCGGAACGCTCGACACGCGGAGCAACCAGCTTAACCTGAATGCCGCTATTCCCCAATTCATCTATGGGAAATATGGTTTTAATAATGTCGATCTCGCAGCCCAGGGCAACCAGGACAGCCTGGTGCTGGACGGTGCTGTGAGCAATGTAAATATCAGCGACAGTCTAAGTATTCCCCTGGCAATTTTCCGCGTAAAGGCACAGGACGATGTATCGAAAGTTAGTATCAACACAGGCGCCACCCAGGCGATCAACAGGGCAGATATTATTGCCGAAGTGTACACTTATAACAATGGTGTGAGGATTGAATTTGAGCCAACGTCCTTTGTGGTGAATGGTAAAACATGGACTATTGAAGAAAACGGGGAACTTGAATTCAGAAGAAATATTCCGGCCAGCGGCCAGCTGGTTTTACGCGAGAGTAACCAGGAATTGCGCATGCACACTAGACCCAGCGAGACCGGCGACTGGAATGACCTGATCGTAGAATTAAAAAAGATCAACGCGGGTGATTTTGCGCCCTTCTTTTTACCACGCAACAGGTTGGAAGGATTAGTATCAGGTTCTGTTGTAATTGAAGACCCCATGAACAATCCCTATATCACTTCAAATGGCCTGAGAGCGGAAGGCCTGCGACTCGATAATGATTCAATTGGCGATGTAAACATTAACGCAGTTTACGACAACAAAACACAGCGTTTGAAGGCAAAGGGTAATACACTCGATACGCCAAACAGTCTTGCTTTTGACCTGGATCTATTTTTGGGTCCGGGTGCACAACAACAGGGCAATCTCATCGCGCTTAAAACAAATCAATTTAGCCTCAAGATCCTGGAGCGGTTTTTAGGAAACCTGTTTTCCGACATACGAGGTCTTGTAACGGGTGATTTCGATCTTCGTGGACCTTTTAATAATCTCAGTATTACTGGCAGGGGCAGGTTAAAAAATGCCGGGCTGAAAGTAAATTTTACACAATGCTTTTACGAGATCGAGGATACGGAACTTGTATTAAAAGAACATGAGATCAACCTCGATGGCGTTGTACTCCGCGATCCGGTAACAGGCAACCCGGTTTACCTGAAAGGTGGAATCCTGCACGACGCATTTAAAAATATGTTCTTTGAGCTGACGGTGTCGACGCTTAAACCAAATACACGGGGACCTGAATTCAACAAGCCGGTTCAATTGCTCAGCACTGGTTACAATGACAACAAACAATTTTATGGTAACGTAAAAGGCACGGGAGCGTTTTCGCTTTCCGGTTACCAGTCCGACCTGTATATGAAGATCGATGCCATCGCATCGAATATCGATAGCAGTATCGTAACTATCCCCTCCTCCACCAGCAGGGAATCGGGTATCGCTGATTTCCTGATAGAGCGGCAGTATGGTCGTGAACTGGTAGATAGTACGATCATACGTGATGGGTCCAACGTAACGTATGATGTAGATGTAACGGCCAACCCGATGGTAACGGTGAGAGTAGTATTGGATGACCTTACTGGTGATGAGATCAAAGGCCGGGGCTCGGGCACCCTTAATATTCACGCAGGTACAAATGAAAAACTGACGATGCGTGGACGGTTTGATATCGAAGAGGGGGATTATCTCTTCACCTTCCAGTCATTCTTTAAAAAGCCATTTGTGATACGTACGGGTACGGAAAACTTTATTACCTGGAGTGGCGATCCCTATGCGGCGAAAATCAACTTCGAAGCCGTGTATACCGCCGAAAATGTAAGCTTTTCACCCCTGGTCAATGCGCTTAATTTCGATCCGTCCTATTCAAGGCTTAGAGATGATGTATATGTAGTCGCCAACCTGACCGGCGACCTTTTCAAGCCCGATTTCAAGTTTAGTCTCGGCTTCCCACCGAATAGTAAAGTGAACAGCGATTTTTCGGTTGCATCGAGTATAGAGCAAATGGAAAATAATGAGAACGAGATCAACCGCCAGGTTACCTACCTGATCGTGTTCAATAGTTTCGCGCCACCCGAAAGTGGCCCGACCAATGTTGGTTTTGGTTCCACCATCAACGAACTTACCTACAATACCATCTCGAGTATTTCCGGTTTGTTCTTCAACGAGATCAACAGGAAACTGAATTCGGAATTATCGAGGATATTAAAAACAGATAATATCAGTATCAATTTCAGTGGTTCGGTGTACAACCGAAACCTGCTCGACCAGCAAAGCAGCAATAGTTTCAATATCAACCAGAGCGACTTTAATGTAAATGTGCCGATATCGATGTTCAAAGACCGGTTTATCGTTACGCTGGGTAGTACATTGGATGTGCCATTGCAATCAACGATACAGCAGAACGTACAATTCCTCCCTGATGTAACGGCGGAATGGCTGATCAACCAAAGCGGTACGATCCGGGCAAACTTTTTCTACCGGCAAAACCTCGATTACTTAACTACCAGCACCACCGGTGCGGCGAGAACAAAACGTTCGGGCGCCAGTATCTCCTACCGGAAAGAATTTGAAACACTCGCCGAATTCCTTGGCAGAAAAAAACGCGAAGCCGCGAATCGGAATAGGCAAACTAGTGGGAATGAACAACCAGGAGGGCCCCGATAGCCATCGGGGTAGGGATTAGGAATTTGGGTGAAGACCCGAGATGGCATAAGATTTATTTTTTATTGACAATACCCTTTGACCTCTCTCGCAGTGTTCTCCGTGGCCGCCGTGGTTTATTTGTATTCATGAGCTAAGGAACCACAGTGCGCACAGCGGACACTGCGAAGTAACCCACATTTAGTTTCTTATTCTGTTTTCCGAAAATAAAGTCTAAAATCGGTGGTCTTGTAGTATCGCCCCCCCAATTCCTATTACTAATTATAAATTCCCAATTACTCATCTCCCGGAAGCTCATGTCCCAGTTTATCCTTCTTGGTTTGCAGGTATTTCTCATTGTGGGGGTTTGGCTTGATCATGATCGGGATATTATCAA
>JAEZRB010000317.1 GCA_023412975.1 Bacteroidota bacterium | reverse complement strand
GACCAGGTAACCGCGGCGCTACCCGAACTGGACAAACATGGGTTTAAAGCCGTATTTTTTATCATGACCGTTGCGCTCAACAAGCCTGGTTATATGACCAATGAGCAGGTAAAACAATTGTCGGACGAGGGGCACGTGATCGGTTCCCATACTTACGACCATAAAAACGTCAAGCAGTATAATTCCGACGACTGGGTAGACCAGGTACAGAAACCTTCCATACAGTTGCAGACCATAACCGGAAAACCCGTCGAATATTTTGCCTATCCATTCGGCCTTTGGAACAAGGAAGCGATTGCGAGGCTAAAGGACCATGAATTCAAGGCGGTATTCCAGCTTGCCGAAAGTCGCGACGAAGAGGATCCGCTGCATAGCATTCGCCGTATCATTGTTCCCAACTGGAGCGGCAATTCGTTGATCAGGGCGATGAAGCGCAGCTTCCGTTAGCTAGTCGGGAGTCTTTAGTCATTATGCTCAGTTGGCCACAGATTTCACGGATTGCTCGGATTGGGATTTTTCATGTAAAGGTTTCCCTGTGCTAATATGTGTAATCCGTGGATTATTCGTGTGATTTGTGGCATTCGTGGCTCATTTGGCCACAGATTTCACGGATTGCGCTGATTAAGTCTTTGACTGGTCAGGGTAACTAAAAATATTATTTTATCCCTCTGTGAAAATCCGTGCAATCCGTGGCTTGATCACGCTATTCGTGTAATTCGTGCAATTCGTGGCTCAAAATCTGTGTAATCCGTGGCCCATTCGTGGCTCAAAATCGGTGTTAATCTGTGTAATCCGTGGCTTACCTTTGCGGGCTATGAGCACACAGGAGAAAAAAGAAGAGAAAAGCCTCAATTTTCTGGAAGAAATTATAGAACAGGATCTAAAATCCGGCAAATACACCAGTATTGTCACCCGGTTCCCGCCAGAACCTAATGGCTACCTGCACATGGGGCATGCCACCAGTATTTGCCTGAATTTCGGCCTTACAAAAAAATACGGCGGTTATACCAACCTGCGTTTTGATGATACCAACCCGGTAACCGAGGAAACCGAATATGTTGACAGCATCAAGGAAGACGTGAAATGGCTGGGATTTGAATGGAAAAATGAACGCTATGCTTCCGATTACTTCGGGGAGCTGTACCAGTTTGCTATAAAGCTGATCGAAAAAGGGCTGGCATATGTAGACGATAGCAGTTCCGAAGATATCGCGTCGATGAAAGGCACCCCGACAGAACCCGGACGCAATAGCCCTTTCCGCGACCGCAGTGTAGAAGAAAATCTTGACCTTTTCAAAAGAATGAAAGCCGGCGAGTTTCCTGACGGAAGTCGGACACTGCGGGCAAAAATTGATATGGCGCATACCAATATGCTGATGCGCGACCCCGTATTGTATAGGATCAAGCATGCTCATCACCATCGCACGGGGGATGAATGGTGCATCTATCCCATGTATGATTTCGCACATGGACAAAGCGACAGCATCGAACAGGTTACTCACTCTATTTGCACCCTGGAATTTGTGCCTCACCGGGAACTATATGACTGGCTGATCGAAAAGCTGGAGATATACCCATCGCGACAGTATGAGTTTGCACGGCGCAACCTTACCTATACAGTCATGAGTAAGCGTAAACTGCTTCAACTTGTCACCGAACAACACGTCAATGGCTGGGATGATCCACGTATGCCCACGATCAGCGGCATGCGGAGAAGGGGATATACGCCTGAAGCGATCCGGGAATTTTGTGATCGTATCGGCATTGCAAAAAGGGATAATATCGTGGACGTGGGACTGCTGGAGTTTTTCGTTCGGGAAGACCTGAATAAAAAGTCGTTGAGAAGGATGGTGGTGTTTGATCCTCTGAAATTGATCATTACCAACTTTACAGCTGACGAAGAATTGTTGAAGAGTGAAAACAACCCTGAAGATCTTACTACGGGAGAAAGAGAAATCCCTTTTTCCAACGAACTCTATATCGAGCGTGAAGATTTTATGGAAAACCCGCCAAAAAAATATTTCCGGCTGGCGCCTGGACAAATGGTGAGGCTGAAAAGCGCTTATATCATTAAATGTGACGAAGTCATAAAAGATGGGAACGGCCAGGTAACCGAATTGAGATGCAGCTATATTCCTGAAAGCAAGAGCGGATCAGATACTTCGGGTATTAATGTCAAGGGCACCCTCCACTGGGTAAGCGTCAAACATGCCGTGACGGTGGAAGTGAGGGAATATGATCGCTTATTTAAAGTTGAAGATCCTTCCAGCGAGGAAGGCGATTTTAAGGATTATATCAATCCCGAATCATTAAAAATAGTGAAGACCGCCTTTGCCGAACCTGCACTAAAGAATGCAAAGTTCGACGAACGGTATCAGTTCATCCGTAAAGGATATTTTACACTTGATCCTGACAGTAGTACAAGTGGAATGGTATTTAACAAGACGGTGGGTCTGAAAGATAGCTGGAAAGCAGGGCAGAAGAAATAAAATAGAAGAGAGGTGTTGTGACAACACCTCTCAGATTCCAGAAAACTAAAATTTAAACCGTCCCAAATATTTTTAAGTAGTTGTTTTTCTCCTGTCGGCAATGATCATGATTAGACCGGCAATAATGGCGATACCACCGGTATAAACAGGCCAACCAACCCATTTGTCTTCGGTTTTATTGACCTCGATAGGTCCTACATCCACAACTTTTTCTTCTGTCTTGACATTAAAGCCCCGGAAGATCAATAAGGCAATTCCGAGCACAATTAGTATAATTCCGGCTGTTCGCATGTTTTAGAGGGAAACAAATAACAAGCCATCGTTGATTACCGTTTAAAACTTGTGTATTAGTTGTTTTACGCGTGCAATAATGTTGATATTTTTCTACAGTTGAACTAAGTGTAAATACTTCGAACCCGCACTGGGATTGCATTTCAGCGTTGTAACATTGGTGATGATCATGACCAGTCCCAGGCTACAACAGCCCACTCATCGAGCTGATCACGATAGGTATGGATGGTTTGAAACCCGGTCTTTTCATGCGCCCTCATAGAACGTTTATTGCGGGTGGCTATCTCTGTCACCATCAGATCAAATGATGAGGCGTATTGCTGTTTGTGAAAAGAATAAAGTTTTTCCACAAGCCCGAGACCGCGATATGCTTTATCAATGCAAATCTGTCCCATCACATAGAATCGATAGTCGTTGAGTGGTTTGTTGTTCCAGTATAATGTATCAAATAAGGCAAACATGGGTTCGAGATCAGGAATGAGTTGCCTGCATTCCTTTAGCATGGTCAGGGCATATGCAATTGCGGTATCACCGTTCTTAATGATCACCGATGGCGCAAGCCGGTGCATCTTTTGAAGAGTTTCAAGATCGTGCGAGAGTGTAACAAATCCTTCATTACGGATTTCATCTTCGCTGATATGCTTCGCGAGATTTTTCTTTTGTAATTCGAGTATTTGAACCAGTTCTATTTCCTGGCTCACAAGTGAAGGCTTGAATTGGGAATTATTTATATTCTCCATAAACTTCACGCAATGTATCGGCGATCTCACCAAGTGTGCATTTGTTCTCCACCGCCTCGATCACAATAGGCATAATATTTTCGTCTCCACTGGCTGCATCATTCAGGGATTGCAGGATACTATCGCATCTGCCATTGTTGCGGCTATTACGGAGGGCCTGTAATTTTTCAATCTGTACCTGTCGCACTGAATCGTCAATCTTAAAACCAGGCACGGGTTCTTCCGTTTCGGTCTTGAATTTGTTCATGCCGACAATGATCTTTTCTCCCGTTTCTATTTGTCGCTGGTATTCGTATGCGCTTCGGGCGATCTCGTCCTGGATAAAACCCTGTTCGATAGCAGAGACGCTACCACCCATGGTATCGATCTTGCCGATCAGTTCTGTCGCGGAGATTTCTATTTGTGCGGTCAGCGACTCAACATAATACGATCCCGCCAGGGGATCAACAGTATCAGGCGCCCCACTTTCGAAGGCTATTACCTGCTGCGTGCGCAGTGCGATCCTGGCCGCTTCTTCGGTTGGCAGGCTTAGCGCTTCATCATAACCATTTGTGTGCAGCGATTGCGTGCCTCCCAATACAGCCGCAAGTGTCTGTACCGTTACCCTTGAAATATTGTTCAATGGTTGTTGTGCCGTCAGGGTACTGCCCCCGGTCTGGGTATGAAAACGCAACATCATGGCCTTGGGATCTGTGGCACCCAGTTCTTTCATGATCGATGCCCAAATACGTCTTGCGGCTCGAAACTTAGCCACTTCTTCAAACAGGTTGTTGTGTGAGTTGAAAAAGAAAGAAAGCCGTTTGCCAAACACATCGATGTCGAGGCCTTTTTCAAGTGCCGCTTTTACATAGGCTTTACCATTGCTAAGGGTAAAAGCAATTTCCTGAACGGCTGTACTACCGGCTTCACGAATATGGTAACCCGAAATCGAGATCGTATTCCATTTTGGCAATTCATACGAACACCATTCAAAAATATCGGTGATGATACGCATTGATGGTTTGGGCGGATAGATATAAGTGCCCCTGGCCGCGTATTCTTTCAGAATATCGTTTTGTATCGTACCTGTCAGTTTCTTAAGATCGGCACCCTGTTGTTTAGCAATCGCCACATATAGTGAAAGTAAAATAAACCCCGTGGCATTGATGGTCATCGAGGTGGATACTTTCTCCAGTTGTATGCCGTCGAACAGCGTTTGCATATCGGTGATGCTATCGATCGCAACACCTACTTTACCCACTTCACCTTCGGCAAGAGCATGATCACTGTCGTACCCGATCTGCGTTGGAAGATCAAAGGCCACGCTTAAACCGCTTACTCCCTGGTTCAATAAATAATGATATCGCTTGTTGCTTTCTTCGGCAGTGGAAAAGCCGGCGTATTGACGCATTGTCCATAACCGGCCGCGATACATATCCGCCTGCACACCGCGTGTATATGGAAATTTCCCCGGATACTCACCTTCAACACCAGCCGGCATATCATCCGCGGTGTAGACGGTTTTGATCTCGATACCGGCATCAGTATATTTCTTGTTTTCACTCATGTCCGTTTAATATTACAAGTAACCGGATTTTTACAACCGAATTATCCCAATCTGGTTTTACTTAACGATCTTCTTCGCTTCAAAATTTATGGCTTCCAGTACGATGCTATGCAAAGCGCCTTTCTTTTGGTTAATGACAAAGTCCAGTAACATTTTACTTAATTCCGTTCCGGATGCATCGGGTGGGAGGGCGGCAGCCACCTGGTTGATGATAAGCATGTTTTGATCCTTCAGGTTCCGGATCGCTTCCCAGGCAATAGGACTCACATAGATCTGCTGTGTGGCGTTGTAATCACATTCCTGCTTGATACTTTCCAGCAATAACAGGTGCATTTCGCGGGCACTTAGTCCTGGCTGGTTGGTACGGCTTACCAGGTTGGGTATCGCGATCCGCTCAGCCAGTAACACGAGTCTTTCATAAGCCTGCAATTGCAGGGGACGGGTATTGAAATCATCCTTGTCGTCGGTGGTGGCCGGTTTTTTCCTCAACCTGTTCACCTGGAAAAAACTATACAATGCAATAAGCAGGGCAATAACGGCAACTAATAGGGTGATCATATTTTGATCCATAGGACTATGTATTTTGGTGAACAAAAGTAACAAAGCTTGATGGAGTTGCAAGTATTAATCAGGCAAGATGAATGACTTATTTAATATCTTATTAGCCCATTGATGGACTGTTGCTTTCACCTGCCACAGGTAATTTGTGTATTTTTGCAGTATGAATACAATAACAACTCCGGTTACACTTACCAATGGCGCCATCCGTGAGATAAATCGGCTGATCGCAGCAGAGGGATTTGACAAGAGCCAGTCGCTAAGACTTGGTGTCAAAGGAGGTGGCTGTTCGGGCATGACTTATATCCTGGGGTTTGATCATAAGCAGGATAATGACGTGGAATTCGAAATTGAAGGTATTCCCTGTATCATGAACAAGGCCCATGAACTTTACCTGCAGGGTATGCAGGTTGACTGGCAAGATGGACTGAATAACCGCGGTTTCACTTTCAATAATCCTAATGCAAGCACAACCTGCGGTTGCGGTACCAGTTTTGCTGTTTAAGTCTTGCAGGAATTATTTTTTCCTTTTACATCTTATTCAAAACAAAAAGAGCTGCCTTTTAAAGCAGCTCTTTATTTATTAGTAAAGTCGAGTTTTTAGCTTTTTACGGTCTCTGGCTTTATCGCTGGCTTGGTATCCGGCTGTGTTTTTGCCACTTTAGTT
>JAEZRB010000290.1 GCA_023412975.1 Bacteroidota bacterium | reverse complement strand
CTGTTTACAGTTCTGTCCGGCATCACAACTACAAACAAAAACGCCGACCTGCCCCACCCAATCATCAGAAGATTGTCTATCTAAAATTCCATTTGGAAATAACCCTCATTTGAAATATTCCGCTATTTTTATCAAGTATCCCACCTGCGCTAAAGCTTCGGTGGGCAGGCCGAGTATCCAGTATCCAGTATCCAGCATCTAGTATCTAGCATCATTCACCATGTTCATAAAAATCTACTTCAACGACAAACCCCTTTTCCTTTGCGATAATATTGACGAAGTGATCGAGCCGCATGTGCATCACGACGATGCCATTTTTATCGATGAATTGGATTCGCATACCGTAAAATCCATGATCCATGAAATGCAACTGGAAAAAATTCATGCCGGTGTTTTCTTTCATTCCGACCTGGAAATTTTAAAGAAAACATTTTTTAAAAAATTCACCCTGGTGCAGGCCGCCGGTGGACTTGTAAAAAATGAAAAAGAGGAGGTGCTGATGATCTTTCGCCGCGGCAAATGGGATTTACCGAAGGGCAAACTCGACAAAGGCGAAAAACTGGAGGACTGTGCCTTGCGGGAAGTACGGGAAGAAACGGGGTTAGTGGAGGTTAAACTCGAGAAGCCCCTGTTGATCACCTATCATACATATCATGAAGGCACCCGGTTTATATTAAAAGAGTCGCACTGGTATACGATGACCGCAAAGGGTGAGCAGGCACTTTCACCGCAAATTGAAGAAGATATCCATGAGATCAAATGGGTGGCAAAAAAGGAAGTCCCTTCATACCTTTCGCTTGTATTTGCTTCTATCAGGGATGTGTTAGAGGCTTGGCTGCCGGAATGATTCTTTTCTTGGTATTACGGCAACAGTGAGACGGCTAACGCAAACGAGTTTTTGAATCTCGTCATAAATTTTGATATCCCACACATGGGTATTGGCTCCAAGGTGCAGCGGGGTGGCAATTCCTGTTACAAACCCACTTGTGGCGCTGCGCACGTGATTGGCATTAATCTCCAACCCTACGCAGGCAAAACGATTATGGTCGATCACCATTGCAGAAGCCACACTCCCGATAGTTTCAGCCAGCACACAGGAAGCACCGCCATGCAAAAGTCCATAGGGTTGTTTGGTGCGGTTGTCAACCGGCATACGGGCTTTCAGAAAATCATTTCCCAGTTCCACCCATTCAATGCCAATATATTCACCCATGGTATTTTTCCCCAGGGGTTCGAAATCAGCAATGGTGAGTTGCTTATTGAACCAGATACTCATCACTTATTTTTTATCGATTTAGAAACAACCTGTGGCAAAAACAGATCTGCGTTTCCACCATTACGGATGATGTCGCGAACAATAGTGGAT
The DNA here is from genome assembly GCA_023412975.1 of Bacteroidota bacterium. Taxonomy (GTDB): domain Bacteria; phylum Bacteroidota; class Bacteroidia; order Chitinophagales; family Chitinophagaceae; genus Terrimonas_B. The sequence continues at coordinate 14,224 of JAEZRB010000290.1, read as the reverse complement.
GCGACAGAAGTATATTTTGGCTCGCCTGTTAAGAATATCGTTTCGATAGAATTGTCGAGCGTACGATTAGCATCAGCAATCGTTTTCTCGTATTCAAAGTCGCTTACATAGCGAATACCCCTCAATATAAAGTTCGCACCGATCACTTTGCAGTAGTGCACGGTGAGGCCCTCGTAGAATGCACTCTCCACCCTGGGTTCGTCTTTATAAATCTCCTTGATCCAGGCTACTCTTTGTTCCGCGCTGAACATGGGAGCTTTCGCTACATTGGTACCGATACCGACAACAATCTTGTCAAATAACGGGAGTGCCCGATTGATAATATCAACATGACCCAGTGTCAACGGATCAAAAGTTCCGGGAAAAAGACAAATACGTGGCATAATCTGGTGTGGTTTGAAAATAATTGATTAATTATTACGGTTGGACAACAAATAAAGTACAGCCATTCTTACAGCCACACCGTTTTCTACCTGTTGCAGGATGATGGATTGTTTGCTATCAGCCACGTCACTGTCAAGCTCCACCCCGCGGTTGATCGGTCCCGGGTGCATGATCACGATTTCCTTATGAAGACTATCGAGCATCTTCCTGCTGATACCATATGCAAGATTATATTCCCTAAGTGATGAAAATAAAACCTGGTTTTGTCTTTCGAGCTGAATGCGCAATACATTGGCCACGTCGCACCATTCGAGTGTTTCTTTAAGGTGATAGCTAACATTTACACCAAGGGCTTCGGCTATATATTTTGGTATAAGTGTGGGTGGCCCGCAGACAGTTATCTCGGCCCCCATTTTTTTCAGCAGGTAAATATTACTCTGGGCTACCCTGCTGTGCATGATATCGCCGATTATAGCGACTTTCACGCCATCAAGTTTTCCAAGTTTTTCACGTATCGACAGCGCATCGAGCAGTCCCTGTGTGGGATGTTCATTGATACCATCTCCGGCATTGATGATGGCTGCTGGAATATGTTGTGCCAAAAAATGTGGCGCACCACTGGCACTATGCCGCATCACCACCATATCCACTTTCATGGAAAGTATATTGTTGACCGTATCCAGCAGGGTCTCACCCTTCGAAACCGAGGACGAAGAAGCCGTGAAGCTAATCGTATCAGCCGATAACCTTTTTTCAGCGAGTTCAAACGAGATCCTGGTACGGGTGGAATTCTCAAAAAAAAGATTGACAATGACGATATCACGCAGCGATGGCACTTTCTTAACCGGCCTTTGCAGAACTTCCTTAAACTGCTCTGCTGTCTGTAAAATAAGGGAGATATCGTTAGCTGTGAGGTCTTTAATGCCTAATAGATGTCGAGTAGATAGTTGCATTAAAAAGCGAAATTAAGGAAAAAAGGAACAAGGTACAAGGCACAAGTAGTGTCTTATCCTCCAAGTTTTTTAATGATTGCCGACAATATTTTCCTGATCTGCTCTCCCTCGTCTACCAATCTTAATCTTTCCTGCTCAAAAGCATGATCATTATGTGTTCAAGTTAGATCCAGCCATTTGATGGTTTCTTTGGCTTCCCGCCGCGAAATTTTAAGCTTCATCCGCTCATCCGCTGCACTCAAATCGTCAGACGCTTCAATATAGTTGGCATTCACTGAACCGCTAGACCGAATAACCTGTTTTATATATTCTTTATTGATCACATCCCATTTCAACCTGGTACAAAAATCCCTCACCGACTTTGCATAAGTATGAAACCTGTTCTCGAGCTCCTGTGACATATTGTTAGTTTAGTATCTAAACCTTGTCCCTTGTCCCTTGTACCTTAATCCAAAATAACCACTTCTTCCCTTTCATCCTTCTCCTTCCATAGCACCCTCACCTTTTGGGAAATGATAGAATCGATGGCTTTACCAACGTAATCTGGCTGGATCGGGAGTTGGCGGCTGAACCGGCGATCGATCAATACACATAGCTCCACTTTCCCGGGTCGGCCAAAAGCCAGCAGGGCATCGAGTGCAGCACGGATTGTGCGACCGGTGTATAATACGTCATCAATGAGTACGACTTTTTTATTCTCCAGCGAGAAGGGTATATCGGTCTGGTTGGCAACATGAAGACCCTGCCGGACATCATCGCGATAAAATGTGATGTCCAGTTTACCATAGTGAATTTTTGATTGGGGAAACTCCTTCCTGATCTCAGCCACTACCCTGTCGGATAAATAGATGCCGCGCGGCTGTATACCTATCAGGACCGTATCGTCCAGCTGGGTATTATTTTCCAGTATCTGGTGAGCCAGGCGCCTGATAGTAATGGCGAGTTGTTGTTCCGATAAAATTGATTTCAAGAATGATATTTTTTGTAAAAATAGCAAAGAGGTGGCCTTTATGCTTATTTTTTACGCCCGGATCTGTTTACCATGTAAAAAAATTGGGGCTGTAAGGCCCCAATCCAAGTTCATTAAGATTCGATCATCTGCGTCTTGTGGACTTTCCATGCATAAACTGGTAAAAAATCCCAAACTGAAAAACGCTGTTCTTAGCTTCGAAACTATTATCATCACTGATATTGCTAATGCCAAGGTTGTAGCGGGCGTCAATACCAAAACCCGAAGAGAACAGGTAACCCGCACCAAAAGCCCAGGAAAAATCAATGGTAGACAGATCATCCTTTACATCCACTTCCACATCTCCAATTTTTCTTTCGGCAGATACCAGGAAACCAAGTTGTGGACCTGTTTGAAGCCTGAAACCATCATTGGTCATGTATTGCGCCAACAGCGGGACATTGATGTAATTGAGTTTTAGTTTTACATTGTCATCTTTACCTCCCTGCATTGAAAATACGAGCTCGGGTTGGAGTGCAAACTGCCGCGATATATGAATATGAGCCAGCCCGCCAACATGAAGTCCGGCTTTGCTGTTATAATCATCGCCGCCATCAATTCCTACACTGGATAAATTCACGCCTGCTTTGATACCAAAATGTGTTTCCTGTGCTTTTACCAATGAAAAAATAGAACTAAGAACTACGATACAAAGTAATCTTTTCATATAAAATGATTTTATTGACCTTGTGATGACTAAAATGCTGCCATATTTAAGTCATAGTGCAGACAACAGGGTTTCTGGCATTTTCTAATATAATCTCAACGAGATTACAGAATGCATGGGAAATAAAATCAACAACTGAGGTCGGTCTGATGGTGACAATTCTACATCTTCAACCAAAGACTTAAGTACAAAAAAAATAGGTCTGACTTAGTTTTAAGTCAGCCCTATTTCGGTTTGGTCAACCGGGTGAACGGTTATTATTTGCCACCAAACATGTAGCCTATACGGATACCAAAGAATCTGTTTTTCACAGTATAGTCGCCATCACCCAATGCCAGGTTGCTAAGACCCATATTATAATTTACAGAGGCGAAAAATCCATTCGCAAATTCATAACCCGCCAGGATATTTCCCGAAGCTTCAAAAGGCTTGATGTCATCTTCCATTTCGTCGTTGCCGAATTTTATGTCATCAGTTTCTGATTGACCACCATCTTTATATTTATTTTTTCCACTGATACCATATCCCAATACAGGACCCAGGCCGCCAAAGAATTTACCATTACCAGCCTGTGTTTTGAAAATAAAGTTAAGCGGCAGCTCAATGTAGTTCAGGGTTGAAGTCGTTTCGACATCGCCCGCTTTCGACTTACCGCCTTTCTGGTTAAAGTTCAGACCAGGCTGGAATGCGAAATTTTCGCTGATACCCAGATCAGCCAGGAATCCCACACTGAAGCCTATTTTGCTATCAGATGTGACGGACACACTCTCCATCTTTGTTTTCATAGAAGCAAAGCTGGTACCCGCTGAAACACCAAATTTGGTTTGAGCGAAAGCAAAAGCGCTGACAAACAGCATAAGAGATAAACTCAGGATTAGTTTTTTCATAAAATATTAGCTTTAGTTTAAATAGCCTTGTTTTAAATAGGCCGGGACAAACATAATATCCAGTTATTCAAACTAATAACATCAGGGATTAAAAACGGTAATTTTCGGAAATATCCCCCGTTAAAATCCGAGTGCAGACCGGTAAATATGCTAATACAAATAGCCATCCCGGTCGCCCGGGATGGCCGAAAACTAACACTGCTTGAGACTTATTTACTGCCTATCGGCAAAATATAACCGAGGCGAACTCCGAAAAATGCATTGTTGGTACCATCCTTATGCGCGCTTTGATAGCGGATACCTGCTTCAAAATTGTTGAAGATGTAACCGGCACCAGCGGCCCAGGTGAATGCACCTTCTGATTCTTTTGAATCAAATTCGCCGCCTTTGATTTTGGCACCATAGATACCATATCCAACCTGAGGCTCAACATAAATACCGTTGAAGTTGTGACGATATCCAGCCAGAATCGGGATGATGGTGCTGGATACCTTGTCGGCACCGAGCATTTCTTTGATGTCCTTTTTAGCACCAGATACGATCAGACCTGATGTCAGGGTAATCTGGCCCGCTTCACTGATACCATACAGTCCTTTTACAGTAACTCCGAGACCAGGCTTGCTGTTGTCTGCAGCATCTCCAGTGGGAACAGCCAATTCTACAGCAGGGCTCAATTTAAAACTGCCTTGTTGGGCGAAACTCACAACAGTGATTGCGGTCATTGCGAAAATGGATAGGAAAACTTTCTTCATACGAGGTTTTTTGGTTTGGTTAATAATTATAACACAAACTTAAAATGGCGTTGTCTCAATGTTCACTGCGCGTTGCTCGAAATGAAGATTCTGATGTATGAATTGCATAAAAACTATCAACGATATAATCTTCTTTTATTACTCATCGCAATCGCAAAATAAAAAAGCCCCGAACGGGGCTTAATATTTTGGACTATAAACTCTGCATTACTCTTCACCCATAAACGGATAACGATAATCAACGGGCGGATCAAATGTTTCTTTGATGGTGCGGGCGCTTAACCATCTGTAAAGATTTAATATCGATCCCGCTTTATCATTGGTGCCACTTCCGCGGGCGCCACCAAAAGGCTGCTGCCCTACTACTGCCCCGGTTGGTTTGTCGTTGATATAAAAGTTACCCGCAGCATCCCTTAGCCTGGTGGTTGCCAGTTCAATGGCTGCTCTATCCTTCGCGATGACCGATCCCGTAAGCGCATAAGGTGATGTTGTGTTGACCAAATCAATTGTTTTTTCAAAACTATTCGCGGGATAAACATAGACCGTAAGTACCGGGCCGAAGATCTCTTCGCACATGCTCACGTATTTTGGATCTTTTGCTTCTATCACTGTGGGCTGGATAAAATATCCCTCTTTTTTATCGCATTTTCCACCCACCCATACTTCGGCTTTTTTATCTTTTTTCGCGTTATCGATATAAGATTTGATCTTATCAAAACTTTTTTCATCGATAACCGCGTTGACGAAGTTGGTGAAATTCTCAACAGTGCCCATCTTCAGGCCTTTCACACCTGCGATAAGTTTCTTTTTTACTTCCTCTGCCAGGTTGGATGGGATATAAGCCCGTGAAGCTGCGGAACATTTCTGTCCCTGGAATTCAAAAGCACCGCGTAAAAGCGCAGTCACAACAGTGTCGACATCAGCCGACTTATGCACAAGGACAAAATCCTTTCCGCCAGTCTCACCTACTATGCGGGGATAAGAACGGTACATCGACATGTTTTTACCTATTGTTTCCCACATGGTATTGAACACACCGGTAGACCCGGTAAAATGTACACCGGCGAAATCAGAGTGATTAAAGCAAACCCTGCCAAGTGTGGGACCATCCACAAAGACAAGATTGATAACACCGTCTGGTAAACCTGCTTCCTTCAGGATACGCATAAACATTTGCGCCGAATACACCTGAGTATTGGCGGGTTTCCATACCACCACATTGCCACACATGGCAGCAGATGTAGGCAGGTTACCGCCGATAGCAGTGAAGTTAAACGGCGTTACTGCGAGTACAAATCCTTCGAGCGGCCGATACTCCATCCTGTTATGCATGCCCGGACCGCTGATCGGTTGCTGTTTATATATCTCACTGAGAAAATGCACATTGAAACGGAGGAAATCGATCAGTTCGCATGCCGAATCAATCTCTGCCTGGTATGCATTTTTGCTTTGTCCCAGCATGGTAGTACCATTGATATAGGGACGGTATTTTGTCGCGATCAGGTCTGCAGCTTTCAGGAATATCCCGGCCCGGTTCTCCCAGCTCATCGCGGCCCAGCTTTCTTTCGCAGCAAGTGCAGCATCGATAGCCTGCTGGACATGTTTTTCTTCACCTGCATGAAAATACCCCAGGGTATGACTGATCTCATGAGGTGGATGAATCGCTATTTTTTTGTTGGTTCTTACCTCCTTGCTACCGATATACATCGGGATATCGATCTCATCTTTTTTTAATTCTTTCAATACGGCTTTCAGTCTCTTTTTCTCCGGTGAACCCGGAGCATACGATAGTACCGGCTCATTTGCCGGCAGCGGGTATGAAAATGTTCCTATACTCATGTTGAACCTCCAAAATTTTGGGGTGAAAATTATTTGATCCTTGATATAAAACCTGGCTTATCCTCACACTTCACTCATCAGGTACGCCTTTATAAATCCATCCAATTCACCATCCATCACCGGTTGCACATTTCCCGTTTCAAAATCTGTACGATGATCCTTGATCATTTTATATGGATGGAAAACATAGCTTCGAATCTGGCTGCCCCACTCTATTTTTTTCTTACTGGCATTGGTCGCGTCCCGCAGCTCGTTTCGCTTACGCAGTTCCTCTTCGTACAACCGGCTTTTCAACATGGTCATCGCCTTTTCACGGTTGCCCAGTTGCGAGCGTTCGGTCTGGCACACCACCACGATACCGGTGGGAATATGCGTAAGCATTACTTTTGTTTCAACCTTGTTCACATTCTGACCGCCGGCACCGCCGCTACGTGCTGTTTCCATTTTCACGTCGGCGTCCTTGATCTCTATATTAATGGTATCATCTACCAGTGGATATACAAAGACAGAGCAAAAAGATGTGTGCCTCCTGGCATTACTATCGAATGGTGAAATCCGAACCAGGCGATGAACACCGCTTTCCGCTTTCAAAAAACCATAGGCAAACTCCCCATCGAACTGTAGTGTGGCAGTTTTAATTCCAGCGCCATCACCCCATACCCAGTCCAGTTCTGTAACTTTCCACCCTTTCTTTTCTCCATACATTCTATACATACGCGCCAGCATCTCGGCCCAGTCCTGGCTTTCAGTACCACCTGCACCGGAGTTGATCTGCAAAACAGCCGGCAATTCGTCTTCGGGTTCATTGAGGGTTGCCTTGAATTCCGCGTCTTCCAGTGCATCGAGAGCTTTCTGATAAGCTTCCTTTGTTTCTTCTTCCGTGGCGTCGCCTGCTTTCCAAAACTCGAAGAGCACGGCAAAATCCTCCACCGCGGTCTCGGTAGTCTCGTATAGTTTTACCCAATACTCGTTAATTTTTACATTCTTGAGTATCTCGGTAGCTCTTTTGTTGTCGTCCCAAAAACCTGGACTTAGTGAAAGCTGCCTGTCTTCTTCAATTTTATATCGTCGGTTATCGACGTCAAAGAAACCTCCTTATCCCGGCAATGCGGGACCGCATATCCTGTAATTTTTCTGTTGTCATAGGCCGCAAAATTAAGGAAGTTTGGGTTTTAATCTTTAGACCCATCACCAGACATTTCAATAACCACTTTCTACAACTCAGCATGGATAATGTCAATTCATACCACTTTGAATGGCCGGAATGAGGTTTACATACCACTTTCGCCTATTACAAACCTTAATCATGAAAAAATTGTTACTCTGTGCAACACTGGCTGCCCTGGCCTTCTCTTGCAGCAAGGAAAAACGCGAATGTCCGGGCTCAATTGAAAAAGAATTCAACCAGACGGGATTCACTAAAGTAAAACTGGGCGATGCCAATACCGTAAGCATCACTAAAGCGGATGACTTTAGTATAAAAGCAAAGGGATGTGCTGACGACCTGGCCGACCTCGTTATCACGCTCGAGCCGGGACATATCCTGGATATCCATTTTAGAAACTATAAGAATAATCGACACCGGGTAGACTTTACAATTACCCTCCCTGTTCTTAATGGGGTCATCCTTTCGGGAGCATCAGAAGGAGCAATAGGTGGTTTCGAAGACCAGAACCAGGTAATGAGGGCCGTCCTTTCCGGTGCATCAAACTGTGTCGTGAATGGAACGGGCATCGATCTCTCCGTCGATATTTCAGGGGCTTCTAAACTAACTGCAACCGGCACAACAGAAAGCCTGTATGGCAATATCAGCGGCGCTTCAAAACTGGAAGCTTTTGGCGTAACAGCAACCGAGGTGGATATTGCTGCTTCCGGCAATTCGGTCGCCCGGGTCACAGCGGTTGACAAGATCTTCGCAGATGCCAGTGGGGCCAGTAAAGTTTATTATAAAGGTAATCCACCAGTTAAAAACCTGGTGACGAGTGGTGCCGGGAAGATCATCCACGAATAATAACAACTCATTTCAGGTTTTATCGGGTTTCATCAAACCTGGCTCGTCAACCCACAATTTTTCATACTCCGGTTTCAATTCGTGTTTCCAGCGCTTATGGCTCCATAAGTAAAGATCGGGTTGAAGCCGGATATTTTCTTCCAGGTGACGCACATATCGCCTGATCAACTCTCCATCCGGTAGTGATTTAGGGTCATCGGCCAACAGAAAAAAATCAAAGTGATATTGTCCCCTTTTCACACGGGTAGTGGTCATCATCACCACGGGTATGCCCTGGCCTCGTGCAAACTTCTCAGGACCTTTTACAAATCCGGCAGGCTTACCCATGAAACTCAGCCAATACCCGTTGTCAGGTGATACGGGTCTTTGATCGGCACCCAGGGCGAGTAAATATTGTTTCTTTCGCCAGGGAATAATGGCCCTCGCCATATCTGAACTGGATAATAAAGGATTTCCCCATCGCCCGCGCAGGTAAAGCACAAGGCGATTCATAATCTTATTGCTTTGTGGCAAATAGACCGTCAGGAATATGTAGGGTTGATTTATTCCGGTATGCACCGTCATTAGTTCCCAATTAAAAAAATGGCCAAGGTTAACCTGTACTGAACGGCCGGTGGCATGCAATTGATGAAATATTTCATAGTTGCCCGTTGCCATCCGGTTCATCGTCTGCCTGCTCGCTGACAATAGCTTCAGAGTTTCGGCCCAATGATCAACAAAATTTCGATAAAATTTTTTTGCGATCGTTTTTATTTCTTGTTCGGTTTTTTCAGGAAATGCCTGCCGGAGATTGTCAAAGACCACTTTTTTGCGGTATCCTATGACCGAGTACATCAAAAAAGCCACCAGGTCAGAAAACACGTATAAAACCGGCATAGGTAGCAGGGAGAAAACATAGAGCATTCCGAAAACAAGCTGATACATCCTTTTGAAGATTCCTATGCAAGTTAATTTTTAATCCAATTCCCCTTAAAACATCCTAACTTTCTAAATTTATTCAGCAAACCAACTGATAAATCACCAAAACCAATAACAAATTATTATCCACTATTCCCAATTGATTGCATTGACCTGACGACGGTTTGTACCGGTGAATCGAAAACTATAAAAAGAACATTCTACTGGCGAATGACGCAACGTAACCCCCAAAAAGCAATTCGAGACGGAAACTGGAAATACTTACGCGATACCGCCGGTGAATATCTTTTTGATCTCGCCAAAGATCCAGGTGAAAAGAATGATTTGAAAGCAAAAAACAGTAAAATCTTTGCAGAACTAAAAAAGTAAATTCAGCCAATGGGAAAAGGCTATTTTAACACCTGTACCCGTGACTCCATAAAGCCCATCCCTAAAAATCAATCCGGGAACTGTGTCTTGTCGATACCCGGGATGATCCGTATTGCATTCTTATAGTAGATTTTTTTCAGGATATCATCAGGTAATCCCATTCCATACATTGCCCAGAACGCGTGGTATTTTTTGTGGTATGGGAAATATTCATCCTCGGTTTCCAAAACCCGGAAATAAGTGGCGTATTCCTCCGGCACCCAACTATCTTTTCCAAATAATATCCTGTCCTGGTACCTGGTAAAAAACTGTTTTGCCATTCGGGGCTGGCGTCCCAGTTCCGCGATGATCGCTCCAAACTCTACTACCACATTGGGCATTTCATCGAGTAGTTTGCCCAGTTTAGCGAGATCGTTGGGATACCACCCAAAATGTGCGGCTATAAACGTCGTTTTGGGATGCTTTTTAAAAAGACGGTGTTGCTCTTCTATTAATGTCTCCCAGGGTGCGGGGTTTGAATCCTCTTTTTTCCGGTTGGGATGGGTGGCCAGTTCCAGCCAGCGTTCGTTGTTTTCGTCCATCGGTTCCCAGAACGGTTTCGGATCGGCTGTATGGATCAGTACAGGGATTTTCAACTCCCCTGCCTTTTTCCAGACAGGATCCAGCCTTGCATCATCTACCGTTACCCGTTTGCCTTGTATATCGGTTACGGAAAAACCAAGACTTTTATAGATCTTCAAACCCTTTGCCCCATTCTTTACATCCTCCTCCAGTTGCTTAGCCGCCGTTTCCGCCCAGCCATCAGTTCCAACACCTTTGAAATCCACGTTTGCAAAAACAATGAACCGTTTTGGGAAATGTTCTTTGACATTGGTCACTGAACTCTTCAGGCGATCACCACTTTGCCCGCTAAGATTCACCATTACCTTCATATTCAGCTGATCCATGGCTTTGATCAAAGTACCCAGGTCCATATCAGGCATACGAAACTGGTGGTTATGAACATCGATAAATGGAAACTTTGCACGGGTTATCTTGTGTTCAGGAACTACCAGGGTGGATGGAGGATTGTATTTTTCAAAATCCATTTTCTGTTCCGATCCGTTCGTTTGTGCTCCGGCGTAAAAGAAGGTAAACAACAAAATGATGATGATGCATTTTTTCATCCTGTAAATTTATTTAGCTTACAAGATAATCGAAAAGTGAAAAAGTGGGGAATGGTTGCATGGATTTGTTGCCGGGAAGAAGGGAAGGCGATGAGACTTCAATATATAACTAACCTGACAGCCAGTATAATTTTAAACCCAGGTTTTTTGCACCTTTGCCGCTTTAAAACAACATAAATTAATGAAGACGGTCATTCAACTGGAAGAAATTGCGCAGATGGCCCTGGGAATAGCAGGCCTTTATTTTTTACCATTCGAGTTTAGCTGGTGGATATGGATACTTCTTTTCCTGGCGCCTGATATATCTATCGCAGCCTATATTTTTGGCCCCAAAACCGGCGCTTTTGTGTATAATATTTTTCATCATCGCGGGATCGCAATTGCCATCGCAGCCGCAGGCTTTTTCACGCAACAGGATATATTGACCCTGGCAGGAACGCTTTTATATGCACATTCATCTTTCGACAGGATGCTTGGTTACGGGCTAAAACATACCGACAATTTCAAGCATACACACCTGGGTTGGATGAAATAAAAAGAATGATTTTTTTCCGGACGAAAAACTTTCGGAACTTTAGTCATACAGATCTTTATTACCATAAAACCAAAAACCATGCTTTTGCAAAAACTGTTTCACGGTGGTTTGTGTATTGCAGCCGCCTGTCTCATCTCCTGCAATAATGCCGATGATGAAAAAGACGCCGACGCTGATACAACTACAACACCCCAGTTAAAAGAAGAGAACATAAGTTACACGGGTGACAACACCACGATGAACGGATTCCTTGTTTATGACGAAAACAAACAGGGCACCCGGCCTGCCGTGCTGGTAGTTCATGAATGGTGGGGCCTGAACGATTATACCAAAAACAGGGCGAGGCAACTCGCCGAACTCGGGTATATCGCACTGGCCGTAGATATGTACGGCAATGGTAAGACAGCTGATAATCCCACAGATGCGGGAAACCTGGCAACGCCATTTTATGAGAACCCACAAATGGCAAAAGCAAGATTCGATGCAGCGCTGGAAAAAATAAAAACCTATCCACAAACCGACACCAGCAAAATTGCAGCTATCGGTTATTGCTTTGGTGGCGCGCAGGTGATCAATATGGCTAAACTGGGCGACAACCTGAAAGGTGTCGTTAGTTTTCATGGCAACCTTGCCGTATTGCCGGCGAATAAGGATTTGCTGAAAGCTGATATCCTGGTTTGTCATGCAGCAGATGATCCATTTGTGCCACAGGCAGAGGTGGATATTTTCAAAAAACAAATGGACTCGATCGGCGCCAGTTATACCTTCAAAGCGTATGAAGGAACCACGCATGCGTTTACCAATCCACAGGCGACGGCCTACGGGGAAAAATTTAACCTGCCGCTTCGATACAATGCTGCCGCAGATTCAGCGTCGTGGAATGATATGAAGGCGTTTTTTGAAAAAATATTCTGATTAGAACGCAGGCTAAAACAGGCTCTCTTAAATTGAATATTTAATTACAACCACTGGTTGAACATTTACCTGCTTCACCCGGCTGTAAAAAATAGTTTTGAGACAGCCTGTTTTTATTTAATTTCAGATTCACTAAAATCACCGTTCATGGCTGTTATTATACTAATTGCTGTAATCGTCTTGTTCACTGTATGGGCGATTGGTCTTTACAACAACCTTGTAAAACTTCGCAACCGAAGACAAAACGCTTTTGCTGATATCGATGTTCAACTGCGTCAGCGCCACGACCTGGTGCCACAACTCGTGGAAACGGTAAAAGGCTATGCCAGCCATGAAAAGGAATTATTGCTTAGGGTTACCGAGGCTCGCACCGCGGCCATGGCTGCAGGTTCCATCGATGACAAGATTAAAGCGGAACAACAGCTTTCTGCCGCCCTGCAGGGACTGAAGGTGCAGGTAGAAGCTTATCCCGATCTAAAAGCTAACCAGAATTTCCTCCAACTCCAGGAAGAGCTTAGCGACATAGAAAATAAACTCGCTGCTGCCCGCCGCTTCTTCAATGGCGCTACAACCGAGTACAACAACGCGGTTGAATCTTTCCCCAGCAATCTAATTGCCCGGAACTTCGGTTTCCAGCGCGAACTATTTTTCGACCTGGGAACGGAAAGCCGTAAGCAAATGGAAGAGCCTCCAAAGATCCAATTTTAACCCCTGCCATTAAACAGGGAAAAAATGCAATACGTCGGTTTAGTCAGCCAGATCAGGCGAAACAATAGAAACTCCGTTTTACTTCTCATCGCATTCCCGGTATTACTCCTGGCAATGTGTTATGCCATCCTGTTTTTTACTACAGAACAGAATATCGAAATCGCCAACCAGTATTTTGCCAGGATAACACCTTTTGTACTGGCAGGTGTGGGCATCTGGTTTTTGATTGCCTGGGCTGGTCATAATGCCATCATCAGGTTGTCGACCGGCGCCAAACCACTGGAAAGAAAAGAAAACAAGCGCGTCTATAACCTGCTTGAAAATATCTGCATTTCGCAGGGAATGGCGATGCCCAAATTAAATATCATCCGGGATGATTCAATGAATGCCTATGCCAGCGGAATTCATGAAAAAAATTATACCATCACATTATCAACCGGCATTATTGACAAACTAAACGATGAAGAACTCGAAGGTGTGCTGGCACATGAGCTCACCCATATTCGCAACCGTGATGTGCGGCTGCTGATCATTTCGATCATATTCGTAGGCATATTCTCCTTTATCGCTGAAATGGCCTTTCGCGGGTTGCGTTTTTCGGGACGGAAAAATGACCGGGACGGCAAGGGTGGTGCTGCTATAGTTCTTATCATTATTGCTATTACAGCGGTGGCTTACCTGATATCTGTGCTGTTAAGATTTGGAATCAGCCGGAAAAGGGAATACCTGGCTGATGCAGGTGCGGCTGAAATTACCAAGAAGCCATATGCGCTCGCTTCGGCCCTGCGAAAAATATCGGGCGACCCGTTGATAGAGGCCGTAGAAAGCCGGGATGTGGCCCAACTCTTTATCGACAACCCCAAACCTTCCATACACAAATCCGCATCCTGGGATAATTTATTTGCGACGCACCCGCCCATAGAAAAACGAATTGCCCTGCTTGAACAATTTGTTTAGACCCGCTCGATCCGGGATGAATTACATCTTTATAAATTTGTGTTTGATGATCTCGCCATCTTTCCGGCTGGCAACCAGGAAATAAAGACCCGGCTGGAATCTTTCAATATTTAGGCGAACAATTTTTGAATTGACCATATACTGGCCTATGAAC
>JAEZRB010000172.1 GCA_023412975.1 Bacteroidota bacterium | reverse complement strand
GTGTTCGCAGTGTGCGCTGTGGTATCCTGACCATCGATACATTTAAACTACGGCCAGCAAAAGTAAGAGTCTCCAGGAAAAATTAAACAAAGCCCCTGTAAATGTAAAAGTCATAGATGCCGCGCGGGTCAAAGGTTCTGACAACTATCCAAGATTTTATTCCGGACAGCAATGAAACCCAATTCCAAATTCCCAATTTCTAATTCCATGCCCATCATGAACTCGCGAGCGATACCAACACTCTTCCCTGCGGAAGTTCAGTGGAGGTATAAAATAATTTCACGGTCTGATGTTTCCCGTTGAGCAAACTAAGGATTTCCTTTACGTTACAATTCATGCTGGTAGCAGCTTCGCGGGTATCGGTAAATTTCCACTGCTTAAGTATATTTTCTTTGGCATCTTTTAATGCGATTACACGGTTTTTGCCCACTTTACCACAATGATGATACCTTACGGACAATTGCCCGTTTGCCATGGATGGATCCAACTTCAGGGTCTTGATTACTTTCATGTCATCCCCAAATTGCTGTATCACAGGTTTATTATTGACCAGTATTTCGAAACCTTCACCTCCTGGCCGTGGTTCAGCAAAGGAAAACAGGATGACACACAGGGATAGGCCGGCAAACTGCCTTAAAAATGTTGAAGTCATAAGATTGTTGTTTTAAGATGAGAAAATATTGTTGATTGCCTTTTACACTACAAAAGAAATAAACCCGGCTGCCGTGGTAAAATTCCTTTGACAACAGGCATAACTGGCTTGACATGCGGATGCCGGCCTTTAAGAGGTGGGGTGTTTTCTTCTACCTTCCCGCCGGGATAGCGTATTTTAGCTATATAATTCTAAGTCATGGAAGCAACAAAGGATCTCCGCCTGGCTGTTTTGATCGATGCGGATAATATTCCGTATACCAACGTGAAAGAAATGATGGAAGAGATCGCGAAGTATGGTACACCCACTTTTAAGCGTATCTATGCGGACTGGACAAAGCCCCATATCTCAGGCTGGAAAAACGTATTGTTGGAAAACGCCATAACCCCGGTACAACAATACAGTTACACGACCGGGAAAAATTCAACTGACTCGGCGATGATCATCGACGCTATGGATATCCTGTACAGTGGGAAGGTGGATGGTTTTTGTATTGTTTCAAGTGACAGTGATTTTACCAGGTTGGCCACGCGTTTGAGAGAAGCTGGTATGATGGTTTTCGGTATCGGTGAGAAAAAGACACCGCTACCTTTTATTTCTGCCTGTGATAAATTTATTTACCTGGAAATATTAAAAGCTCAAAAGGAGCCTGAGCCCCGTCCCCGACCGGCAAAAGGTGCACGTGGTGAGGCTAAGGAAAAAGGAGCGATCCGAAATGTTGACAAGGGACTCACCCGCCTGATCGCTGATAGTATTGAAGATATTGCGGACGAGGACGGTTGGGCATTCCTCGGAAATCTGGGAACATTATTACTCAAAAGAAAACCGGACTTCGATCCGCGCAATTATGGCTACGTGAAGTTATTGCCATTGATCAAGAGCCTTGACAAATTCCAACTAGACGAGCGCCAGACAGGCAAGGCAAATATCAAGCATGTGTACGTAAAAAATAAGTGATAGGTTGGCTACAAATCACACGAAAGTGGCCACTGATTACACGGATTGACACTGATTGGTTTTCTGCTGCCTGACGGCAGGAAGGTTAGCCACGAATAGCACGAATGACACGAATATGATCACTGATTACACGGATTGACACTGATTGGTTTTCTGCTGCCTGACGGCAGGAGGATTGGCCACGAATGGCACGAATCACTCGAATAACAGGAAATATGTATAGTCGTTTGTATTTCTGAAAGCGGCTAAATATTTTGAAAAATAATTCACCGGCAACCGGAACCTGTTATTGCAAATAGCAAAACTCTTTTCTGTTATTGAAACGCTTCAACTGCCTTCAACGTTTCTTCAATGTCCGCAGCCGATAGGGCATTGTTGAGAAACCAGCTTTCAAACGCGGACGGTGGCAGATAAATTCCTTCTTTCAGCATATGATGGAAAAATGCATTGAATTGCTGCTGGTCACTACGGGATGAACTGGCAAAATCTGTTACAGGCTCAGGTGCAAAATGCACACTGATCATACTTCCCAACTGGTTGATTTGAACAGGAGTTTTTTTGTTTTGAAAAATTTCAGCCATACCTTCCCTCAACTGCACCGTTTTTTGTTCCAGTTCCTTGTAAATACCCGGATTGTTTTTGAGTTCGGTAAGTAAAGTAAATCCGGCGATCATCGCAATTGGATTACCACTAAGTGTTCCCGCCTGGTACACTTTACCAACCGGAGCTACTGATTCCATGATCTCCCTTCGGCCGCCGAATGCACCTACAGGCATGCCGGCGCCAATCACTTTTCCATAGGTTACCAGGTCGGCGTTTACGCCTAATGCCTGTTGAGCCCCGCCTGGCGCCAGGCGAAACCCAGTCATCACCTCATCAAATATCAAAAGCATCTTTTCCCGGTCGCAAAGTGCACGCAGACCTTCGAGAAATCCTGGTTTTGGCAAAATGCAGCCCATATTACCGGCCACAGGTTCGATAATAATGGCCGCCACCTGGTCCCGGTATTGCTCAACAAGTTTTTCAACTGCTAACAGGTCATTGTAAGGTGCCGTCAATGTATCATCGGCAACAGGTGCGGGTATTCCTGGTACATGCTGGATATTGAACGTTGCAGCACCACTGCCAGCTTTTATTAGAAATGCATCTGCATGGCCGTGATAGCATCCCTCGAACTTGATGAATTTGTTGCGACCTGTATATCCCCGTGCAACGCGGATCGCGCTCATACAGGCTTCGGTACCACTGCTCACCATGCGAATGAGATCAATATTAGGCGCCATCGATTTGATCAGCTCAGCCATATCTATCTCGAGTTCGGTGGGCGCTCCAAAAGATGTGCCTTCGAGGACTTTTTCCCGGATAGCTTTTACAACAGGTGTGTACGCGTGTCCCAGGATCAGTGGACCCCAGCTTGCGATATAATCAATATAGCGTCGGCCATCGGCATCATAGAGATAGGCCCCGCTGGCTTTGTCAATAAAAACCGGGGTGCCACCCACGCTTTTAAACGCCCTTACCGGGGAGTTTACACCACCTGGGATCGACTGCTGGGCGCGGGTAAACAAAGACTGGCTTTTTGGATACATAGTAATTATTTCTTCAACTTGTAGTCAAAACTTTCTTTCAGTTCAGGAAATCAGTTTTACCGCCTGTTTGGCAAAATAGGTAGCGATCAGGTCAGCGCCGGCGCGTTTGATGGAGGTAAGGCTTTCAAGAATAGCTTTATCTTCATCGATCCAGCCTTTCTCGGCAGCAGCCTTGATCATCGCGTATTCGCCGCTAACATGGTATGCACTTACCGGCAGGTTCACCGCATTTTTCACCTCCCGGATTATATCGAGATAGGCCATAGCTGGTTTTACCATTACGATATCGGCGCCTTCTTCAATATCCATAAGGGTTTCTTTGATGGCTTCAAGACGGTTGGCATAATTCATCTGGTAAGTTTTCTTATCACCAAATCCGGGCGCACTATCAAGCGCATCACGAAACGGGCCATAAAAACAGGACGCATATTTTGCGCTATAGCTCATAATACCGGTTTTGGTAAGACCATTTTCTTCCAACGACTTTCTTATCGCGCCAATGCGTCCGTCCATCATATCACTCGGCGCAACAAAATCGGCGCCGGCCTGTGCATGACTCACCGACATCCTGGAAAGCGCTTCAACAGTTTCGTCGTTCAGGATTTCACCATCTTTTACAATACCATCATGACCATAACTGGAATAGGGGTCGAGTGCCACATCCGTCATAACCAGCATATCGGGCACGGCTTCCTTTATTGCCCTGATACTACGT
>JAEZRB010000007.1 GCA_023412975.1 Bacteroidota bacterium | reverse complement strand
TTATCAAAAAACGTAGTATCCTTTATGACAGTTGAATAAACAGGATATTCGAAGGTATAGGGATACCCCGGCTCGTCAAACAACTGGTATTTCTTTTCGGGAAACTCGATATGGAAATAACCCTTCCTTTTATAAGTATACGGGCTATTGCAGCCAAATAAAAAACCAGCAAATGCCAGGAAAACCAGCAGGGCGATCAGGCGTTTATTCATCAGGATATCCGTTAAATAGATTTTTTATTGACTGTAACCTTTACAAGCCTGAGCCGGTTATTTCCCGATTCAAGGACTGTAAATTCAAAATCACCCACTGTGATCACATCATTCACTTTGGGAAACTCACCAGCCCGTTCCAGCACAAGTCCACCCACCGATTCACTTTCACCTCTTACTTTATCAAATGTGTCCATCGGCAACCGCATCATCTTACACATATCATGGATCATCGTCTTGCCTTCGAAGATAAAGTTGTAATCATCAATTTTTTTGTTCTGACTTTCCTCCACATCAAACTCATCGCGGATATCACCGATCACTTCTTCCATAATATCTTCCATCGTAACAATACCGCTGGTGCCACCAAACTCATCAACCACCACGGCAAAATGTACCCGACGCGCCTGGAAATCTCTTAACAAGTCCGAAATCAGTTTAGATTCGGGTACAAAATATGGCTGCCGCATCAACGGGTGCCATTCAAAATCATCCGCTTCCTGCAAAAATGGGATGAGGTCCTTTGTATTGATGATCCCGGCTACTTCGTCAAGATTACCCTTGTAAACCGGCAGGCGGGAATAATGGAGGGTTTCCACCTTTCGGATCAATTCGCCGAAAGACATGTTATAGCTAATCCCATTTACTTCCAGCCGGCTCTTCATGATCTGCTTCACGGATATCGTTCCAAATTTCACAATACCCTTCATGATATTTTTCTCTTCCAGGGAAGCCTCATCATCAGTCTTGATATCGATGGCCTCATCCAGTTCCTGGATACTGAGCGCCTCTGATTTATTAGCGCCTACCCTGCCGCCAATGCCATCAGCCAGCGACACTACCCATTTGCTGATTCTCCTGAATACAAAATGTACAGTCTCTACTACTACCGCAGAACCATAAGCAAACCGAAGATTATTTTGGGTTGCCCAGATCTTGGGCAGGATCTGGCCGACAAAGATCAAAATAAAGCCAATGATACCTACCCTCACGAGCAGCTCGATCAGGTAGCTCCAGAAATTGCTGCCAAAAGCACGTAGTACGCCGTAGGGCATAAACTGGTTGATCAGGAAACCTGTGAGCACGATGATGCAGATATTAAAAAATGTGCTGGCAATCAACAATGAGGCGAAAACTTCTTTTGGCTCATCGAGGAAATTGATGATCCGGCGGGCAGCAGGGTGCTGCTTGGTTTTAAGGACATTGATATCTTTTTCATTTAGCGAAAAGATGGCTACCTCGGCTCCTGATATCGTGAATGAAAGGGCCAATAGGGCCGCCAGCAGGACAACAAGTAGCGTAATACCCTGGGGATCGGCAGAGAGAAAGATGTAAGAAAGCTTACTGAAACCAAAACCGATTATCGAGTGACTATCCAAATCAAGGATTTTTTTTAAAATCGTTTAATTAGAAAGGCAGGTCAAAACGGCCTGCCGGTTAATGTGAAGCGAAGTTATTATTTTAATGAATCAAGCCCTAAAAGGGAATATTCTCCGGCGGATCTCCAAGGGGAGGCTGGCTTTCACCGCTTCCCAGGTTTTCAATGCCGCCTTCAGCGGGGTGACCGCCGCCATCGGCCCTTTTATCTAGCATGATGAGGTTGTCACCAACTACTTCGGTCGCAAACTTGCGGTTCCCGTCTTTGTCTTCCCAGCTTCTTGTTCTTAGCCTGCCTTCGATATAGACCAGGCTGCTTTTGTGCAAATACTTTTGAGCCAGTTCAGCAAGCCCCCGCCACAGCACCACGGTATGCCATTCAGTTTGCGATACCAGCTTTCCGGTTCTGTCTTTGAAAGTTTCTGTAGTAGCCAGTGGAAATTTAGCAACTCCAATATTGCCCTCGAGAAACTGGACATCAGGGTCTTTACCCAGGTTGCCGATTAGCATTACTCTGTTTACGCCTCTCATAGCTTTTCTTTTTTCTAATTTACTGTTCGCTCCAGGCCGTTGCTTTTTAAAGTTAATTTTTTTTGATGGAATGAAAAATTTTTAAACATCCATGGGCAGGTGACAACTACCGGCTTATGAACTCTTTGGATGGAAGCAAAGCTTCGGAAATCCGCAGGGGTTTATACAGTTCCCGGCGTCTCCTTCTACCTGTTTAACAGCAATTCATACCCCTTTAACCGCATTTAAAGCAATATTTAACCATGGGTTAACGGGTTGAATTGTACTTTAGTCCTGTCAATTATTAAACCAAACACAGGTGCTATGAAAAAAGTTCTACTTTCTTTTTTTGCTACCGTAATTATAACGCTTAGCTGTCTGACCAGCTTCTCACAAACTGGTTTGGCGCCGGATCAAAACCCGAATTATGAAGCAAGTCTGGCTAAGTATATGAACATGGCCGACTCGCTCAACAGGTGGCACAGTTCTACCCAACACGATATGTATAAAGCGATCGACTGGCTGG
>JAEZRB010000214.1 GCA_023412975.1 Bacteroidota bacterium | reverse complement strand
GTATCTAGCATCCAGCATCCAGCATCCAGCATCCAGTATCCAGTATCCACCATCCAGTATCAACCCATACACTTCAATGACCAAGGGAAAGGAAATATCCAGCAAATCCTGATTCGATAGCGGGCCGGAGTTAGTAATTTTAAGAGATGCCCGGTATTTGGAGAATCGTATTGGTTGCCTGCATGGCATTGAATGCCCCAGGTGCTGCGCTGTCACAGGGGCAGGAGCCTCCTGTTTTTAAACAAATCAGCCATCCCTTTTTGCCGGCACTCACTTCGGAGTATTTTTATTTTTCGGGGGATGGTTTGATATGGTTTTCCACCACACGTGGACTTACCTCCTTCGATGGATCGGAGATCGTTTATTACTCAACACCGGAGCAGGCAGAATATTACCGGCTTAACAATATCAATGTAATGACCGAGGATGACAGGGGTAATCTGTACCTGGGTACCGAGAGCCAGGTGATCAGTTACAACAGGAGCTCAAAAACATTCTCAACGCTGCCCATCGAATACCCGGTTGGGATAAGTGATCTCAATATCAGGGTAAGAAGTCTTTACATCGATGATAAGCAATCACTTTATATTGGTTTAAGTTCAATCGGTATGCAGATTTATAACCTCGGCACAAAGCGCCTTCAAAGTTATTATCCCGAAACGGACCGGATAGAAGAATGCAACTGTGATCTTTTACAAAAGAATACAGTGTCTTCCTTTGCTACGCACGCGGTTAACAGGGATGAACTATGGGTCGGCACTTTTAATGGTATTTACCTGTTCAATAAAAACTCAAAGAAATTTTCCAGGCGATTTGAAGTGACCAATCCAATGGTCAATACTTACCAGACCGATACTTTGCATTACAATATCCTCAAAATGGATGTGGTAGACGATACTACCATTTGGTTTAGCACTTCCACCACTGGCTTTGGGCGATATAATGTAATGACGGGCAAGGCAAAACTTTTCCTCCATAATGCCAAGCTCCACACAAAAGAAATCTGGAAATCGTACAGGGTCAGGGCATTTGCCCAATGGCAACCCGGCAAGTATATCCTGGGCATCAGCGATCCGCATCCCGGCTTGTTTGACACCCGCACTGAAGTAAATACTTTGTTTTCTATCAACTCAGACAAAGAAAAACACGACGATATCCAGCATGTAACCAATGACCCGCAGGGAAATGTGTGGATATTGAATAGTGGAAAATTGTACGCGATTGTCCCAGGCCATTTTGCCTATCGATCCGTCAGCATCAGCAACCAGTCGACACCGGATTACCTGGCCAACCAGTTAGGTAAGGTATATTATGACACAAGCACCCGTCAGTATTATGTCGCTGTCGTATTTTCAAGTGGTATACATGTATTCGATAGCCTTTTGAATTTTAAAAAGATCATTCCTGCCCCGCTTTTTACAAACAAATGGACATACCGGGAAACCTGTACAGAATGGATAACCAAGGATGGCAGTAACCGGTACTGGACCTCGGGTATGGAAACATATATTTATAGCGGGAGAACTACCGGTTTTGAATACGCGGAAAAATTGTATCCTGGCCTGCAATGGATAAAGACAAAAGGCGAATGCATCGATATCACCACGACAAAAGAAGGAAACATCCTGATGCGCTTCCTGGACGGCACCCTCTATCATATCAGGCATAAAGATTTTAAAACGGATACGATACGCATTCCCCCACGCAACAGTGATAAGTTAATTGAAATCGGGACCAAACAGATTGTCTATGATAGTTTGCACAATGTTGTATACCTGAACAACAATAACACGCTAACCCAGTACAATTTTGTTTCAGGTAAAAGCAAGGTAATTACGGCACAGGCAATATTAGGTGATAAAATAGAAACAAGCAGGCGCGTTATTGATTATACAATAGATACAGATGGTCGGATCTGGTTTCTTATACCTTCTTATGGCATACGCATTGTTGATCCCTTACAGTTTAAATGTATCGATTCGATTCCTCTGGGAACACATGGTTATTTGGCCGGCAACTACTACTATATCCGAAACGGGGGCGAGGATATTATGTGTATGGTAGGGGTGGAAGGCACACTTGTTTACAATTATCATGAAAAGAAATCATGGCTATTGAACCACAGCAATGGTACTGCGGCTACATTTGATTATTTTTTTGGACGCTGTCATGATTATTTTTTTGCCAATGAGTTGGATGCGATCTTCTACTACAGGATATCGGATTTTTCAAAGATTGATTTTGCCAAAAGCTCCATACTTAATACACTTTTTGCAAATGACAGTCTAGTCTATACGAGATCGGAGAGAAATACGGGTGATACAATCAGGTTAAAACATTTTCAGAATAATATCAGTTTCTCTTTTTCCACCCAGGAGTTTTTCTATCCGGAAAGGATTGAATATGCATACCAGTTGTCAGGTATCGACAGGGACTGGCATTATACCCATGCCCTGAACCGAAAAATTAATTATACCAGGCTTTCGCCAGGTGATTACGTCCTTCGACTGAAAGCACAGTTCCAGGGTGGAGACTGGGAGGGTGGTGAAAAAGAATATCATATCATCATAATGCCTGCGTTCTGGCAGACAGATTGGTTCAAGCTGCTCACCGTGGCAATTGCCTGTGCCGCTATTTTTGCCATCGCCAGGTGGCGCATCGTTACCATCGGTAAAAAGGAACAGCAAAGGATCATTCATGAAAAGGATCTCCTGGAATTGGAAGCCCGGGCACTTCGGGCGCAAATGAACCCACATTTTATTTTCAATAGCCTGAATTCGATCAAATCCCTGATCAACAAGAATGAGAACGAAAAAGCGGCTGAATACCTGACAACATTTTCAAAATTGATACGTACCCTGTTCCTGAACTCGGATAGTAGGGAAGTGAGTCTTCACGAGGAAATTGAAACCTGTAAACTGTATGCCCAAATTGAAAGAATGAGATTTGGTGATAAGGTTGATTTTGGCTTTGATTTAGATCAAAATATAGATCTAAAAGATATCAGGGTACCGGCATTGATCATCCAGCCCTTTATCGAAAATGCCATCTGGCATGGTCTCGTCCCCAAAGAGCGTGGGGGGCGATTGCTGGTGACGGTAAGAAAAAATAATGGTGCCATAGAATGCATAATTGATGACAATGGAATTGGCCGGGAACTTTCCTTAAAATACAAAGCACAGTATGAGTCCTCTCACCAGTCGAAGGGTATTAGCCTGACCAGGACAAGGCTCGAACTGGACAAATTTCTCAACAACCGCGAGGATGGTATTGAGATTATCGACAAATTAGATGAATATGGTAAACCTGCCGGCACAACAGTTATACTCACTTTTAAAGACAATATTGTATGATTCGATCTGTGATTATCGATGATGAACAAAACTGTATCGAAAGCCTGGCTTTTGATCTGAACAAGTATTGCCCGGAAGTGGAGATCGTAGCAACCTGCACATCTCCCAAGCAGGGGTTGCTGGCTATTGGTCATCATAAACCGGACCTGGTATTCCTGGATGTACAGATGCCCTGGATGAATGGGTTTGAAATGTTGGAAGTATTACAGGAAATAAATTTTGCCATCATTTTTACGACAGCCTTCGACCAATTTGCCGCCCGTGCATTTCGGTTGAGTGCAATCGATTACCTGCTAAAACCTGTCGACACTAATGATCTCAAAGAATCCATTAGAAAAGTATCAGAGAAAATAGCGCAGAAAACGGGCACAGCCAATATTGATAACCTGTTACACAATATCAATAAGCCCGAAGCCAAGCAACGTATCGCATTTGCGGGTAGAGAAGGTTATGAATTCGTAGAGATCGGTAGTATCGTCTATGCCCAGGCAGAAGGAGCATATACACATGTGTATTTAAATAATAAAAGAAAACTGGTTATTTCAAAAACCCTTAGTGATATAGAAGAGATGTTGCCACCAGAGCATTTTCAAAGAGTACATCATTCCACCCTGGTCAACCTGGACCATGTGACCAAT
>JAEZRB010000322.1 GCA_023412975.1 Bacteroidota bacterium | reverse complement strand
GTGTCAATGGTGTTGGCAAGACCACAACGATTGGTAAACTGGCCCATAATTTTCAAAAAGCCGGGAAAAGCGTGTTGCTGGGTGCTGCCGATACTTTCAGGGCTGCAGCGGTAGACCAACTCACCATCTGGAGTGAACGCGCCGGAGTGCCGATCATTAAACAGGATATGGGTAGCGATCCCGCGGCAGTTGCATTTGACACGGTACAAAGCGCAGTAGCCCGTCAATCGGATGTGGTGCTGATAGATACGGCGGGTCGTTTGCACAACAAGGCCCACCTGATGGATGAACTCAACAAGATAAAAAGGGTGATCCAAAAAGTAATTCCCGGTGCGCCGCACGAAGTTATGCTGGTGCTCGACGGTAGTACGGGACAGAATGCGGTGGAGCAGGCCAAACATTTTACTGCTGCCACGGACGTGACGGCACTGGCAATAACAAAGCTCGACGGGACGGCGAAGGGCGGCGTGGTACTGGCTATCGCTAATCAATTCAAAATACCCGTCAAATTTATAGGAGTAGGCGAGAAAATGGAAGACCTGCTGGTTTTTGACAAACACGAATTTGTGGATAGCCTGTTTAACCTGGAAAGGAAAGATCCATCATGAAAACAAGGACATTAAAAAAAGATAAGGTCAATATCATTACGCTGGGCTGCAGCAAGAATATGGTGGACAGCGAAGTGCTCAGTGGGCAACTGAGGGCCAATGAGATTGATGTGGTCCATGAAAATAAAAAGCTCGACCATAATATCGTGGTGGTGAATACCTGTGGTTTTATCGACAAAGCCAAGGAAGAAAGTATCAATACCATTCTCGACCAGGTAGAACTGAAGCGTAAAGGCAAACTCGATAAAGTGTATGTAACGGGTTGCCTGAGCGAGCGCTACCGCAACAACCTGGAGACAGAGATCCCTGAAGTGGACGCCTATTTCGGTACGATGGAGCTGCCGCTGATTCTGAAGAAATTTGAAGCTGATTATAAAACAGAACTGGTAGGTGAACGATTACTCGCTACACCACAGCATTACGCGTACATGAAGATATCTGAAGGCTGTAACCGTACTTGTTCATTTTGTGCCATACCACTGATGCGTGGACAGCATATAAGTAAAACGATTGAAGAACTGGTGAAGGAAGCAGAAGGTTTGGTTAGAAAAGGCGTGAAGGAAATAATGCTGATTGCACAGGAGCTTACTTATTACGGCCTCGATATTTACAAAAAAAGAATGTTGCCCGACCTGCTTCGCCGCCTGTCAGATATAAAGGGATTGGAGTGGATCCGCCTGCACTATGCTTACCCATCCAAATTCCCCATGGAAATTCTTGATGCCATACGGGAAAGGGAAAATATCTGCAACTACCTCGATATGCCGCTGCAGCATGCAGCCAACAATATGCTCAAGGCTATGAAGCGGCAGATCACCCGCGAGGAAATGGAGGAACTTACTTCAGCCATTCGCGAAAGAGTTCCGGGCATTTGCCTTCGTACGACGCTGATTACGGGCTTCCCCGGCGAGACCCTGGATGATGTGGAAGAGTTGAAGGGATTTCTCGAGCGGCAACGCTTTGACCGCGTTGGCATTTTTACCTATTCTCACGAGGAGGGAACTTCGGCCTTTGGTCTGACAGATGATATTCCGCAGGAAGAAAAGGAAAGAAGAGCGCAGGATATCATGGAAACACAGCAGGAGATATCCTACGAGTTGAACCAGGCCAAACTTGGTAAAGTATTCAAAACACTTGTAGACAAAAAGGAAGCCGGCCGTTTCCTGGGTCGCACCGAATTCGATAGCGTTGAAGTAGACAACGAAGTGGTGATCCATTCTCCAAAAAAATTAACCCCGGGCGAATTCGTGAATGTCAGGATTACAAAAGCCTATGATTACGATCTTGAAGGTGATGTGATCACAGAATAACGTTTTTAATAAAGTTAGCATGTTGTATACGTCAACTAAATGCTCGTTGTAAACAACATGTGAATTGTTTATACCTCACTAAGCTTTGAGCGATTTCGATTCAACCGGAACGCGATTTCCACTAGCTTATTTTTCCTAACTTACCAGTAAATTATTGCATGTGAAAAAACTTGTATTGCTTTTCGTAGCTGTTGGTACCGCATTTTTATTACCCGCCCAGGAAAAAATATTTAATGGAAAGGATCTTACTGGCTGGACTATACATGGCACAGAAAAATGGTATGTAAAAAAAGGAGAACTGGTTTGTGAAAGCGGACCCGATAAGGGTTATGGATATTTGTCCACCAACCAGGCCTACAAAAATTTTGAGCTTACCGTTCGATTCAGGCAGGAGGCCAATGGAAACAGCGGAGTGTTTATTCGTTCTTCCATCGAAGGTGTAAAGATCAGTGGTTGGCAGGTGGAAGTGGCGCCGGCTGGTCATCATACGGGTGGGATTTACGAATCTTATGGTCGCGGCTGGCTGATCAAACCTAAACCCGAGGATGAAAAACATTTGAAAACTGGCAAATGGAATAAACTTAAAATAAGGGTGGTAAATGATGAGATCACCACATGGCTGAATGGTCACGAAATGATAAACCTGAAAGACGAAAAGATCGGGAAGGGGGAAGGTTTTATAGCTTTGCAAATACATGACGGTGGTGGTATTAAGGTAAGGTGGAAGGATATCAGGGTGAAAAAACTGGATTGATTATGGATTTCGTGGACTACTATAAGATTTTAGGAGTTGATAAAAATGCATCGCAGGAGGATATAAAAAAGGCTTATCGCAAGCTTGCCCGCAAACTACACCCGGACCTCAACCCGAATGACAAGGAAGCGCAAAAGAAATTTCAGCAGGTCAACGAGGCCAACGAGGTATTGAGCGATCCCGAGAAAAGGAAAAAGTATGACCAGTATGGTAAGGACTGGCAGCATGCGGAGCAGTTTGAACAGGCCCGGCAATCTCAAAGAAGAAGTGGTCAGCAGGAATTTTATGGTGATGTGAATGAAGAAGGTTTTTCAGATTTTTTTGAATCCCTGTTTGGTGGCGCAGGCCGAAGAAGGCAGACGAGGTTTCGGGGACAGGATCACCAGGCTATGCTGCAACTGCAATTAAGGGATGCCTATAATACGCACCAGCAAACGCTAACGGTAAATGGTAAAAAGATCAGAATAACCATTCCGGCAGGAGTAGAAAACGGACAGGTGATAAAACTGAAAGGTTATGGAGGTCCCGGTGCGAATGGCGGGCCGGCAGGCGATCTCTATATCACTTTCAATATCGCCGACGACCCGTCTTTCAAAAGAGTAGGCGACAATCTTTACACCACTAAGAACATTGATCTTTATACAGCCGTATTGGGTGGCGATGTAATTGTTGACACACTTAGCGGTAAAGTGAAACTGAAAGTTGCAGCCGGTACACAGAACGGGGAAAGAGTTAGATTAAAAGACAAAGGTTTCCCGGTTTACAAAGAGCCCAATCAGTTTGGTGACCTTTATGTCAGCTTTCAAATTGATATACCCACGAATCTTAGTGAAAAGGAAAAAGCATTGTTTACGGAACTATCAAACCTGTCGCAAAAAAAATAAATCATGGACAAAAATGAAATGATAGCGGCACATGATTTTTGCGTTTCACATAATGTGGAGATGTCATTTTTATATTCCCTATCTGAGTCAGGGCTGGTCCAGATTACGACCATTGATGAGCAGGTCTACATCAATGAAGACCAATTGCCCGGTCTGGAGAGATGGGTAAGACTGCACTACGACCTGGATATAAACATCGAAGGACTGGAAGCCATACATCACCTGCTGGAACAAATGAAACAGATGGAGGAAGAGATGGAGAGGTTGAGGAGAGAGTCGGGAGTCGGGAAATAGCGTCTGACGTCCCCGTCTGACGCGCAAATGCAGTCGGTAGTCGATAGTCGATGGTCGGTAGTCTGGAGCCAGGAAATAGCGTCTGACGTCCACGTTCGACGCGCAGTGCAGCAGCTAGTCGGGAGTAGATAGCCGGTGGCCTGGAGCCAGGAAATAGCGTCTGACGTCCCCGTCTGACGCGCAAATGCAGTCGCTAGTCGATAGTCGATAGTCGGTAGCCTGGAGCCAGGAAATAGCGTCTGACGTCCACGTCTGACGCCTCTATTAAATCTTCCCTTCTCACCGTCCCGATGGCTTTCGGGATCCCGGCAAAATAGAAATCTAGAATCTCTCTTTCAGGATCTGTGATACAACCTTGTCAATTGGCAAAGTAACACTATCAGGTGAAAAATTATTCCAGTTTATAAAACGAAAAGTCTCTGTTTCCCCGGTGTCCCTATAGACAGCGAGCTGCTTTTCATCAAAATCAAAAATTTTATCGCGAAGCGGTACTTTTATTTCTTCCAGGGCCCTGGCGAGATAGTAAATCGAAATGATCTGGTGACCGGGATTGAATGCGGATAACTGAAAAAAATCCGTTGTGTAAAGATGGTCGCCTACTTCCACCGACAGCCCCATTTCCTCCATGAATTCGCGTCGCAGGCAATCGCGGGTGCCTTCTCCGAATTCCAGCCCTCCTCCCGGAAATTTAGTGTAGTACTGTCCCCGGATATATTCATCACTCACCAGCACGTTTTTGTTTTCATCAATTAGTATCCCGTACACCCGAATATTAAAATGCGACATATTCCTAATAAATTTTCTTCCGCAGAAACAACCAGCCGATTATGAGGGAAATGATTAGTGATACAAATACAACGATATAGAAGGCGTAAGGCGAGCCTTCAAACCCGTTTGGTACGTTCATGCCGAATATACTTGCAATCAATACAGGGAAGGTGAGAACGATCGTTATCACCGAAAGTCGTTTCAGTACCTCGTTCTGGTTGTTGGCGATGATACTGGCAAAAGCATCCAGGGTGCTGCCCAGGATATTGGCATAGATGTTTGCCATCTCCAGCGCCTGCGAGTTGTCTACAACCAGGTCGGCCAGGAATTCTTTTTCATCTTCACTTAGCGACAGGAAATTGGTTCTTTCCAGTTTGAGAAGAAGCAGTTCATTGGAGCGAAGCGCGGTAACAAAATAGGTAAGACTTTTCTGGATCCGCATCAGCTGGAGCAGGTGTTCATTTTTATTGGCTGAATAAAGTCTCTGTTCCAAAATATTTCTTCGCTGGTTGATCTCCTTAAGGTGTTCAAGAAAGTTTTGAACGATTTTTTCAAACACCTTCAGCACAATCATATTTCTTTTGTCCGAATCACGGTTTTGGAAAGTGTTCAGGAATTTTTTTATCGTTGAATTCTCAAATGAGTTGACTGTTACGGTATGATGGTGAGTGAGAATGATACAGATTGGGATCGTGATATAATAGGCGTCGCTCTCGTTAAAAGAATTGTTCTCTGTAGGCGTCTTGATCACAATAAGCCGGACATTCCCTTCCTTTTCAAATCGGCTTCGTTCATCAATATCCAGCGAGTCGGTCAGGAAGTCGAGCGGTATATCGAGCTGTTCGGAGAGTTCATTGAACTCTTCCTGTTTAAGTGGCGGCAGCACGTTCACCCAGGTTCCTGATTCAGGTTTGTCGATCTCTACCGTTTTCTGGTCGATATTTTTGAAATATTGTATCATAAGCCTGTTTACAGGTTGGCAAGTTTAGTGAATGGCTGGCTTTTAACTATATGACCTTGGAAACTAATTCCTAACCTGATAGCTATCGGGTCCCAATCGCCAATTACATCTCAATCACTCCCTCAAACACTTTCTCCGCCGGGCCGCACAACCAAATATTGCTATAACGACCATCCTCGTTGCGATCGAATTCTATAGTTAGACTACCTCCAAGCGTTTTGACCTCCACATCATTGAAACCATTTTCATTGTGATAACATACCAGTGCGGCAGCCGTGACGCCGGTGCCACAGGAATAAGTCTCGTCTTCCACACCACGTTCATAGGTGCGGACAATGATCTTGTCATCTCCCGCGTGTTCGACAAAATTTACATTGATACCTTCCTGTTCATAGTCTTTACTATAGCGGATATCACGACCTTTTCTATAAACATCAGTTTCCATTACGTCGTTGACGATCTTCACATAGTGCGGCGAGCCGGTATCGAGTATAAAATCACCGCGGAGCTTTTGCACTTTGTCAACATCTTTCATTTTTAGCGATACGATCCCGTCGGTATCGATCTCTGCTTCGTGCGGTCCGTCCACGGCCAGGAATTTATACTCATTGCGATGTATACCGAGGTGATATGCGAATTTAACAATACAACGCCCACCATTGCCACACATACTTCCCTCGCGGCCATCGGAGTTGTAATATTTCATTTCAAAATCAAAGCCTGGTTTCTGATTAAGCATCATAAACCCATCCGCGCCGATTCCTCTCCGGCGATCACACAGCTCATGGATTTCGTGGGTACGAAGTTGCGAATAGCGGTTATCGCGATTATCGACAATAACGAAATCGTTTCCGGTGCCCTGGTATTTATAGAATTGTATGGTCATAACGCAAGTGGGATATGGTTAGGGGCTAGTGGGTTATTTTATTTCCTTCAAATTTTTTATCATTTTACCCAGCATTCTAAACGTCGATTCAAGACATTGTTCAAGTTCCACCATTTGCCCTTTTTTATAATAATTCAAATTGATAGCAATTTCAAACTGGGTATCAATTCCAACTTATGAACTACGTGCAATTTCATAATAACGTTTTTTTCCCGGTTTCGATATTCTTGATGCACCCTCCGCAATATTACTTGCTACCGAAATTGCCGTTCTTTTAATTTGAGATGTCAATTTATATTGTTCCTCCTTATGAAAAAGACCGGTGGCCTTATAAATCTCCCTAATAAGACCCAGGGAAATTTTATAAACATCCAAAGTCTTATGCGAAAGTGTCAACATGCACAAACTATATAAGTAAGACAATTGTCATTCCCCACTAGCCAACTTGCCTCTAGCCACTAGCTATCTCATCGAACTCTCAGAAAATATCTCCATGAACTTCACGATCAATCGCTCTACTGCTGCTTTGCCATCTTTTGAAAATTCCTGCTGTACGCGATTTGCAACGATAGCATTTAGCGCCAGGCAATTGTGCCCCAATAATTTTCCAAGCCCATATATCGCTGATGTTTCCATTTCAAAATTAGAGATCCGATGTTGGCCAAAACGGAAATCGGTTAACCTGTTCACCAGGTTTGGATTTCGGATGCCAAGCCTGAGGATACGCCCCTGTGGTCCATAAAATCCCGGGCAGGTAACGGTGATGCCGTGGTGAAAATTGCCAACAAAATGTTTAAGCAAAGATGCCGCTGCACTACTGATATAAGGATAACCCATCTGACCATGCATTTGTGTATGGGTAACAAAGGACTGCAACAATTGTTGTTCCTCGTCATTTTGCTCGAGGCGATAGAAGTTGAGCAGGTTATCGATCCCCAGGCCATGAGTAGAAGCCACAAAACTATCGACAGGGATATCGGCCTGCAACGAGCCGGAAGTGCCGAGCCGGATAATATTAAGTGCCGTGAGACTGGGCTTAATCTGTCGCGTTTCCAGGTCAATATTGGCCAGGGCGTCGAGTTCATTGATTACGATATCAATATTATCGGGGCCGATTCCTGAGGAAAGGACAGTCAGCCTTTTTTTCCCAACCATCCCGGTATGGCTGATAAATTCCCGGTGCTGGCGTTTCACTTCCACGGAGTCAAAGTATTTACTGACTTCTTTTACGCGGTCGGGGTCGCCAACGGTGATAACGGTACTGGCAATCTCCTCGGGCCTGAGGTCGAGGTGGTACACCGCGCCGCGGGGGTTGATGATCAGTTCCGATTCTGCAATCCGGCTCATAGTGCTATTTTTAAAGTAAATGGATTCAGCCAATTATCAAAAATATCCTATTTTCGCAAGCGATTCAAAAAGCAGTTCACAGCTGCCTGGTTCCTGTAAGTCGAACCTGGAATCGACAACTAATGGTCCTTTGGCCGAGTGGCTAGGCAAAGCTCTGCAAAAGCTTCTACAGCGGTTCGAATCCGCTAGGGACCTCTATCATGGCAGTCATCTTCTTTGTTGAATGACTGCCATGTTGCTTTTAAAGACGACAATAGTACCACTCGTCTCCGGTATTTTTGCTGCCGATTTCTCTTTATGATCTGCACAAACAAACTCGCAGCGAAAATGTTACATTAGTAAAGGCTAAACTTATTTTGAATACTAAAATCAGCACTATGATTTACAACGAGCAACTTGACGGAATTAAATTGGATGTCCAGACTGTAGACCTAACCATTGATGATAGTGTAAAAGAGCATATCCGCGGGATGATCAGGAAACTAAGCAGGTTTATTTCAGAGATAAACTTTGCGGATGTTCATTTTAAGGAGGCTACCAGCCAAACTACCGACAGCCGTACTGTGAGTGTACGTCTGGGTATTCCCGGCAATGATGTTTTTGCATCGGTGTCTGGTTCTGAATGGCCAACGTTACTGGACCAGGTCGAGGACAAGCTCAAAAGCCAGCTTGCAAAAAGGAAACCCGATCCCAGCCGGGATTACTAGTTACCCATCAATACACTGCAGGACAGTTAAATTAAAAAAGAATAGCCCGGTTGACCAGGCTATTCTTTTATGTGCGTTCAAAATTTCAACTTACAGCGGGTTCTGCACTACAACACCCAGCGTATATTCAAGCTCGAGGCGGGGAATAAGGAATACCCATTCTTTGGTGCCTGCAGGCTCGGTCATTTTTTGTGCCAGTGTATTGTCGTGGTTACCACCGTTACGATCCAGGGGCTGGTTAAGCCTTTTCAGATCATAAAAGCGGAAACCTTCAGCCCAAAGTTCGATCCGGCGCTGGATCAGGATCTCATCGATCAGGGCCTGGCCTGAATTGGTCGACAGAGTATAGTCATTATCGCGTTTGTTGGCGAGTTCAAACAATACCGCACGGGCATCATCTTCCCTGCCAGCCTGGCGTGCCAAAGCTTCGGCTTCGATCAGGTACATTTCTGCAGAACGCATCATTACAAGGTCACCGTTACTATTGCCGGGGTTAGCCAGCAGGAACTTACGCGTCATATAGGGTTTACGTGTTCCACCCGCAGTCACCGGGAAAGTCACATCCGTACCTGTAGGATCCCACAAGTTTTTGCGAACATCTGTCGGCGATATCATGTCGTATAACTTGG
This sequence comes from Bacteroidota bacterium, assembly GCA_023412975.1. Classification (GTDB taxonomy): domain Bacteria; phylum Bacteroidota; class Bacteroidia; order Chitinophagales; family Chitinophagaceae; genus Terrimonas_B. The sequence continues at coordinate 6,836 of JAEZRB010000322.1, read as the reverse complement.
AAAAGATCGCCTTGGGATTACCTCTTGTATTGGTTGAAGAGAAATCGCCGAGGTATGCATAGAATGAATAGAAATAGGTAGGGTGGTCATCACGGTGATGGTAGCCCCAAATCCATTCAGGGTTGTCAACATCACTAAATCCTTCCATATACTCAGTCTGGCTCATCAGGGAGAAACCCTGGCGGGCTTCATTGGCCATCTGCGCGGCAAGTGCCCAGTTTTGCTGGGTAAGCGCTACACGTGCTTTAAGACCTTTTACCACGTTGGTATTCAGGTGTGATTTAGCCGGGCGTGACAAGCCATCCAGCAAGGAAAGTGCTTCGTCCAGGTCGGCATTGATCTGTGCATAGGTTTCCGCAACCGTGCTGCGGGGAAGTGCACCTGTACGGGGCTCCAGTACCAGCGACATGCCAAGGGAACTATTGGCACCATTGGCATCATAACGCTCTCCAAAAAGCTGTACAAGGTTGAAGTAAGCCCAGGCACGATAGGCATAGGCCTGGCCTTTTATCAGTTTCCTCTCTTCTTCAGTACCTTCTGCACCATCGATATTGGCAATGATCATATTGGCATTACCGATAAAAGAATAAAAGAAACCGTAGTTAAAACGCAGCATCGTGCTGGTTTCATTACGGTGTTGCAACCAGCGGTACTCACTCACAAACCAGCCATTGGCATTTGCGGTCATAACGAAATCCTCACCGAGTACTTCGGTATAGAGATAGTTACCACTTACGCCACCGGTAGCCTGGTTGGCATACCATTGCACATATAAGAGGCGGTGCATGCCATTAACAGTGGCCATCGCGTTCTTGGTTGTGGCGAATGCGGTAGTTGGCGTGAGTACATCCGGTGGAACAAGCTCCAGGTAGTCTTTTTTACAGCCGGTGCCCATCAATATTGCACCTGCTAAAAAGGCCCATAATTTATTTTTCAAAAAGGTTTTCATCATTGTTTGTTTTAGAAGTTTACACTAATACCAGCATTAAGTACACGGGCAGCATCATAAGTATCTCCAGTGGTGCCACCAAAGCTACCGTTTACGTTCATGCCTTTACGTTTTGTAAAGAAATGTACATTCTCCGCGCTTACAAAAACACGAACACCAGAAGCACCAATCCTTGAAATCACCTCCTTAGGCAGGTTATAGGCAAGGCTGATATTGTTAATGCTTAAATAAGTAGCGTCTGTGAGCCAGCGGGTAGAAGCCGCACCGTACTGTGCACTCCTGGTGTTGTCGAGTCTCGGCACGTTTGTTACATCACCGGGTTTTTGCCAACGGTTTAGGATATCTCTGTGGTAGGTACCTCCCGCTGTCGCAGTGGACATCAGAGTGGCATACACGCCGTCATAAACATAACCTCCGAGTTGGTAAGTCAATACCATATTCAACTCAAATCCTTTATAGCTGAGCGTGTTCATCAGGCTTCCATACACATCAGGCAGCGCTGATTTGCCAACGTAATCCTGCTTCGCATTGTTATGATCGATGGTCACTGTATCCATACCGCCTTTACCATTGGAAATTTCCATAGAGGTGGCAGGATTCCAGGCATTTACACCCAGGTAAAGGGCCTGGCCTGTATTTGGATCTACACCGTAGTAGTTACGGGTATAGAACTCATAAACAGATTTACCTTCTTCACGTCTGAAAGGTGAGCTGGTAATAGTGCGTGGCACATCAGGCATCTTGGTAATCTTGTTCTTATAGGATGTCGCGTTCAGCGTCATGGTCCAGTTAACTTCCCTGCCACGAACGATTACACCTGACACCTGTACTTCAACCCCTTTGTTTGACATACCACCGATGTTCTGGCTAATTTCAAAGGGTCCTCCATTGGTACCGCCATTTTGGTAAGGCTGTGGTACATCGAATATCAGACCACTGCTGCGCCTGTCGAAATAACCAAGTGTACCTGAGATTCTGCCTCTGAAAAAGGAGAAATCCAGGCCAAGGTCAAGTGGTTTTTGTGTTTCCCAGGTCAGTTCAGGGCTTCCCAATGAACCAATGATCACACCGGGTCTGGTGTCATCATCGTATCCGATGTCATACCCAGACTGGTAAGGATAAGAAACCAGGCCATTCGCGTTACCGGTATAGCCATAAGACGCACGAAGTTTCAGCTGGTCGATCCAGGTAATATTAAAGAAGCTTTCCTTGTCAATACGCCATGCAGCGCCGATTGACCAGAAATTTTCCCAACGAAGGTGTTTCGGAAATTTTGAGTTACCATCCCTGCGAAGAGACCCCGATACCAGGTACTTCCCGTCAAAGTCATAGTTGACCCGTGACAGGAAACCTTCCGTGCGGGCTTCACTGATCGAAGAAGTCAGTGAGTTGATGGTACCAAAGTTTTGATAAACATAAAGGTCATCGAAGGACTGGCCGATTCTCATCCCATCTATACCAGCTGATTCATAACCATAATTTTCATGACCCACAAGGGCGTCGATATTATGTAAACCAAACTTTTTATTGAAATTGACCAATTGGTTGAAAGTATAGCTGGAAACTTTGCTAGACTCACGGCTAAGTCTTCCAGATGGGTAACCATCACCCACGAGTGGGTTCTGGTATGAAATACCATCCACATTGGTAATGTCGGTACTGATATTGGTTGTGAATTTCAGCCAGGGCGTGAAGATAACGTCGGCGTATGCCCTGGCGGAGATAACATCACGAACTTCATTCTCTTTATTCCAAAGGTGCTCAGCAATGGTATGACGACCGGTATTGTAAGGTCTGCTGAATCCTCCTTCATTACCAAAATCATATACTTTTTGACCCTGTGCATCGAGAACATAACCGCCTGTGCCGGGATCGTGCATATGCACAGGATAGATCGGTGCGATATAACGAGCGAAATAGAACGCGTTAACGATACCTCCTGTAGAAGCATAGTCAAATTTGGAACGATTGCCGGCAATATTGAAACCTGTTTTGAACCACTGTGTCGGAGTCAGGTTTACGTTTACCCGACCACTAAAACGGCTTAGTTTCGAACGAAGTCCCCATCCACCTTCTTTCAGGTAGTTGAATGAACCTGTGAAATCTGATTTATCACTACCGGTGTTGTATACTACGCTATACTCATTTCTCGTGCCAGTACGGGTGGCCTGGTCGAGCCAGTCCAGGTCATCGCCATACAGCAACGAAGCATTCGGATTGAGTCTTCCATCAAGACCTACGATCTCGGTGTTGCCAACATTGTAAGGATTATAATTTCCCAATACCTGGTAGATATCCTGGAAGTTGCCAGCGCGGAAAATCTGTCTTCCAACATTCGGTCCGGAGGTGTAACGGGGGAGTGTACCCGAAGCAATCATGCTGGCGCTATCAAGCGGTGCACCGGTAGGACCAAAATGCAAGCCGTTGCGGTACGATTCCCAGGCAAGCGGGTAGTACTCGTCGGTACCCACCGTGCTGTACTGTGGAATGGCTGGCTTTGTGTTGCCGGCCTGTACTTTGAACATGATGCTTTGTCTTCCTTTACGGCCTTTTTTAGTTGTGATCATGATCACACCATTAGCACCTCTTGAACCGTACAGAGCGGTAGTAGAGGCGTCTTTGAGTGCCGTAATGGTTTCAATATCGTCGGGGTTAAGGTTAGAAAAACCGGCATCATAGATCGCTCCGTCCACCACATAAAGCGGGGCGCTGGAAAGCGAATAGGAACCCAGACCTCTCATTATGATCCCGGGGCTGGAACCTGGTGCGCCACTAGGCGTTGTGGTCTGAACACCCGGTGCTGCACCCACCAGTGCGCCCAGTGCATTGGTAAGCGGGCGGTTTTCAAATTGTTTCGCGTTCACCTGTGCGGCAGAACCTGTAAAGGTTGCCCTTTTCTGGGTACCATAGGCCACCACGATAACCTCATCGAGATTAGCTGTTGCCGCAGTAAGGGTAACGTTGAACGTTGTACCACTGCTGATATTGACAGACTGTGTGGCTTTACCAATTGAGGTAAACTCAAGTTCAGTCCCATTTGCTGGAACATTTATGGTAAAGGAGCCGTCTTCCCTCGTTGTGGTTCCTACATTAGTACCCTTAACTTGAACGGAGACATTTGGAACTGGTTGACCGGTGTCGTCGGTAACCCTGCCGGAGACTGTTTTCTGTGCCAGCAACGGTCCTGTAAAGAACAGGATAGCTGCAATAGCAACTAGCAATTTTCTCATGTGCGTTTTTGGTTGTTTAAAGAATAAAAAAATCTGCTGTTGGCATTACTTACAGCGGAATCTATCTTAAATGCCTATTCTTACCTGTTATTTTTGGCGAATTTTGAAATTCAGCGCGCTAAGTTATGGTTAAATCTGGCTAGAGTCCCCCGAACGATCACAGAGATTGACTGAGGCGTGAAAATATCTTACTGAAATCTTATATGAGTTCGTTTTGCAGGCACAAATTCAAGGGGTTGCGTTTTAAAAATATTGATAATTGATGTTTTTGATGAAAGTCACTGTTTTATGAACCTAACACTAACAATTGCTATTCAACTATCTAATAAATAGTTGTTTAGTGAGGTAACTTTCTATAATACAGTATTGATAATACATCAATTAGCCGCTACATGGAATGGATTTCTTCTTGCGTGGGGTTGCAATATTTCAGATCTGGGAGTCTACGGTCAGCAAAATAAATTGAATGGAACCAATATCGGGATTACTGTGGGTATTCGATATAAACTTTCCTGCCGGTAACGATTCGGAGTGAATCCATCGTCTTGGTCGTATCGGATGGTGGAAGCATCATGAACAACTTGAACTGAACGGAATCAGCCGTTTCAAGTTCAACTTTCCAGCGTAATTCCTTCAATTGATTGTAGCGCTTTAATGCTCTTTTCTTCTGCGCCACTTCGAGTATATACTTATAATCTGTCGGAGTAGGTGCTACTACAGGCGTTGCTGCCGCGATGCTGTCTGCAATTCGGATACTATCTGCCACCAAAGTTTGTTCTGCCAGGATTTGCACAGTTTCCGCTTCCGGTTTTGCATTCTTTTTTGAGATCATATACCCACCCCATACTGTAACTCCGATGCCGCAAATCAGGAAAAGCCCGATCACTGGTTTACGCCATTCGAATTTTGTTTTCGGCAGGGAGAGAAATGATTCATACTCGCCACTGTTCTCTTCTTTTTGTGTGACTTCTGTAGTTTCGGTTTTCTGCTGTTCTTTTATCTTATCAGTTGGAACCGTTATCGGTGTGAATTCAAATTCTCCGGGTTTTACTTTTGTAAGAATACCTATTCCTTCAAACGAATAAGGCTTGCCCATATTGAGAAATTGCTGCGCCAGTTGCAGGTGCGAATCGAGGTCAGCCGAAGCTAGGGCCTTCATCTTACCGGTTTTTTCGGCGATGAAACTGATCAGTTCAGGCGACTCCTTGCAGGCAGGGTTATTTTCAAAGCTTACACCTTCAAGAAGAGCTGAACGTTGTTTGGATTGCTGGAGTGCCGGCAGAGTAGAGGAATCGAGGTGGAAACTTCCGATGCCGGGGAGGTCGAGTCGTTGATTACCATATAGGTATTGGGCAAGTAAGGATGGTATCTTCACAGTTTTTGGATTGTAGCCACAATATATATAATTCGGTTGGCTGTTGCAAGAGTCTGTCCCCTTATGTTTTAAATTTGCGGTATTATGCTTACGGAAGAAGAGAAAAAGTTTGTGGAATATTGGGAAAATAACCGTGATGCCAGGAAAAAATGGTACAAACAGCTATCGGTCGGTCTTCCCATGGCGGTGATCCTGGTAATTGCAATTTTCGTCAATTTTTTTTCAGGCTGGTATAAGCGGGCGGAAATGATTTTCCGGTCTCATACCTCGCTGTTGCTGGTGCTAATGATAGCCGGCCTGCTGATTATTATTTTTATTGCCATATTTTCGGCCAAACACAGGTGGGATCTGAACGAACAGCGATACCGGGAATTCCTGGCCAAAAAAGATCAGCCCTGATTTCCGCCTGTTTGCAGCAATCGATACCCAAATGTTGTCTTTGGTACTTGTATAATCAAAATAAAACTCTATTGAAAAAGCTAACTGTCTCTATCCTCGTTTTATTCTCCATGTTAGTGTACGCCGGTTGCAAGAAAGATAAAGCCTGTGAGGCCAAGTCGCCTGCCAGTGAGGCAGCGCAAATCCAGGCATTTGCCGCCGCCAACGGCATCAATGCTGTAGCCGATGTAAGCGGACTTTACTACGAAATCATCAGCATGGGCTCCGGGCCAAAGGCTAATTCCAATTCCCGTATCAAGATCACCTATACCGGCACACTGATGAACGGGCAAATTTTTGATCAGGCACAAACACCCAATACCGAACCCTGGCCGCTCAATAGCCTTATAAAGGGTTGGATCATTGGCATTCCAATGATCAACGAAGGCGGTCATATCAAACTGATAATCCCTTCATCACTTGCTTATGGTTGCGCACCATATTATTCCATTCCGGGTAATTCAGTGCTTTATTTTGACATTCACCTTGTGTCTGTACAGTAATACGTTCAACCTGGCTTATCGTAAACAGTGGCGTTTAAGTGGGCGGCAATGTGTTTGCCTGCAACCTTGATGTATCATCAATTCGTGAAGCTATGGGATGGATTTTTTAGTCGTAATTTTGAAAATAAACTCATCCCTGTTGTCATACGAACCCATTTCTGTATTTGATATTTTCAAGATCGGCGTTGGTCCCTCGAGTTCGCATACACTCGGCCCCTGGAGGGCTGCAGAACGGTTTATGCAAAACCTGGAACAGCGCGACAATCTTCAACAGGTAATAGCGGTCAAGATACTGTTATATGGCTCTTTAGCCAAGACCGGTGTGGGACATGGTACTGATA
>JAEZRB010000307.1 GCA_023412975.1 Bacteroidota bacterium | reverse complement strand
ATACCCAGACCTGGTGTCAGCGGCACATCAGCAAATCCTTTTGTGATCATCTTCTTACCGTCTTTTGTTTTTACCAGGTCCTCCCACCACGGAATATCAACCGAATGGTGCTCCAGCGATAAGAAATTCTGTGTGGCAGCAGCACAATGCACATTTGCCATAAAGGAAACCGGTGTACCGGCCTGGTGCATTGCCATAGCTATTCCATATTCCTCGGCATAATCCCCAATTCTTTTTGTCTCCAACAAACCACCAGAGGATGCCAGGTCAGGATGCACAATATCCACTGCACGTTCATCGATCAGGGGTTTGAAATGCTTCAGTAAATAGATATCCTCGCCGGTAGTTGTAGGCGTCTCGAGTGCATCGGTAAGTCTTTTCCATTGCTCAGTATATTCCCAGGATACTACGTCTTCCAGCCAGGCCAACCTGTATTTTTCCAGCGCTTTTCCTAGCCTGATACCATTATTATAATCGAAATGGCCATAGTGATCAGTGGAAATAGGAATTTCATAACCAACCATATTCCGTACATTCTCCACCAATTCCTGTAGCACTTCCAAACCTTTGTCGGTTATCTGTATTTGAGTAAAAGGATGAAGGGTATTACCATATGACATGTAGTTATCCTGGTCGCCCCATTGCGCCAGGTTGCCCTGTGCATTTTCCCAGAATTTGTTGTTGACCATGGTATCCTTTATGCCTTTCAATTTTGCGATAGACACATCCATTTTCAACCATGTGTATCCCTGCTCCTCGGTACGAATTTTTATCAGCCTTTTTTGTTCCTCGGGATCTCTTGACTCCGGAGTGTCCGCGTAGATCCTGATCTTATCACGATATCTTCCACCCAGGAGTTGCCAGCAGGGGACATTGTAGGCCTTACCACAAATATCCCAAAGCGCCATTTCTACAGCACATACCCCGCCGGCCTGCCGGGCTTGTCCGCCAAACTGTTTTATTGCTTTAAAAAGTTGTTCAACGTTACACGGATTTTTTCCGAGGATCCTGCTTTTAAGCATTAGGGCATATCTCACATCGGCAGCATCACGCACTTCGCCCAGTCCATAGATACCCTGGTTGGTATCAATACGAATGATGGCGGTACCGCCCATTACTGCTGTGAGGCAGTAGCGCATGTCAGTTATCTTTAGATCCGATGGGCCGGAATAACGAGTTACATTTTGCGTGCTTTGCGCAATAAGGTCTTCAATGGGGGATAACGCAAATGCGCTACCTAATGCAATACCTCCCAGTGCCGATCTTTTTAAAAAACTCCTGCGACTGGTTCCATGCTCTTCGTTATTATTTGCTGTTAATGGTTGCTCAATATTCTCCTCTTCTTTTAGCCCGAGCCTGGCTAATATTTTTTGTGAAGGTGTCATAACGATAGCTTTTTAAAAATATGAATATGGTATGTGGTTGAATTTTGTAGTTGGTTTACCAGGTACGGTCTTTCATAAACTTGTCCAGTTCGGCGCGGGTCATTGGTATTTTGCCGGGATTTTCATCGAGCCATTTCAGGAAATCTTTTTTGATTTCATCGGTCCATTGTGTGTCGATCTGACCTGGGGTAAATTTCCCTTCCCGCAAACGCTGGTGTCCAAATTGATCTTTCAACGCAATGAACTCGGCATTCAATACTACCTCTTCCAATAAGTGAGCTGGTATGAATACCACCCCATTTTTTTTAGCCAGCACAGCATCGCCCGGCAATACCATCGCCCGGCCCATCCGGATGGGTACATTGATGCCGCCCAGCATCATTTGTTGAATGTAGGAGGGATCGCTGCCTTTTATCCAGGCATTAAATCCCTTTATTTCTTCGAGACCTTCGATATCCCTTACTGAACCATAAAAAATAACGCCCCGTAATGATTTTGCATAAATGGCGTTACCTAGGTTGTCGCCTATCAAGGTGCCATCCACTATTTTGCCATAGCTGTCAGCCACGTATACATCACCGTTGCTGAGTGCATCAATGGGCCATGAGTTGGTAGCCCCGATCCGGCCCTCAGCTTTTCCCGTGGCTTTTATTAAATTATCCATATCAGGGCGAAGGGGCAGATACTGTGCAGTAAGCGCCCTGCCTGTCATCACAGAGTCGGTATGCAAGACTGTCCAGTCTCCCTCAAACTGGTTGTGATAACCTTTATTTCGCAGTATACCCCACGCTTCTTCCAGGCGAACAGCTTTTAGCCGCCGCAGAAGATCATCCGGTACTTTTGGTCTGCCATCGGGGAATCGTTCCCCCTTCCAATCAGGTGTAAGACTTTTAATTTCCTCGCTTGTCGGTGTTACACGTTGTGCGGGGCTCATGAGGGCAGAGCAAATCAATAATGCAAAAAGAGAAATGTACTTTATCATATAGCAATCGTTTTTTAGTTTTCAAATCATGTTGCCTTCGCAAGACCTGCTTCGCTGTTTTGCATGGCCGCATTATTTTGCTGGATAGTCGAAATGGCTTCGAACTCATCAAATAATTTCGTACTCAGTGAGGCAAAAATGTCGTAATAGGCGGCATAAACAGGCTGGTGCTCCTTTTGTGGGGTGTAAGTATCAGGTAGCTCCACGGACGTTGCCGCCTCATCAAGGCTTTTGAAGATCCCCATTTCTGTAGCGCTTAATAAAAATGTTCCCAGTCCAACACTATGAGAATTCTGCTTCAGGCTAACGGGCTTATTAAAAATATCCGCAATCAGCTGAGTACAAAATGGTATTGAAGCAAAACTTCCGTTCACAGATAGGCGGTTGATGGCGCGGTTCTCCTCCAGCATCTTTCCAATGCTGTATATTTCATAAAGAATACCTTCTATCGTAGCCCTGACGAAATGCTGCCGCTTATGTTTAATATTCAGTCCGAAGTATACCCCCCTGGCGTTGGCATTCCAGATCGGTGCTCTTTCGCCAAGCAGGTATGGCAAGAATAAAAGTCCATCCGATCCTACGGGAACTTTCGATGCCTCAGAGATGAGTTCTTCCATACTCTGGTCGAGGTCAAAGGGATTTTTAAAATCTCCAAATTCGTTTGCAAACCAGTCAAAGATCACTCCTCCGTTATTGGTGGGTCCACCAGATACATAACAGTCTTCAGTAAGCAGGTAGTTAAAAAACCGTTGCTTGGGATCCTGCAATACTTCTTTGCCAACTACCCTTACGGCCCCGCTATCTTCGATCGTAATGGTTGCCATCCCGTTATCCCATACACCTGCCCCGAGAGTGGCCATACAGCCATCACTTGATCCCACGATGATCGGTGTATCAGCGGGAAGGCCGAGGGAGTTCTGATACGCTTTTTTTAAGGAGCCGGCTGATGCAAATACAGGAACCAGGTCGGGAAGCATGTCGGCACTGATGCCTGCATAGGCCAGGCTATCTTCCTCCCATTTGATCGTATGTATATTTAGCAAACCGGTAGCTGAAGCGAGACTATAATCAATGAGGTACTCGCCTGTAAGTTGCTGAATGATGTAGGATTTAATTGAAAGGAACTTACTGGTTCTTCTGAACCGATCCGGGTCATTGTTATTCATCCAGGCAATCTTTAACAATGGCGACATCGGGTGTATGGGTGTGCCTGTTGCCGTATAAACACTTTTTCCCTGCGGAGAATTTTTCAGTTCATACGCTTCTTTCTTAGCCCGGTTGTCGGCCCAGGTAATCGCGTTACCCAGGGGCACGCCTGCCGCGTCAACGGCCAGCACGCTATGCATATAGGAACTGAAACAAATACAGGCCACTTTATGGTTATTGGGATGTATTTTTTCATTAAGCAAATTCTTGAGCACAAACAGCATCGTAATAAAAATCTGCTCAGGGTCCTGCTCACTATAATCGGGGCCGGGATGAAAAGTTGGATAGTGTCCCTTCATCGAGGCAATGACGTTTCCTTTAAGATCAAAAGCAAACACCCTTACAGCGTTTGTACCCAATTCGATCGTGATGACGCATTTCATGTTAAGGCGTATTAGATGGTAGATAAATTATTTTTTCTGAACTCGCTTGGCGTATATCCTGTCAGCTTTTTAAACGTTGTAGAAAAATGCTGCGATGAATAAAATCCGGTGTCGAGCGCTATATCTGTTAAACTGATATCTTTCTTCTTTAATAATTTGATCGCTTCCGAGATCCTGATATTAATAAGGTAGTTGGTTGGCGAAAACCCTGAATATGCCTTCACCTTCTCATTGAATAAAGTGGTTCCCATTCCCACCACGGCCGCCATTTCTTCTACCGTCCATTGGTTCGCCAGGTTCTGACGCAACATCTGTTCAAGTTGCATAAACACCTTCGGGAAATCCCTGGCAGGCGTACTCTGCCTGGTAAGTTGCCGGGTGATGGTGATGAACAGCTCGTCGATCAACTGGTTTACCCTGGTGCAATACCCGATCTCCCGGTTGAATATTTCACTCTGTATATATTGAAGTATCCTGCCCGCGTCTTTTAACTTGAAAAGAACCGATGAGTTATTGAGAGATAATATTTTGGCGATCGCAATGCTCTCACTTTCCGATAAGCTGCTCCATCCTCCCAACACCATCTTCCCGTTACCAAGCTTCTCTACATTTATATGTATCCAGGCTATACTGCCGATCTCTAAAAAGCCTTTTTGCCCGCCAAAATTTTGACCTGGGAGTATTAATGCAAGGTCGCCTGGATACAGCAGGTATGACTGATGATGGAGTCGCCATTCAAATTTTCCATCAATAATGTAATAGATCCTGATTGTGTCTGTAGCCGTCTCCGGTAATGAGTTTAACTGAATCGAGGAGTTTTTCTTTGTGCCCAATTGTATGACATGAGGAAACAATTGCAGTTCCTGGCAACGCCCCTGTTGAAGTACAAATTGGTTCATTTAAAATTTCGTTGATGATTAATCCCCAACACTTTTAAACCCACAAATTCAACCTTATAAAGAAAGGGAATTTCTCCCACCAAACTGTATAAAATTCATCACTGTACTATTTTGGAAGTTTTTTTTTGAGAGTGTAGATACTTTGGATGAAGATTAAAGGACCCATGTTCTTTTAAAGACTGCGTCGGGACTTTATTACTTCATCAAAACAACTTGCTATTATGAAAGTAAATCCAATGCCAGGCGTTCGCCCTGGTTTGATCAAATTCCTGGTCTTATCTTCATTATTTTTCTTCCTTACTTCCGCCCAGGGGCAATCAATTACCGGAACAGTATCGGACGAAAGTGGTAAAAATCTTTCTGATGTATCCGTAACGGTGAAAGGTACCAACGTGGGAACCACCACTGATGCATCTGGGAAGTACCACATCAACGCCGCTGGCTCCGCAACATTGGTTTTTAGTTCCATAGGCTTTGCCAGTATGGAAGTAGCCGTTGCCGATCGTAGCGTGGTGGATGTTACATTGCTAACGACTGCGCAAAGTCTGGATGCAGTAGTAATAACCGCCCTCGGCATCTCAAAAAATACGAGAGGATTGGGGTATGCTACCAGTAGTGTAAAGGCATCCGAACTAACCATCAACCGGACGCCCAACGTGATGAACGCATTGCAGGGAAAAGTAGCCGGCGTCAATATCTCAACAATGGGCACGGGTCCGGGTGGTACTTCTAAAATACGTATCCGGGGCCAGTCATCGATCGGTGGTCAAAATAGTCCTCTTATAGTAATAAATGGTGTTCCTATAGACAATACAAGCTTTAATAGTAGCCCCGAACCGGGTGGTAGTGCCAATGGTAATGCTGTAGGTGTGAAAGGTGGAGGTGTTTATTCAGATGGTGGTGACGGTCTCTCAAGTATAAATCCCGACGACATCGAAAGCATGACCATACTCAAAGGCGCTCCTGCGGCAGCTTTGTATGGCTCCAGGGCTCAGAATGGTGTGATCATGATCACTACCAAAACCAGGGGCAAGGGTAAAGGAATCGGGCTGTCTTACAACCTAAACTATATTAATGAAACACCGCTCGACTTTACAGACTATCAAACTGAGTATGGCCAGGGTGAAGGTGGTGTTAGGCCATTGACAGCTAATCCTACTTCCGGCCAGTGGTCTTTTGGTGAAAAAATTGCGCCAGGCATGACGCATATCTTATTCGATAATCTTACTGTCCCTTATCAATTACAACCAAGCCGTATCAAAGAATTCTATAGGAACGGACAAAATATATCTAATACATTAACAATGGATGCCGGTGGAGATAAAGGTGGCTTACACTTTTCACTCAATAATACCGACAACCTGGGTGTCGTACCGAACAATAAGTTCAACCGCAAGACGATGAATCTCGGATTCAATTACAACTTAACTGATAAACTAAACTTTGCAGGAAACGTAAACTACTCAAGAGAGAATAATAAGAATCCTCCCAATATCGCTAACCAGGATAACTCCATTCCTACCACACTGATGGCGATGTCGACTACCATGCCGCTGTCAGTACTGGCAGCGAATAAATTTAATGCTGCGGGTAATGAGTATGTCTACTCACGTTTCATGAACAGGACCAATCCATACTGGGTGCTGTCGGAACAATTCCATAATATTAAAAGAGACAGGATATTTGGTAATGTGTCCATGAAGTATAATTTCCTTCCCTGGCTATTTGGGCAGGTTCGCTTCGGACAGGATTATTGGTCACGTGATGAAGACGTGAACAATTTCCCAACAGGTCATGCTTCACGTGCAGCCGTACCGGGTTTTGCCAATGGCGTTTACACGCAGGAGTCCCGTCGTTTCCGTGAAACCAATCTCGACTTCCTCGTAAGCGGTAACAAAGAATTCGGCGATTTTGAAGCCACATTAACTGTAGGTGGTAACCAGATGCGCAGGGAGACTAAAATTAATAACGTGGTGGTCACCGACTTTTTTGTGAGAGGTCTGTATACTGTACAAAACGGGCGCGCAAAAGATCCTGTTTATACTTTAGCTGAGCAGGGTGTAAATTCATTATATGGTTCTGCTGAAATATCCTGGAAAAGAACCTTCTATTTGAACGGTACCCTGAGAAACGATTGGTTCTCTACGCTGTCGGCCGCAAACCGCAGTATTAAATACCCGTCCGTTTCTGGTGCCTATGTATTCTCAGAATCACTTAGCTCCGTTCCCTGGCTTAGTTTTGGTAAGATCAGGGTTGGTTACGCGGAAGTGGGTAGCGATGGCGCGGTTAGCCCCTATTCCGATCAGCTGTTCTATAATGTTAGCGCTAACCTGATCAATAATCCCAATGGTACTCCTGTGCCGATTGGCACAAGTGGTGGATCGGTGCCTAATCCAAACCTGAGGCCTAGCAGGGCTGCCGAAACTGAAATAGGTCTTGAATTAAAATTGTTCAATAACAGAGTCGGTATTGACTTCGCTGCATACCGTAAAATCACAAGCGACCAGATCGTCAATGTACAAATTTCTGATGCATCCGGTTTCGTAAACACTTTTATTAATAGCGGAAAGAGTCGCAACCTTGGTTATGAAGCGATGGTGAACCTGGTACCCATTCAAAATAAAGATTTCGTCTGGGAGTTCACCGCCAATGCAGCGTACAACAAGACAAAAGTATTAAGCATCATCACTGACCGGCCAGGCGAACGGATTACTACAGGTACGCACGTCTTTAATGGTGAAACAAGACATGTGGTGGGTTTGGAAATGGGACAAATTGCGGGATTTGGGTATGCCCGGGATGCGGCCAAAGGTAACCAGCGGATTTTCCAGAATAATGGATTGCCACAACGTACATTGGATTTCGTTCTTTTTGGAAGCGCATTACCCAAATGGACCGGTGGTTTCCTTAACTCGTTTAGCTATAAAGGAATTCATCTAACTGTATTGATTGATTTCAAGCTGGGCAACAAGATGCTGTCAGGAACAAACTTCAATGCTTACCGTCATGGTTTGCATAAAGCAACGCTTGAGGGCCGGGTGGACAGCGTACTTGGTGTAGGTGTGGATAATTCCGGAGCTACCAATACGCATAAAGCAGCGGTACAAACTTATTGGGAACACCTTCGTTCGCAGCAGATAATAGAACCAGTGATTTATGATGGCGGTTACTGGAAACTTCGCCAGATAACACTGGGCTATGATTTTACAAAGTTTATTCCGGCAAAATGGCCTGTTAAAGGTGTCAAACTGGATTTCGTGGCCAGCAACGTTCTCATCATAAAGAAATGGGTGGATAATATCGATCCCGAAACTTTTGGCTTCGCATCCGATAACCAGGTCGGTTTGGAGTCACCGGGAATTCCCTCCACCAGGGGCATGGGATTGAACCTGAATATTAGATTTTAATTCCCAAATGGAAATTCCATCTGCCTTTAACAAATAAAAAATTTAGAGATGAAAAATATAATTAACTATAGTTTGCTGATCACCG